>CAZXVO010000039.1:3698-23872 GCA_964643835.1 uncultured Phenylobacterium sp. | reverse complement strand
ACGTGCACTCCGGCGCCCTGGGCTGGGTCGGCTTCATCAGCTTCGGCGCGGTCTACTGCCTGGTGCCGTGGCTGTGGAAGAAGGAGCGGCTCTACTCTGACCGCCTGGTCGAGTGGCACTTCTGGATCGCGACCACCGGGATCCTGCTCTACATCTCCTCGATGTGGGTCTCCGGGATCATGGAAGGCCTGATGTGGCGCGAATACACGCCGCAGGGCTTCCTCGCGAACTCCTTCGTCGAGACGGTCGCCGCCAAGCATGTCGAGAACGTCGTCCGCATGATCGGCGGCCTCATGTACCTCGCTGGCGCGATCATCATGTCCTACAACCTGTGGCGCACGGTCCGCATGCCCGGCTCCGCCACCGAGACGTCCGCAGCGGCTAAGCCCGCTCTGGCGTCCGCGAGCTGAGGGGGCTTCCGACCATGTGGAAACATCACGCCAAGCTTGAGCGGCACTCCCTGCTGCTCATCATCGGGATCCTGATCGTGGTCGCCATCGGCGGCCTGGTCGAGATCACCCCGCTCTTCTACCTGGAGAGCACCATCGAGAAGGTGAAGGGCGTCCGTCCCTACACCCCGCTGGAGCTGGCCGGCCGCGACATCTACATCCGCGAGGGCTGCTATGTCTGTCACTCGCAGATGATCCGTCCCCTGCGGGACGAGGTGGAGCGCTATGGCCACTACAGCCTCGCGGCCGAGAGCATGTACGACCACCCCTTCCAGTGGGGCTCCAAGCGCACCGGGCCTGACCTGGCGCGGGTCGGCGGCAAGTACTCCGACAGCTGGCACCGGGATCACCTGATCGACCCGCGTTCCGTGGTGCCGGAATCGGTCATGCCGCCCTACGCCTTCCTGGCCAAGAAGGAGCTCGACTACAGCGACATCCAGGACAAGGTCCGGACCATGAAGGCCGTGGGCGTGCCCTACACCGACGAGGCGGTGAAGAGCGCCACGGCCGACCTGGAAGCCCAGGCCGATCCCTTCGACGCTGGCGGCACCGCCCTGAAGAAGCGCTATGGCGACAAGGTCGCCCAGCGGGACTTCGACGGCGATCCCGAGCGCCTGACCGAGATGGACGCCCTGGTCGCCTATCTCCAGATGCTCGGCACCCTGGTCGACTTCAAGACCTACAAGGCCGACGCCCCGGAGAACCTGAGATGAGCGGTCTGACCTACGAGACCGTGGCCAAGTTCGCCCAGCAGGGGGGGACCATCTACTTCGGTCTCATCTTCCTGGGCGGCCTCATCTACGCGCTGTGGCCCCGGAACCGCGAGGTGTTCAACCGCCTCGCCCAGATGCCCCTCGAACAGGAGGACCAAGATGTCCCCGCGTGAAACCGACGACGTCTCCGGCGTCGAAACCACCGGCCACGAATGGGACGGCATTCGTGAACTCGACAACCCGCTGCCCCGCTGGTGGCTGTGGACCTTCTGGCTCTGCGTTGGCGTCGCCATCGTCTACTGGGTGCTGATGCCGGCCTGGCCGGGCCTGCACGGCTACACCAAGGGCACGCTGAACAAGTCCGACCGCGCCGACGTGGCCCAGCAGCTCAATGAGCTGAAGGCCATCCGCGGCGCCGAGGGCGCGCAGCTGAAGAACGCCTCCCTGCAGCAGATCGAATCCGATCCGAAGCTGCAGGCCTACGCCCTGGCCGTCGGCCAGTCGGTGTTCGGCGACAACTGCGCCACCTGCCACGGCACGGGCGGTACGGGCAGCAAGGGTTATCCCAACCTGCGCGACGACGTCTGGCTGTGGGGCGGGACGCTTGAGGACATCCAGCACACCATCACGGTGGGCGTGCGGTCCGACCATCCCCAGACCCGCTTCTCGCAGATGCCGGCCTTCGGCCGCGACGGGATCGTTCCCGCAGACCAGGTCAACGACCTGACCGAGTATGTGGTGGCCCTGTCGCACCGTCCGGCCAATGCGGCCGCGGTCGGCCGCGCTGGCCCGGTGTTCCAGGCCAACTGCGCCATCTGCCATGGCCCGGAAGGCAAGGGCATGCCCGCCCAGGGCGCGCCCGACCTGACCGACGCCGACTGGCTCTATGGCTCGGCTCGCGCCGACATCAAGGGCCAGATCTGGAACGGCCGGGGCGGTGTAATGCCGACCTGGGAGCATCGCTTCGACCCGGAGACCATCAAGGCTCTGGCGGTTTACATCCACGCGAACGCGGCGGGTCAGTAGTGTAGATGACGACAGTCATAGACCGGACAAGGACGCCTGAACCCGAGGGTTCAGGTCCGGTTTCAGCCGCCGCCGGGGCCCGAAAAAAGGCCGACCGGGGCGGGGGTCTCTATAAGGCGCGGACGCCCATCTATCCGAAGCTGGTCCATGGGACCTGGCGGAACATCAAGTGGGCGCTGCTGATCCTGATGCTCGGGATCTACTACATCACCCCCTGGATCCGGTGGGACCGCCCCGGCGGCCTTCCGGACCAGGCGGTCCTGGTGGATTTCACCGGCCGGCGCTTCTACTTCTTCTGGATCCAGCTGTGGCCCCAGGAGGTCTATTTCATCACCGGCCTGTTGGTGATGGGCGCCCTGGCCCTGTTCCTGACGACCGCCCTGTTCGGGCGTCTGTGGTGCGGCTACGCCTGCCCGCAGACCGTCTGGACCGACCTCTACATCTATGTGGAGCGGCTGTTCGAGGGCGACCGCAACGCCCGCATGAAGCTCGACGCCTCGCCCATGTCCTTCAACAAGGCCTGGCGCAAGAGCGGCAAGCACCTGGCCTGGCTGGGCATCGCCTTTGGCACCGGCGGGGCCTGGATCTTCTACTTCCACGACGCACCGACCCTGATCCGCACCTTCTGGCTCGGCCAGGCGCCGATGACGGCCTATGTTTCGTGCGCTGTGCTGACCGGCACGACCTATGTGTTCGCCGGCTGGATGCGTGAACAGGTCTGCACCTACATGTGCCCCTGGCCCCGGATCCAGGGCGCCATGCTCGACTTCAACTCCCTGCAGGTCACCTATCGCAAGGACCGGGGCGAGCCGCGCGGCCCGCACAAGAAGGGCCAGGACTGGACCGGCCGCGGCGACTGCATCGACTGCAACGCCTGCGTCGTGGCCTGTCCCATGGGCATCGACATCCGCGACGGCGCGCAGCTGGAATGCATCAATTGCGGCCTGTGCATCGACGCCTGCAACGAGATCATGGCCCGTGTCGGCCGGCCCAAGGGCCTGATCTTCTATGACACCGACAACGCCGTGGCCCAGCGCAGCTGCGGCCAGAAGCCGACCTATCACCTGGTTCGCAGCCGGACGATCTACTACGCGGCGGCGTTCAGCCTCGTCAGCGTGATCATGCTGTGGGGCTTCCTGCACCGTCAGGAGATCGACCTGCACGTGCTGCGCGACCGCAATCCGACCTTCGTGCGCCTGCACGACGGCTCGATCCGCAACGGCTACACGCTGAAGGTCTCCAACCGCGGCTTCCAGACCCGCACCTTCGAGGTGGACTTCACCGGCGTGCCGCACGCCCGCCTGAAGACGCCTGGCGCGGCGGCCACCGACGGCGAGATCACCTTCACGGTCGAGCCTAACCAGACCCGCGCGGTCCGGGTCTTCGTCACCGGGGCGCAAGACGACCTCGAGGGCGCGAACCTGCCCGCCACCTTCACCCTGGTGTCCGGTGATCTGAAGATCGCCGCCAAGAGCACCTTCCTTTCGGGAGCGGCCAATCCATGAGCGACGCAACCCAAGTCCGTACTGGCCAAGCCCCCGCGGGCTTCCGCATCACCGGCTGGCATGTGCTGAGCATCGTGGTCGGGTTCTTCCTGCTGGTCTTCGCGGTGGACTTCTACTTCGCCACCCTGGCCTACAAGACCTTCCCCGGTCAGGTGTCGGTGACGCCTTATGAGGACGGCGTGGCCTACAACAGAAAGCTGGCCCAGATCGCCGCCCAGCGGGAACTGGGCTGGCAGGCCGGCATCGCCCCGGAGCAGAGCCGGGCCCTGGAGGTCCAGTTCCGCGACAAGGACGGCCGCCCGCTGGAAGGCCTGACCCTGACCGGCAAGCTTGAACGCCCGGCCACTGAGACCGGCCGCCTGACGCCGAAGTTCCGCGCCATCGCGCCGGGCTACTACCAGGCCGACATCACCCCGGCGTCCGGCGCCTGGGACGTGTCGGTCACCGCTCGCGACAAGGACGGCCATGTGTTCGAGGCCGAACGGCGTGTCACATGGCCCTGACCTATGACACCCTCGCGGGCGCTGGCCCCGACCTCAGCGCCTTCCTGAAGTCCCGTGAAGGCGGCGCCAAGGGCATCGACCTGCTGGTCCAGGGCGCGCGCTGCGCCAACTGCATGGCCAAGATCGAGAAGGGCGTCGCCGCCCTGCCCGACGTGGAGGCCGCGCGGCTGAACCTCACCAGCGGCAAGCTGACCGTGACCTTCCGCTCCGGCGCCGCGGCCAATCCCGGCGCGGTGCTGACCACGGTCGAGGGGCTCGGCTATTCGGCCACGCCGTTTGATCCGGGCGCGGCGGTGGAGGCCCACGACCGCGAGGGCCGCCGGCTGGCCCTGGCGCTCGGCGTCGCCGCCTTCGGGGCTGGCAACGCTATGATGTTCTCGGTGCCGCTCTGGGCCGGCCTGTTCGGCCAGGAGCTGGGCCCCGCCACTCGCACCATGATGCAGTGGTGGAGCGCCCTGATTGGCGCGCCCTGCGCCCTCTATGCCGGCATGCCGTTCTTCCAGTCGGCCTGGCGCTCGCTGAAGGTCGGCCGGGCCAATATGGACGTACCGATCTCCATCGGCGTGCTGCTGACCCTGGCGATCAGCTTTGTCGAGACCCTGCTGCACGGCCGCGACGCCTATTTCGACGCCGCCGTCTCGCTGCTGTTCCTGCTGCTGATCGGCCGCTGGCTGGACCACCAGCTGCGCGCCAAGGCCCGCAGCGCCGCCGCCGACCTGCTGGCGCTCCAGGCCCCCTATGCGGTGGTGCTGGACGAGGTGGGCCACGAGCAGCGCCGGCCCTTGGCCGAGGTGGCCGTCGGCGACCGCCTGATCGTCCGTCCCGGCGAGCGCGTGCCCGTCGACGCGGTGGTCGAGGCCGGCAGCGCCGAGCTGGACAACGCCCTCCTGACCGGTGAGACCCGGCCCGAGCCCGTGGCGGCCGGATCGAAGATCCAGGCCGGGGCGCTGAACCTGACCGGCATGCTGACCCTGCGCGCCACGGTGAAGTCCGAGGACTCCGCCGTCGCCGCTATCGCCCGTCTGGTGGAGGCCGGCACTCAGTCACGCTCGCTCTATGTGCGCCTGGCCGACAAGGCCGCCGCCATCTATGTGCCGGTGGTCCACACCGCCGCGGCCCTGACCTTCGTGGCGGGCTGGGGGTTGGGCCTGGGGCCGCGCGAGGCGCTGCTGCGGGCCGTGGCCGTGCTGATCATCACCTGTCCCTGTGCGCTCGGCCTCGCGGTCCCTGCGGTGCAGATCAACGCCTCCGGCGGCCTGTTCCGTCGCGGGGTGCTGGTGAAGTCCGGCGCCGCCCTGGAGCGCCTGGCTGAGATCGACCATGTGGTGTTCGACAAGACGGGCGTGCTGACCGAAGGCCGCCCGCACCTGATCGAGGCCCCCGCGGGCCTGGTGGCCCTGGCCGCGCCGCTGGCCCGGGCCTCGGCCCACCCGCTGGCCCGCGCCCTGGCGGCCGAGGCCGGACCCGGCCCGCTGGCCACCGAGGTCACCGAGACCTCCGGCCAGGGTGTCGAAGGCTGGATCGACAGCCGCCGCGCCCGCCTGGGCCGGGCCGCCTTTGTCGGCGTCGGCGGGGTGCAAGGCGGCGAGACCGAGATCTGGTTCGGCTTCGTCGGCGACACCAAGGTCCGCTTCCGCTTCTCCGACAGCCTGCGCCCCGACGCGGCGGCGACCATCGCCGCCCTGAAGGCGCGCGGCCTGGGGGTGGAGATCCTGTCCGGCGACCTGCCGGGGCCGGTGGCGGCCGTCGCCAAGGCCCTGGGGGTCGAGGACTGGCGCGCGGCCCTGTCGCCTTCCGACAAGGCCGAGGCCGTGGAGCGGCTGCAGGCCCGCGGCCGCAAGGTGCTGATGGTCGGTGACGGCCTGAACGACGCCGCGGCCCTGGCCAAGGCCCACGCCGCCATGGCGCCGGGCTCAGCGCTCAGCGCCAGCCAGAACGCCGCCGATCTGGTGTTCTCTGGCGAAGGCCTGTCCGCTGTCACCGCCGCCCTGGAGACCGCCGCCCAGGCCCGCGCCCGGGCGCTGGAGAACTTCGGGTTCGCCGCCCTGTACAATATGATCGCTGCGCCAGCGGCCATGCTGGGCCTGATCAACCCGTTCGTCGCGGCGCTGGCGATGTCGGGCTCGTCCCTGGTGGTCACCCTGAACGCCCTGCGGATGCGGATCGGAGGCCGAGGCGCATGAACATCTTCCTGATGCTCGCCCCCATGTCGATCTTCCTGGCCCTGGTGGGGCTGGGCGCCTTCTGGTGGACCATGCGCAGCGGCCAGTACGAGGACCCGCAGGGCGACGCCGCGCGGATCCTGACGACCGACCAGGACGACGGGCCGCTGTAGACGCGGCGCGCGTACCCCTCACCCCAACCCTCTCCCCGCATGCGTGGGGGGGTGGGGGAGATCCTCCGCGCTTTTGATCTGCATCACCGCGCGCGCCAAAGGCCGGCGCCAGTAAGGCTCCAGACGCCAATGGAGCTTTCCGCATGTACGCCGCGCATCCGCCGAACGTGACCCGGCCCGACCTGATGTCCCTGGTGGAGAAGTATGACGGCCGCGCGCCGCGCTACACCAGCTATCCCACCGCCGTGCAGTTCAATCCCGGTGTGGATGTCGCGACCTACCAGGCCTGGCTGGCGGCCCTGCCGGCGGACGAGGCGGTGTCGGTCTATGCCCACATCCCGTTCTGCGGCCGGCTCTGCTGGTTCTGCGGCTGCAGCACCCGGGCGGTGAACCGGCATGAGCCGGTCTCCGAATACGCCAAGCTGCTGGTCGAGGAACTGGGACTGGTGCGCAAGGCCCTGGGCGCGCCCCGGCCGGCCAAGGCGGTGCACCTGGGCGGCGGCACGCCCAACATGCTGTCGCCGGACGATATGGAGATCCTGTTCGGCGCCATCGCCGAGACCTTCGCCCTGCGCGATGACGCCGAGGTCGCCGCCGAGCTGGACCCCGCCACCCTGACCCGCGACTGGGTGCAGGCGGCGGCCCGTCACGGGCTGAACCGGGCCAGCCTGGGGGTGCAGAGCCTCTCGCCCCAGGTGCAGGCGGCGGTGAACCGCAAGGAGAGCTACGAGGAGGTCGCGCGCTGCGTCTCCTGGCTGCGCGAGGTGGACGTCGGCTCGGTGAACATCGACCTGATGTACGGCTTGCCGCACCAGACCTCGGTCAACATGGTGGAGACCCTGGACCGGATCATCGACCTGCGCCCTGAACGCCTGGCCCTGTTCGGCTATGCCCACGTGCCGTGGATGAAGGCCCACCAGCAGCTGATCGACGAAGCCGCCCTGCCGGGGCCGATGGAGCGGCTCGACCAGAGCGAGGCCGCCGCCGAGCGCCTGATCGAGGCCGGCTATGTGCGGATCGGCCTGGACCACTTCGCCCTGCCCGGAGACGAGCTGGCCATCGCCCTGGCCGAGGGCCGGCTGCACCGGAATTTCCAGGGCTACACCACCGACGACGCCGGCGCCCTGATCGGGGTCGGCGCCTCGGCCATCGGCTTCCTGCCCCAGGGCTTTGTGCAGAACGCCGCCCAGGAACTCCCCTGGCGCAAGGCGATCGCCGAGGGCCGGCTGGCCACCGCCCGGGGCGTGGCCTTGAGCGACGAGGACCGGTTCCGCGGCGAGATCATCGAGCGGCTGATGTGCGACCTGAAGGCCGACCTGGGTGAGCTGTGCGCCCGGCACGGCCGCGAAGTCGAGGTCCTGGCCCCAGCCCTGAACCGGCTGCGCGACTTCGAGGACGACGGCCTGGTCCGCCTGGACGGCGCTTGCGTCCAGATCACCGAGCTTGGCCGGCTGCTGGTGCGATCGGTCTGCGCGGTGTTCGACGCCTATTTCGAGCCCGAGGCGGGCCGGCATTCGAAGGCGATCTGAGGACGGAATGATCTGGGGGCGGCCGGTGAGGCGGCCCCCTTACTCCGCGGCGATGGCGGCGGTGATGTGGGCCGTCAGCGTGTCGCCCAGCAAGGGTTTCTCGACGATCCGGGCCTCGACCCGTTGGGCGGCTTCGCGCACCGCCGGGGGCGGATTGCTGGTGATCAGCAGGGCCGGCAGGCCGACGCCGCGGCTGCGGAGCTGGCGCAGGGTCTCGACCCCGGTCACGCCTGGCAGGTTCTGGTCCAGCACCAGGCAGGCGCCGGTGTGGGGCAGTTCGCTGAGCCGCAGCAGGGCCTCGCCGCTCTCCATGGCCAGCACCTCGAACCCTTCCAGGTCCAGGGAAAACTCCAGCGACATGCGCAGCGCCGGATCGTCGTCCACGAGCAGGACGCGCGGGCGCGGATCAGCCAGGATGGAGAGCGTCGCAGACATTCGGCAGGAACCCTGCCAGCGCTCGCTCTGCCCCGCTTTGATTCAGCGCAAATCGGTCAGAGGCCGACGACCATGGCCATGCGGACCAGATCCGAGACGGCGTTGGCGCGGGTCTTGGTCATGACATTGGCGCGGTAGACCTCGACCGTGCGGGGGCTGATGCCGAGCTCGTGGGCGATGACCTTGTTCGGCTTGCCGGCCACCACGCCCTTGAGCACGTCGCGTTCGCGCGGCGACAGCTGGTCCAGGATCTCATTGATCCGCTTGGCCTCGGCCAGGTGGGATTCGCTTTGGGTCAGGCTGTCCAGGCAGCGCCGGATGGTCGCCAGCAGCACGTCGTCGCTGAACGGCTTTTCCAGGAAGTCGGCGACGCCGGCCTTCATGGCCTCGACCGCCAGGGGCACGTCGCCGTGGCCGGTGATGACCACGATGGGCAGGGTGTTGCCCCGCGCCCGCAGTTCGCCCACCAGCTCCAGGCCGTTCATGCCCGGCATGCGGATGTCGGTGACGATGCAGCCCGGCTCGGCGGTGTCGGCCACGGCCAGGAAGTCCGCGGCCGCAGCGTAGGTGTGCGGGCGGAAGCCCGAGGCGTCGAGCAGGAAGTCCAGGGACTCGCGCATCGCCTCGTCGTCGTCGATCACATGCACCACGTCACTCATCGGGCGCGTAAGCCTCCTTGGGTATGGCGCGCAGGGTAAAGCGGAACACCGCCCCGCCGCCAGGGTTCGGCTCGACCCAGATCTTGCCGCCGTGGGCCTCGACAATGGTGCGGCAGATGGACAGGCCCACACCCATACCGGCGCTCTTGGTGGTGATGAAGGGCTGGAACAGCTTGTCGGCCACCTCGGGGCTCACGCCGGGGCCGGAATCGGCCACCGAGATCTCGACCATGTCGTCGGGCAGGGGGCGGGTGGAGACGTCGAGGTTGCGGCGGGCGCTGTCCTGCATGGCGTCGATGGAATTGCGCATCAGGTTCAGAACCACCTGCTGGATCTGGACCTTGTCGACCAGCACCTCGCCGACGGTCGGGTCGAGCCGGAAGGCCAGGCGGACCCCGAACTCCTTGGCCCCGACCATGGCCAGGGCGCCGGCCTCCTCGATCAGCTTGTGCAGGTTCTCGATGCGGCGGTCCGCCTCGCCCTTGGCCACGAAGTCGCGCAGGCGCCGGATGATCTGGCCGGCCCGCAGGGCTTGCTCGTTGGCGCTGTTCAGGGCGCCCTTGATCTTCTCCCGGTCCGGGGTCGGCGCCTCCAGCAGGCGCACGGAGCCCTTCATGTAGTTGGCGATGGCCGAGAGCGGCTGGTTCAGTTCGTGGGCCAGGGCCGAGGCCATCTCGCCCATGGAGGTCAGGCGCGAGACGTGGACCAACTCGGACTGCATATCCTGCAGCCGGCGCTCGGTGGCCTGGCGCTCCGACAGGTCGCGGACAAAGCCGGTGAAGTAGCGGTGCGCGCCGGAGCGCATCTCACCCACGGCCAGCTCCATGGGAAAGGTCGAGCCGTCCTTGCGCTCGCCCACCACCACGCGGCCGATGCCGATGATCCGCCGCTCGCCGGTGACGAGGTAGCGGTCGACATAACCGTCATGGGCCTCGCGATAGGGGGCGGGCATGAGCATGGAGACGTTGCGGCCCACCACCTCGTCGGCTCGCCAGCCGAACAGGCGCTCGGCGGCGGCGCTGAAGGAGTACATGCGGCCGCGTTCGTCGATGACGATCATGCCGTCCGGCACAGTGGCCAGGATGGACTGCAGGTGCGCCTCCCGCTCCTCCAGGCCCCTCAGGCCCTGGGCGGCCAGGCGCGCGGCGCGCTGCACCCGCCAGCCGCCATAGGCGATGGCCGGGCCGAGCACGAGGAAGACGGCGGTCTCGATCAGGTCGGCGGGGCGCGACACCAGGCCGGGACCGGTGAGGGCGAGGCCTGCGGCCAGGCTGAGCGCCGTGGCGACCAGGGCCGGGCCGGCGCCGCCCAGCAGGGCTGCGACCAGCACGGAGGGGACAAACAGCAGGAAGCCGGGATGGACGCCGAAGGTCGGCTCCAGCGCCACCCTCAGGGCCAGGAACAGGCCCCAGGCCGCCAGCGCCGCCACATAGGGCGGCAGTCGGCGCAGCAGGCTGACCAGGCCGACGTCGGTGGATCCGCTGACCGTCCCTTCGAACATGGGGTCATCCGGTAGGGGGGAACGCGGTCCGAGGCAAGCCAGCTAGTGGCTGAGCAGGACGAAGCGTTCCGGCCGGCGCAGCAGGCCGCGGGTGACGCCGCCGAACACCCACTCGTTCAGGCGGTGATGGCCATAGGCGCCGGAGACGATCAGGTCGGCGTCGATGGCCTCGGCCTCGATGTTCAGCTCGTCGCAGACCCGGTCGTCGTCGCCGGCCCGGACCTTGGCGCGGGCCTTGACCCCGTGGCGCAGCAGGTGGGCGGCCACCTCCTCGGTGCGGAAGGCGGCGCCCTGGGCGTCGTCACGGCCGCAGATCTCATAGACCACCACCTGGTCGGCGCGTTGCAGCAGGGGCAGGGCGTCGGCGACCGCCCGGCGGGCCTCGCGGCTGTCCTTCCAGGCGACCACGGCGGCCTTGCCGCGCAGCTTGCCACCGGCGGGCGGTGCGACCAGGACGGGTCGGCCGCTGCGGACCACCAGCTCGGCGGTGTCGACGGCGGTGTAGAGGTCGTTGTCGTCCAGGGGCGCGCCTCCGGCCACGATCAGGTCGCAGGCCCGGGCGGCGCCGGCCAGGGCGCGGGTGGGCAGGTCGCGGACACCGCGCCATTCACCCTCGAGGCCGGCGGCGGCTTGCGCGAACAGGGCGCGGGACACTTCGAACCGGCGCTCCAGCTCGGTCTGCATGACGCTGAACCATTCGGCCTGCAGCATGCCATAGGGGTCGGCGACCCCGAGGCTCGGCTCGACCTCGGCGCTCAGGGCGTCGAGGCGGGCGCCCAGGTCGCGGGCCAGGTCGGCGGCGACGGCTAGGCGCGGCTTGGCCGCGTCGAGGGACTGGGCGTGAACGAGAAGGGTGCGGTAGGTCACGGCTGGACCTCCTTGGCAGACCGGGGCGGCCTTGAGGGCCGCCTGCGGGCGTTAGGCCGCGAGGCGGGCCAGGGCGTCGTGGTTACGGATGCGGAACTGGCGGCAGCCTTTGAACTCGACGATGGAGGCGCCCTGCAGCTGGGACAGCATGCGCGAGACGGTCTCGATGGTCAGGCCCAGATAGTCGGCCATGTCCTGGCGGCACATGGGCATGTCGACGGTGTCGGCGTCCCGGCGGTCGGCCAGTTCGGAGAGGAAGGTCGCGACCTTCTCGCAGGCGGTCTTGCGGCCCAGCAGCAGCAGGTGCTCCTGGGTGCGCTGCAGCTCGCGCATGGTGGCTTCCATGATCAGGTTGGCCAGCTCGGCCTCGCCGCCGGCGGCCTTCAGGGCCGTGCGCTTGAGGACCAGGACAACACAGTCGCACAGGGCCTCGGCGGAGAAGCGATGCTCCGGCCCGGGCTCCAGGCCAAACAGGTCGCCAGGATAGTAGAAGTCGCCGATCTGGCGGCGGCCGTCGCTCATGACGCGGCTGGTGCGCACGGCGCCCGAAACCACGCGGTAGATGAGGTCGGCGTCTTCGTCCTGGCCGTAGACTTCCTCGTCCTTGGCGAAGGCCATGCGGACGCCCATGCGGTCCAGGAGGTCCCCGGCGGTGGTTGCGGCGAGGTGGGCGGAACGGGGTTCGATCGCGTAGGAAATGGACATCGGCGTCTCCTTGGCCATGACGGTATGGCTAAGGCCTTCGCCGAACGGCCGGTATCCGGGCCGTTCCCTTACGTATTTTCACCTAGATCAAATTTGCCTTGGATCATGGTGAGAGATCAGGCGCCCGATCAGGCGCCGGCGTGGGTGCGCTGGGGCTCGGAAAGCTCACGGGCGGCGATCACGGTCAGTTCCGGGGCGTGGGGCGCGACGGAGACCATGTCCTCGTCGTGGGGCCCGCCAAAGCTCACCGTGATGGGGGTGAAGCGCTGGCGCATGGGCCGGCGGCGGCGCAGGGCCACCGGGGCCTCGCCCAGTTCTTCCGGTGTCAGCAGGAAGCCGGCGTAGCGGGCCGCGGCGCCCACATCGGCCCGCGAGGTGATCTTGGCCAGGACCGGCGACAGCAGCAGCGGCAGGACGATGGGCGCGAAGAACAGGGCCAGGTCGGGCCGGGCCAGCAGGGCGGCGGCGAACACGATGCCGGCGCGCAGCTCCCAGCGGTGATCGCGGCAGGCCTCGGCCCAGGACAGCTCGGTGGCGCTGCGTTGCTGGGTGGTCCAGCCGGCGTCGCGGCCGGAAAGGATCTCCAGCACCATGCGGGTGTGGCTGACCATCATGATCGGCGCGTGCACGGTGGACATGGCGGTCTCGAGGGCGGCGCCCTTCATGACCGAGGCCGCGCCGCCGAAGGTGCGGCGCTCGTCCGGGCGCAGCAGGACCAGAAGGGCGCCCAGCAGCTTGGGGCCGAACAGCATGGTCGAGGTCAGCGCCATCATGCAGATCAGGGCCAGCTGGTCGTGGCGCGGCTCGGTGACCGTGCGCCAGCCGTGCAGGGTCATGATCTCTTCCAGCTTGGGCTGGGTGTTGAACTGGATGATCAGGCCGGTCAGCAGGGACAGGAACCACAGGGGCGAGGCCAGGTAGGCCATGCAGCCGATGACCATCTGCAGGCGGCTGACCCAGTGCAGGCCGGGCGCGAAGATCAGCTGCAGGTGCTGCATGTTGCCCTGGGCCCAGCGGCGGTCGCGGCTGAGGAAGTTCTGCAGGTTGGGCGGGGTCTCCTCGAAGGAGCCGCCCAGGGCCGCGGTGACGTGCACGCCCCAGCCGCCCCGACGCAGCATCGAGGCCTCGACCACGTCATGGCTCATGATGTGGCCGCCGAAGGGCTTGGCGCCCGGCAGGATCGGCAGGCCGCAGCATTCGGCGAAGGCGCGGACGCGGACGATGGCGTTGTGGCCCCAGTAGCTGGCTTCCGAGCCCGACCACCAGGCCAGGCCGGCGGCGGCCACGCGGCCGTACATGCGCACGCCGAACTGCTGGACGCGGGCATAGAAGGTCTCGGCGTTGATCACCGCGGGGGTGGTCTGGATCAGGCCGACGTCCGGCTTGCGCTCCATGGCGTCGACCAGGTGCAGGATGGTCTCGCCCGACATCATGGAGTCGGCGTCCAGGATGATCATGTGGGCGTAGGCGCCGCCATGGTTCTGGACCCAGTCGGCGATGTTGCCGGCCTTGCGCTCGGTGTTCTTCGGCCGGCGGCGATAATAGGTGCGCGCGCGGGCGGTCAGGCGGAACGACTGGAAGGCGTCCCACTCGGCCTCGGCCACGGCGGCCTTGGTGGTGTCGGACAGCACGAAGATGTCGAAGGCGCCGGAGGCGTCCAGCTCGGCCAGGGACTGGTCGATGCGCGCCAGCCGCCCGAAGGTCGCCTCGGCGTCCTCGTTGTAGAGCGGCATCAGTAGGGCGGTGCGCACCTTGGGCCGACGGGCGACGGGGCGGAACTCCATCTCGTCGGCGCCGCCGCGGGTCTGCATCAGGATCACCCCGGCGGTCGCGCTGACGAACCAGGCGGAGATCGGGAAGATCAGCAGGGCGAACAGGACCAGGGCCAGGGTCTCAAGACCCGTGAAGCCGTCCTCGGCATAGACCCTCGCGGGCGTCAGGAAGGCCAGGCCCGAGAGCAGGAAGGCGCAGGCGAAGAAGATGGTGCGCCGAAGGGCGACATTGTCCGGCGAGGTCGACGGCTGATGATCGACCGCCTCGGCACCCAGGGTCTGGCGCGGCATGTCGAGGGTGGCTGGCGCGGGCATCCAGCGACGATCTTCTTCCCGCAGATCCGGGAAGGCGTCGATGCGCGCAGCAAGGGGGCTCATGCCGTCCATCAGAACCGCCGGTTGTCTTTTTGAAGCGCTACGGTCCCGACGTCGCCCACCCGCGTCGCCCAGCACACCGATCACGCCATGATCACGGATATGTTATGCTGCAATGCGAGGGTCACAAGCAAGCGTCTTGATCACTCGCCTGTGAACGAAATTTTCTCTTCCAGGCGCCGCATTTTCAATCTCCGCCGCCCAAGGGCGACGCAGCGTCGGCTTGTCCCTTGAAACTCATCACGAAATCGCGAGCGAGGGCCAAGCTTGGCCGAAAAGTCCATCAATGTCCGCCGCTTGAAAAAATCTGAGACTCTTCGCCTCAGTCGGCGTCCGCCTCGTGGGCGAGGTGCATCAGGCGCCGTTCCAGGACCCAGGCGGCGACCCCGGTCCAGCCCACCAGGACGATGGCGAAGGCCCGCTCCCACCAGCCGACATTGAAGTCGTTGACCATGCCCTTGAACACCAGGTGCTTGGTGATGACGGTCAGCACGGCCATGGCCGCGAAGACCCCGGCCAGGAACCAGCGCAGGCGGGTCATGCCGTCGACCTTGGACAGGCCCCAGATCAGGCAGACCGGGGCGATCTGGATGCCCAGGCCCAGATTGATCGCCAGGTGCCGGGGGTCCGGATAGACGTAGTAGCTGGAGATGATCATGCCGACGCCCGCCAGGGCGAAGCAGATGGCGATCAGGGCCGCGGCGATCCGCGAGCCGCCCAGAGCGACCACGGCCAGGGCGAAGCCAAACCCCGCGGCCATGGCCCCGGCGCCGGAGAGGGCCACGCCGAAATTGAAGATGAAGGGGAAGCGCGCCTTGGCCCCGCCCAGGTCGCTCAGGAACTGCCGGGCGTGGTCGAAGCCGGGATAGGCCGCGACGGCGATCAGCACCGCGACAAAGGCGAAGATCGGCGCGGCCACCCCGATGTGCAGCAGGATGCGGCGGCGGCGATAGCGGGCGGGCGCCTCGGCGGCGAAGGGCGGCGGATAGAGGCTCATGTGACCTTCGCTGCGGCTGGCGTCCCGCGCGCCCGGGGCTTCAGGCCCCAGAGCGGCCGGATCGGCCCGATACGACGAACAATCTCATAGACCAGAAGGCTGCCGCCAAGGGTGATGCTGACCAGCAGGACCGCTTCGGCCCCGGCGGGCAGGTCCAGGCGCTTCAGGTGGTGGGCGGCGATCACCAGGATGGTCTGGTGGGCCAGGTAGCAGGGGAAGACCGCGTCGGTGAGGTAGCGCAGGACCGGACCCTCGGCGCCGCGGATATGGCGGCTGGCGAAGCCCAGCACCGCGCAGATGGTGGCCCACTGGTCGATGGCGAAGGCGAGGTTCTTGGGCAGGCCGCCGCCCGCCGCGCCGACCGGGTGCGCCTCCAGCCAGATCAGGGCCGGCAGGGCCACGATCGCCACCGCCAGGGCGGGCCAGCGCCAGCGCTCCAGCTGCGCCCAGGCCTGCTGGCTGGGCGCGATAGCGAAGCCCAGCAGGAAGACCCCGAAGGACATGGCGTGATTGTACCAGTCGCCGTTGAGATGATTGGTGATCCCCAGGTGTCCGAACATCAGCTGACGGGTCACCGCCAGGTAGGCGATGGGCGCCAGCATCAGCTGTGGCCCCCGGATCACCCACTCGAAGGCCCGCTGCAGGGCCTCGACAAGGCGGGGACTGGCCAGCAGCAGCACGGCCGCCAGACTGTAGACCATGATGTATTCGACGAACCACAGGTGGTTCAGCGGGATGCCGTCGGCGAATCCAGCCGGACTGAACTCGTGCAGCCACCAGCCGATGAAACTGCCGTCCCACCAGCCCTTTTCCAGGGCCTCGGTGTAGGACTGGGGGGGCACCAGCACCAGGACCCCGAACAGGAAAGGCGGCAGCAGCCGCTCGGCCCGGGCGCGCAGCACTTGGCCGGCGGTGCGGCGGCGGCTCATGAAGCGCAGGGCCACGCCGGAGACCAGGAACAGCAGGGTCAGGCGCCAGGGATTGGTCACCAGAGCCGCATAGCGCAGCCACTCGAAGGTGTGCGGGCTGTGCACGTGCCAGTCCCACGGGGCGTAGACCAGACCCACATGGTAGAGGATCAGGATGCCGAAGGCCGCGACACGGATCCAGTCGATGTCGGCGCGGCGGGCGAGGGGGGAAACAGGCTCGGACACGAGCCTCCCTATGAGGTCAAAGCCCAGTCCTGTCCATGAGCCAGACGCCGCGCCGCGTGCAGCGGCTTAAGGCTGCGGCTTGGGCGCCTCGGCGGGCTCGGGGGCGGGCGCCGTGGGTTCGGTGCTGACTGGCGGGGCCGGCGCAGGATCGGTCGCCGGCGGCGGTTCCACAGGCGGCGCCGGGGACGGCGGATCAGCGGGAGGACCAACGGGCGGATCGGCTGGCGGCGCGGGTGCAGGCGCAGGCTCGGTTGGGATCGGCGCGGGCGGCGTCGGTTCGGGCTCGGGATCCGGCTTCAGGACCAGGATGGCGATCCAGGCGCCCGAGCGGGCGGTGGTGATCGGGCCGCCCGTCAGGGTGCGCTCGGTCTTGGTGACGGTGTCGCCCACATTGCCGCCGATGGAGTGGACCACGTGCTTGGGCGCGCGGGCCACCTGGCTGACGATGTCGCAGTGGGACTCGTAGGAGAAGCCGCCCTTGGCCGCCTCCAGCCCGTTCAGGACCTGGCCGAAGCTGCGCACCGGACTGGAATTGCGCGAATAGCAGATCACGTCGCCGGGCCGGGGCTCCACCCAGCTGGGGTCGCAAGGGACGTAGGCATAGGCCGCCCGGCCCTGAGCGTAGGCCTCCACCGCGGCCTGGATGTAGCCGGCGTGGGCCGCCGCCGGCCGGAACTGTGCCGGGGTCAGGCCGGCCTGTTTCATCACCGAGGAGACGAAAACCGCCGACCAGGGCAGGGTGGAGACGCTGGAGCGTTTGATGGCGCCCGAGATCGCCTTGGCCTGGGGCGCGCCGACCCCGAACTTGGCGTTGGCCGCCTCAATGTTCTGGCGGGCGTTGGCCTGCAGGACCTTCGGGCCGGAGGGGCCGATCACCACGTCATAGGGAAAGGTCAGAACGCCGTCGAAGCCTGTATAGGCCCAGAATTGATAGACCGCGTCCCAGGACAGCGAGCCGGTCAGGCCGCCGTCGCCGGTGCGGTCGATGACGGCGTCGGCCGCCGTCTCCTTGACCCGGCCATAGCCGAACTTGCCCCACTGGTCGGCGGCGACACGGGTGATCTCCGTGGCGATGGCGGCGGGCGGGCGCAGGCCGGCGGCGACGCAGACATCCTTCAAGGCCACCCGGTCCACGCTAGGCCCCGCCAGCGCGGGCGCCGCCGGAAGCTGGACGATCCCGGCCAGGGCGGCTGTGAGCATCAGGCGCTTCATGGCCGGGCCTCCGCCTGGCAGGCCGGCAGGAAGACCACCGTACAAGGCGGGGCGTAGGGCCGCTCGGTCAGGCCGACATCAGAGGCCTTGAGCCGGCTGTTGCGCACCCAGGAGGCGGCTTCCAGCGGGTCAAGCCCGGCCTGGCCCACCGCGTCGATCCAGTAGACGGCGTCGCGGCCGATCTGGAAGCTGCGGGCGCCCGGCGAGGTGAAGGGGGTCTCGGTGGCGATGATCCGCCGTGCGCGCCAGGTCTCCGGGCCCGCCGCGCGCAGGCGCGGCAGGAGTTCGTCCTGGAGGGCGTCGCTGAGCGGCGGATAGTCCAGGGACCGGTCGAGGAAGTAGGCGAAATCGGTCTCGGTGGGGGTGAGGCCGGCCTTGGCGTAGAGGGCATAATAGCGGCTGATGCGGCCGGCCAGGTAGCCGTTGGGGCCGAGGAAATAGGCGTCATAGCCGGCGCGGATCTCGGCGTGGGAGGCCAACTGGGCGAAGATCACCCTCAGGGTCTCGCGCCGTTCCGGATCGTCGAACACCGGCCTCAGCACCGCCGCCTGGCGGGCGCACCAGTCCTCGCCTGTGCGGTCCAGCAGCCCGGCCAGGGTCGCTCGCTCGCCTTCAAAATGGGTCTGGACCAGGAGGGCGGTCTGCGGGGCGGCCATCAGGGCGGCGAGCGCCTTTTGCAGGGTGCAGCCATGGCCGGCGGTGGCCTTGTACGGCCCCCAGGTGAGGATCGCGGCGGGGTCGGCGCTGGTCCAGCCGGCGCCCCGGTCCCAGTCCCAGACGGTGCGGTCATAGTCCGGCGTCAGGGCCGCGGCGCCGAAGGCTAGCACCTTGGCGCGGGCCAGGACGTCGGGGCGGGGCTCATCCTTCACCAACCGGTCCCAGACCTTCTCTGGCAGGGCGTCGGCGGGGGCTTTCCTGAACCAGCCCTTGTCGCAGGCGCGCAGGGCGGCGATGGCGGCGACGCCGGTGCGGTCCAGGCGGTTGGGCGACATGCGCAGGCCGGCGGCCAGGGCCGGGTCCGCGCCCTTGCAGGCTTCCAGGGCGTCCGCGGCGCCCAGCATCAGGGGCGTGAACCAGCCCCACTTGGTGTCGGTGATGCGCCAGGGTCGGGCCTGGCCGGTGTCGTCAGCGAACATCGGCCGCTTCAGGAGGATCGGCGGCGACGCGGCGACGGCCTGGCCCGCCAGCAGCAGGGCCAGGGCGCCGATCAAGCCCGCGGCGCGTCCTGTCCGCATTCCAGCCTCCCCAAGCTGGGTGAAAGCGTTGCAAGGCGTGACGCGCGCGTCAACCTGGCGTTGGGGCCAGAAGCGGCGCCGTTGACGCCCAGCGGGGATGCGCCGAGGGTGCCCAGATGCAGTTGACGCTTCCCGCCCGCTACTACCGCGACCCCGCCGCCTTCGACGTGGAGCGGCGCGCCATCTTCGCCGCGGGCTGGCAGTTCCTGGGCCACGAGGTCGAGGCGCACCAGCCCGGCGACTATCTGGCCGGGGATGTCGCGGGCCAGCCGGTGTTGGCGGTGCGCGGCGCCGACGGCGTGCTGCGGGGCTTTCACAATGTCTGCCGGCACCGGGCCGGACCGCTGGTCTCCGATGGCCGCGGCCATTGCGGCGAAGTCCTGACCTGCAAGTACCACGGCTGGCGCTACGCCCTGGACGGGCGGCTGCGCTCGGCGACAGACTTTGGCGCGGTCGAGGGGTTCGACCCGCGCGAGTTTGGCCTGTTTCCGGTGCGGCTACAGGTCTGGCGCGGCTTCGTGTTCGTGAACCTGGACGGCCAGGCCGGGCCGCTGGAAGAGCTGGTCGCGCCGCTGGAGCGGCTGTTCGCCGAGCGCGACATGACGCTGGCGCCCGCCACCCTGCGCCGTAGCCACGACATCGCCTGCAACTGGAAGACCTATGTCGAGAACTATCTCGAGGGCTACCACATCTCGGCGGTGCATCCGGCCCTGGCCGCCGAGGTGGATGCCTCCGGCTACAAGGTGCGGATGGACGGGGCGGTGGCGATCCACGAAGTCCCGACGATCAGCGGCGTGAACGACGGCCTGTGGGCCTGGCTTTGGCCGAACCTCGCCTTCAACGTCTATCGCTACGGGATGATGGTCGAGCACATGCGGCCCATCGGCCATGCGAAGACGCGGCTGGACTACCTCTATTTCTACGACCCCCAGACCGCGGACATGGAGGCGGTGCTGGCGGCGTCCAACCAGCTCACCGCCGAGGACGTGGAGA
The DNA here is from genome assembly GCA_964643835.1 of uncultured Phenylobacterium sp. Classification (GTDB taxonomy): domain Bacteria; phylum Pseudomonadota; class Alphaproteobacteria; order Caulobacterales; family Caulobacteraceae; genus Phenylobacterium. Next base: position 3,907 of record CAZXVO010000039.1, on the reverse strand, counting down.
TCTGCGAGGCGGTGCAGCGCAATCTCGACGCCGGGGTCTATGACACGGGCGTCCTGTCGCCCCGGCATGAGGACGGGGTCGCCTGGTTCCAGGCCCAGGTCGCCAGGGCGCTGGGCTAGGGCGATGACCAGCAGCGGACGTAGCCTCGGCCTGTGGGCCGCTCTGGTGCTGGTGGCCGGCAACATGATCGGCTCTGGCCTCTATCTCTT
>CAZXVO010000039.1:0-3688 GCA_964643835.1 uncultured Phenylobacterium sp. | reverse complement strand
CGCCAAGCCATCGGCAGGCGTGCAGGCGGTGCCGCTGGCACTGCGCGGGGCGGGAATGGTGGCTCTGGGGGTGGTGGCCGGCAACATGTGCGGCTGTGGCCTCTTTCTCTTGCCCGCGACCCTGGGCGCGGTGGGCTCGATCACCGTGGTCTCCTGGATCATCGCCGGCGGCGGGGCCCTCGTGCTCGCCCTGGTGTTCGCCTATCTGGGCCTCCTGCGGCCCCAGGCGGACGGGGCGGTGGCCTATGCCAGCGAAGGGCTCGGCCCCGCGCTCGGCCACTTCGGCTGGTTCACCTATTGGCTTACCAGCTGTTGCGGCACCTCTGCGGTGGCGGTGGCCGCGACGGGCTATCTCGGCTTCTTCTTCCCGGTCCTGAAGAGCACCTGGCCGGGCGTCGCCTCCAGCATCGCCATCGTCTGGCTGATGGTGGGCGTGAACCTGATCGGACCCCGGCTGGTGGCCCGGATCGGGGCGGCGACCCTGGTGGTGGGCCTGGCCCCTATCGTGCTCGCCAGCGGCGTGGGCCTCGCCTATTTCCGCCCGGAGGTGTTCGCCGCCTCCTGGAACGTCAGCGGCGGATCGGATTTCGCGGCCACTGTGTCCTCGGTGACGCCGATCTTCTGGGCCTTCCTGGGGCTCGAGTGCGCCAACGTCGTCGCCGCCGTGGTCGAGAACCCTAGGCGCAACCTGCCGCTGGCCGCGGTGGGCGGGGTGGCCTTGGCGCTGATCATCTATCTGGCCGCCTCGGTCGCGATCATGGGCCTCCTGCCGGCCAAGGTGCTGGCGGCGTCCAGCGCGCCCTTCGCCGACGCTATCCATGGGGTGGCCGGCGCACTCACCGCGGCCTTGGTGGCGGGCTGCGCCCTGGCCAAGGCCTCGGGGACGCTCGGCGGCTGGATCCTGGTGGCGGCGGAAAGCAACCGCTCCGGGGCCAGCGTCGGCTTCCTGCCGCGCTGGATCTCCGAGGTCGCCCCCGACAAGGGCCTCACCCGCGACCTGATCCTGGTGGGCGTGATGATGTCGCTGAGCATCTACGCCAGCGCCTCGCCCACCCTGGGCAAGCAATTCGGGGTGCTGATCAATGTCACCGTGGTGCTGTCCATGGTGCTCTACCTGCTCTGCTCCCTGGCCCTGCTGAAGATGGCGGCGGAGCTGGAGACGGCGCGCAGCCGGCGGATCGCCCGCATCGCCGGCGTGGTCGGGGCGGCCTTCTCTTTCGGCGTGATCGCCGCGGCGGATCCGAGCCTTCGCCTCCCGACCCTCGCCGTCACGGTGGTCAGCTTCGCGCTCTATGGCCTGTCACGCTGGCGCAGGCCTCAGCCGGCGTAGGGTCGGACAATCCCGTTATAGTCCTCGACGGTGGTCGCGCCCTCGTCCTCGCCCAGATAGCCGGGCCCCACGGGCGACTTGCCGTGGCCGCCGGGGATATCCAGCACATAGGTCGGCTGGCAAAGGCCCGACCAGCGGCCGCGCAGGGCCTTCATCACCGCCTGGCCCTCGGCCAGGCTGGTGCGCAGGTGGCGGGTGCCGGGCGCCAGGTCGTGATGGTGCAGGTAGTAGGGTTTGATCCGGGTCTCGACCATGGCCCGCATCAGGGCGCCCAGGGTCTCCGGATCATCGTTCACGCCCTTGAGCAGCACGGTCTGGCCCAGCATTGGGATCCCGGCGTCGACCAGGCGGGCGCAGGCGGCGCGGGCGGCGGGTGTGAGCTCGGCGGCGTGGTTGGCGTGCAGGGCGACATAGACCGCCTTGCCCTGGCATTTCAGGGCAGAGACCAGCTCGGCGGTGATGGCGGTGGGATCGACCGCCGGCACGCGGGTGTGGAAGCGCACCACCTTCACATGGTCGATCTTCTCGAGCCGGGCCATCAGGTCGGCGATGCGGCGCGGCGACAGCACAAAGGGATCGCCGCCGGTGACGATCAGCTCCCAGATCGCCGGGGTCTCGGCCACATAGGCGAGCGCCGCATCCAGGGCGGCGGGGGTGAGCGCCCGGGCCTGGCCCGGCCCCACCATCTCGCGCCGGAAACAGAACCGGCAATAGACCGCGCAGGTGTGGGTGAGCTTCAGGAGCGCCCGGTCGGGATAGCGGTGGACGATGCCCTCGACCGGGGAATGGGTGTCGTCGCCGACGGGGTCGGCGGACTCTTCCGGCAGGGTGTTGAGCTCAGCCTCGCTGGGCAGGAACTGGCGGGCGATGGCCTCGTGATCCATCAGCTCGGCCATGGCCGGGGTGACGGCGACGGCGTACTGGGCCGCGACCCGCTCCAGGGCGGCGACCTCGGCCTTATCGATCAGGCCGGCCTCGGCGAGGGCCAGGGGAGAACGCAGCGTCATGGGGGCGGCCCTATGACGGAAAGCCCGGACCGGAGCAAGCTCAGCGCTCCGCTACCGGCGTCCACAGCACCTGGTCGATGCGTGCGGCGCCGGTGGCCAGCATCACCAGCCGGTCGAAGCCCAGGGCCGAGCCGCTGGCTGGCGGCATATGGGCGAGCGCGGCCAGGAAGTCCTCGTCGATGGGATAGGTCTCGCCATAGACCCTGAGCTTTTCGGCCATCTCGGCCTCGAAGCGTCGGCGCTGCTCGGCGGCGTCGGTGAGCTCGCCGAACGCATTGGCCAGCTCAACCCCGCAGGCATAGAGCTCGAAGCGCTCGGCCACGCGGCGGTCGGCGGGCTTGGGTCGGGCCAGCGCCGCCTCGGCCGTCGGGTATTCGCACAGCACCGTGGCGCGGCCCTGACCGAGGAAGGGCTCGATCTTCTCCACCAGCACACGGGAGAAGACGTCGGCCCAGGTGTCGTCGTCGGCCACCCGGATCCCGGCCGCGCGGGCGGCGGCGGCCAGGGCCTCGCGGTCGGTGGATCCGTCCGCCGCCACCGTGGCCAGCAGGTCGATCCCGGCCATGCGCGCGAAGGCCTCGGCCAGGGTGAGGCGCTCCGGCTCGGCGAAGGGATCGCAGGTCATGCCGCGGAAGGCGAAGCTGGTCGCCCCGGCCGTCTCCGCCGCAAGCTTCAGCAGGTCGGCGCAGTCGGTCATCAGGGTCTGGTAGGGCTCGTCCACCCGATACCATTCCAGCATGGTGAACTCGGGATGGTGCAGGGGCCCGCGCTCGCGGTTCCGCCACACCTTGCCCAGGCTGAAGATCCTGGTCTCGCCGGCCGCCAGCAGGGTCTTGGCGGCGAACTCCGGCGAGGTGTGCAGGAAGAGGGCTGAGCGGGCGCCGTCATGGCCGATGGCCTCGGTCTCAAAGGCGTGCAGGTGGGCCTCATTGCCCGGCGAGACCTGCAGGGCCGCGGTCTCCACCTCCTCGAAGCCGCGCGTCCCGAACCAGTCGCGGACGGCGCGGGTGACGCGGTTGCGGGCGATCAGGAAGGGACGCCGGTCGGCGTGGCGCTCAGGGCTCCACCAGGGGGAGGCGGCGGGCGTCGTCAAGCAGGGCTCCGGGGGCGGAAATACGTCTGGGACTGGCGAACTTGGCGGGGATCGCTATAGGTGCGGCCAACCGATATCAGATCGCGCCGTCGCGCGCCGAACTTCGAGGAATACTGAACTTGGTCAAGGTAGCCGCCAGCTCGCTCCGCAAGGGCGCCGTCGTCGACATGGAAGGCCGTCTCTACGTCGTCCTGACCGCCGAGAACATCCACCCCGGCAAGGGCACGCCGGTGACCCAGCTCAACATGCGCCGCATCT
>CAZXVO010000038.1:16082-24005 GCA_964643835.1 uncultured Phenylobacterium sp. | reverse complement strand
GCCAGGGCGCCGCTGAGGATCGCCTCGCGCACCTGGCCGTAGACCCCGCGCACAACCGGGGCGGCGGGGGGCTCCCAGGGATAGACCTCGGCCCAGCTCATGGCGGCTCCTGAAGTGGTCTGATCTTCCTTGCCGAAATGGATCTCTCGCTCAGACCGCTTCTGGCCTAGCACGGTGGGGACAAAGGACGAAGCCCATGACCGACACCTATCCGACCAGCCCCCGCAGCCGGGTCCGGCGCCGCCCGGAGCGGGCCAGCTATGACGCCGCCGCAGTGCATGCGGTGCTCGACGCCGGCCTGGTGGCGCACGTCGCCTATGTGATCGACGGCCAGCCCTTCGTGACGCCGACGGCCTATTGGCGCGAAGGCCGCAGGCTCTATTGGCATGGGGCGGCAGGCAGCCGGATGCTGCAGGCCCAGGCCGCCAGCCTGCCGGTGTGCGTCGCGGTGACCCACCTGGACGGCCTGATCGCCGCACGGTCGGCCCGCATGCACTCGATCCAGTTCCGCTCGGTCATGGCCTTTGGCCGGACCCGGCTGATCGCGGATCCCGGCGAGAAGGCCGCCGCCATGGCCGCCTTTCTCGAGCGCCTCTATCCGGGCCGCACGCGGGAGGTCCGCCCGCCCAGCGAGACCGAGCTGAAGCAGATCGCCGTGGTCGAGATGACCATCGAGGAGGCCGCGGCCAAGACCAAGGCCAATGGCGCCGGCGTGATCCCAGCCGACGAGTCCTGGCCCGTCTGGAGCGGCGTCATCCCCATCTCCACCCTGGTCGGCGCACCCCAGGCCGACGCCCTGCACAGCGCCGGTCTGCCGCTCTCGGACAGCCTCTCGGCCTACGTCGCGGGCGGGCGGCTCAGCGATATTCTGGCGGTGAGCGACGCCGCTCAGCCGGCCTTTTCGGCATAAGCTTTCAGCCGCCCGACCTGGACGCCGATCACGGCGTCCACCGGCTTGGCCCAGGCCTCGCCGAGGCCGCCCTTGGCGTAGCCGCCGACGACGTAGGAGACGGCCAGGGTGGTCTTGCCGTCGGCCGCCGGCTTGAAGGCGAAGGTCAGGTGGCCGGTGGCGCCGGTGGATTGCAACGGCCCGAGCGCGCCCTGCAGCCGCACTGCGCCCGCGTCGGCGTAGACCACCGTCATGTGGCGCACATAGCCGGTCTTCAGGGTCTCGCAGAAGCAGCCGCCGGCCAGGTCCAGGGACAAGTTCTTCGCGTCGCCGGAATAGGTGTGGGAGGGGTCCCACCAGGCGGCGACGTCCAGCATGGCGGCGCGCACCGCCGCGGGCGGGGCGTTCACGGTGACGTTGAACCGGCTTTCAAAGCCGTTCGGCTGGGCGTCGACCACTTCGGCGCACGCAGGCCCGGCCATCAGAAGGGCCCCGAGGGCCAGGACCACAGGTTTCATGCCGCGCGCTCCTCACGGCCGGGATCAGGCCGCGCCGAAGCTTAGGGCCCCGCCCCAGAAACTTTCAACCAGCGCGTTCTGCGGCCCAGGCGTTCCGGTGGTGAGGAACACTCGCGCGCCGCCAGTCCCGGCGTCGTATTCGGGGTGCTTGGCCAGATAGGCTTCCAGGGCGTCGGCGGTGGAGTCCGGCTGGTGGATCAGGGGCGTGCCGGGCGGCAGGGCGGCGCGGAACATGTCGGCCACCATCTCATAGTGCGTGCAGCCCAGGATCGCCCGGTCCGGCGGGCGGCCGATCCGGGTGGTGATGGCCTTCACGTGGGCCTCGACCGCCGTGGCCAGTTCCACCGCGCCCGCGCCGCTTTCGATCAGCCGGGCGAGCTCCGGGCAGGGCTCGGAGAACACCGCGACGTCCTGGCGGCGCTTGTCGATCTCGATCTCGTAGACCCGGGACTTCACCGTGGCCGGGGTGGCGAAAACGGCGAGGACGTCCAGCTTTTCGACCTTGTCGCCCCGGCGCTCGGCCTCATGCTCCCAGGGCAGGCCGGTGGCGGCTTCGATGGTCGGCACGATGATGCCCAGCACATTGACCGGCCGGCCCAGGGTCTTGCGGTAACCGGGCAGCCAGGTCTGCTGCAGGCGACGCAGGGCCACGCCCGAGGCGGTGTTGCAGGCCAGGACCACCAGGTCGCAGCCGGCGGCGAACAGGCTCTCGCAGCCGGCGCGGGTCAGGTCGACGATCTCCTCGCCGCCGCGGCCGCCATAGGGCGCGTGGGCCTGGTCGGCCAGATAGATGAAATCCGCCTGCGGAAACCGGTCCACAAGCCTGCGGTGGACGGTCAGTCCGCCGACCCCGGAATCGAAAACACCAATGGCCATGGACGAAGGCGTAGACCAGCCGCGTCGCCTCCGCCAGCCCACCTGCGGCTTAACTGTAAACCACTGTAAAAAACGACGGAGACCGGTGTCAGTGTCAGATTGACACATTTGTCACCCCGACTTATATGCACCGCACAAAAGTTGACCCGGACGGCCTCCCCCCACCGTCGTCCCGGCGCGGCCCCCGACGCGAGGCCCCGCTGGCGTACAGTGCGTCATAAAATCCGACCCGAGACCGAACATGCCGGAAGACCCGCGCGTCGTGAGCGCGCCCGAACCCGTCGTCGCCGCCGACGCCAACTGGACCATCGCCGCCGAACTGGACCTGCAGACCGCCCTGGCGCTCGCCAAGGCGTCCACGCGCGCCCTGCTGAACCTGTCGCCCCTGGCCTATCGCGAGATCTCGGCCGCCCTGGGCGAAGAGATCGAAGCCCTGCGCGCCCAGGGCGACGCCCGGTCCCTGGCCACCGCCCGGGCGATCGAACAGTACCTGCCGCGCGCAGCCTGACGAGACCCGCGGCTTGGTGAAGATCAATCTTGAGGCGCGCGCCCTCAACGCCGAGCTCCGGCGGGCGAAGACGCGCGCCCGGATTATGGAGGCCGCGGCCGGCGTGATCGCCGAAAGGGGCTCTGCTGCGACGATCGAGGACTTCGTGGCCGCCGCCGGCATCGCCCGCGGCACCTTCTACAACTACTTCCAGTCGGCCGCCGAACTGGTCAACGCGGTGAGCCGGGATGTGGCCGAGACCCTGGACACCGCAGTGGCCCGCGCCCTTGAGGGCATCGAGGATCCGGCCCTGGAGTTCGCGGCCTTCGCAGCCCTGCTGGCCCAGTTCACCGTGGATCACCCGACGCGGCGATGGGCCAATGTGCGGTCTGAGCAGCTGCTGCTGGCCGCACAGGCCCGCTATGTAGAGCGGGTGGAGGACATCCTGGTCCGCGGCGTGGCCGCTGGCCGTTTCCAGGCGGTGGACCTGCTGGCCGCCCGCACCCTGGCCATGGGCGCCGGGCGCGCCTCCCTGCGCAACATCGTCGACGGCCACGCGGACTACAGCCACACCGCCAAGGTGGTCACCCTGGTCCTGGCGGGGCTAGGGGTGCCCCTGGATGAGGCGGCCCGGGTCAGCGCCGAGGCCCTGCAGCTGGCCGCGGCCTTGGCCCGGCGCGCCGCCGCGTAACATTACCGGCCCGTCATGTGACGCGGAGCCGCTTGGACCATAGTGTCTCCGGCAAGTCCTTGCGGAGTTCCTATGAAGCGGCGCACCTTCCTTACCGCCTCGGCGGCCCTGGCCACCCTGCCGGCCCTGCCGGCCTTCGCCCAGGCGCAGGCCAATCCCCTGACCCTGGCCTGGACCGGCCCCTATGGCGGGGTCCCGCCCTTCGACAAGGTCAAGGTCGCCGACTTCGCTCCCGCCCTGACCGAGGCCATGGCCCAGGAGCGGGCCGAGGTGGACGTGATCTGCGCCAACAAGGCCCCGCCCAGCTTCGACAACACCCTGGCGGCCCTGGAGCGATCAGGGGCGATGGGCGAGCGCGTGGGCGTGATCTACGGCATCTGGAGCGGGACCCTGTCCACGCCGGAGGTGCGCGCCGTCGACAAGGCCATGGCCCCCAAGCTGGCCGCCCACAACGACGCCATCCTGCAGAACCCGACGCTCTTCGCCCGTATCGCGGCGGTCTATGAGGCCCGCGCCGGGCTCAATCCCGAGCAGCAGCGGCTGGCCTGGCTCTACTGGACCCGCTTCGTGCGCGCCGGCGCCAAGCTGTCGGCGTCCAACAAGGTCCGCGTGGCCCAGATCAACCAGCAACTGGCCGGCCTGTTCACCCAGTTCAGCCAGAACCTGCTGGCCGACGAGACCGACTATGTCCTCTATCTGCGCACCGAGAGCGAGCTGAGCGGTCTGCCCGAGGATGTTCGCGCCGCGGCGGCCGCGGCGGCCGAGGAACGGGGCCACAAGGGCGAGTTCGCCATCCTCAACACCCGCTCCTCCATCGACCCCTTCCTGACCTATTCATCTCGAAGGGACCTGCGCGAGAAGGTCTGGCGGACCTTCTATTCCCGCGGCGACAACGGCGACGCCCACGACAACAACGCCATCATCAAGCAGATCCTGAAGCTGCGGGCCGAACGGGCGAAGATCCTGGGCTATCCCACCCACGCCCACTGGCGCGTGGAGCCGGCCATGGCCAAGACGCCGGAAGCCGCCATGGACCTGATGATGCGGGTCTGGCCCTCCGCCATCGCCCGCGTCCGCCAGGAGGTCAGCCAGATGCAGGCCATCGCCGACGCCGAGAAGCGCGGCGTCAAAATCGCGCCCTGGGACTACCGCTACTACGCCGAGAAGGTGCGGGCCGACCTCTACGCCTTGGACATGAACGCGGTGAAGCCCTACCTGCAGCTCGACAAGCTGCGCGAGGGCATGCACTGGGCCGCGGGCCAGATCTACGGGTTCAACTTCACCCCCGTGACGGATGTTCCCGTCGCCCATCCCGACATCACCGTCTGGGAGGTGAAGGCCGCGGACGGCGCCCATGTCGGCCTGTGGTACTTCGATCCCTATGCCCGGGCCGGCAAGCGTTCCGGCGCCTGGATGAACGCCTACCGGTCGCAGTCCAGCTTCGACGGGGTGGTGACCACCATCGTCTCCAACAACGCCAACTTCGTAAAGGGCGCGCCGGGCGAGCCGGTCCTGGTCTCCTGGGACGACGCCAAGACCATGTTCCACGAGTTCGGCCACGCCCTGCACGGCCTGAACTCCAAGGTCGCCTATCCATCCCTGTCGGGCACGGCGGTGGCCCGGGACTATGTGGAGTTCCCCTCCCAGCTCAACGAGCACTGGCTGTCGACGCCACAGGTGCTCAACCGCTTCGCCCTGCACTACCAGACCGGTAAGCCGATCCCCGCGGAGCTGGTGGAGAAGATCAACAAGGCCCACACCTTCCGCACCGGCTTCGACGTCACCGAGTACCTGTCCTCGGCCCTGATCGACATGAAGCTGCACCTGGCCGGGGACGCCGACATCGACCCGGACGCCTTCGAGCGCGACGAGTTGAAGAAACTGGGCATGCCGGAGGAGCTGCCCATGCGCCACCGGACCCCGCAGTTCCAGCACATCTTCGCGTCGGACGGCTATTCGGCGGGCTATTACAGCTACCTCTGGTCCGAGGTGCTGGACCACGACGCTTTCGAGGCCTTTGAAGAGGCGGGCGGGCCCTATGACAAGGCCCTGGCCAAGCGCCTGCACGACACGATCATGAGCGTCGGCAACACCGTCGACCCGGCCGACCAGTACCGCGCCTTCCGCGGCCGCGACCCGGACGTGAAGGCCTATCTCCGCGACAAGGGCTTCCCGACGGGGTGAGGGATCAGCAGGCCAGGGCCTCGACGAACCCCGCCTGGGCGTAGTCGAGGATCTTTTGGTCGCGGGTGACGATCGTGGCGCCCCGGTGTCGCGCGGTGGCGATGATCAGGCGATCGGCCGGGTCGCTGTGCAATTCGCCAGGCAGGTGCGAGGCGTCGATGACGATTTCCGGCGTCAGGGCAGCAAGTGTCAGACCCGGCGCGGTCAGGGCTCGCGCGAACCAGGTCTTCGGGTCTGGGGTGAAGTGCAGAGCACCCGGCCGCCCCGCCCGCCGACTGAGAAGACCAATCTCCCAGGCCGAGGCGGTGGAGACCAGCAGCGCGTCCTCACCGGCCGCGCGTTCGATATCCACCAACGCCGTTGGAGCGATGGGCGTCCGGTTGATCAGCCAGATCAGGGCGCAGGTGTCGAGGAGCAGCACGCGGGCTTCAATTGTGAAGCTTGCCGGTCTCGGCGAGGAAGGGCTCGTCCAGGACGGGTTCGGTCAAATCGAAGCCCGGCGGAATGCTCACGCTGCCCTCCATGAACCCGAACAGACCCTTGACCTCCACCTCTGTGGGCTTGGGCGGCGTCAGAACAGCCATGACCTTGCCGCGCTTGGTCACCTCCACACGCTCCAGCTTGCCGGAGCCGAGGCGGTCGAGGATGTCGAGGCACTTCGCCTTGAACTCCGTCACGGTGTAGGTCGGGGTCTCGGACATAACCTGAAGATGTGGTCATTTGAAATGACCAGTCAAGGTGACGGGCGGCTGGAGACTCCGTTTCCTTGACCTTTCCGGGCTTTGCGCGCATAAGGCGCCCCTTCCGGCGCAGAGCAATCGCGCCCTCCACCGCCACGACCCCCATATGTAATTTGGGACGAGGGCGGCGAGGCCCCCCGTCGACGTGATCGTCCACGGGGGTCGATTGCGTTTGGGCCATAGGAGTTCGCTAGTGTTCGACGCACTTACAGATCGGCTGTCTTCCGTTTTCGACCGGCTCTCCGGTCGTGGCGTGCTGTCTGACAAGGACATCGACGAGGCGCTGCGCGAGGTCCGCGTGGCCCTGCTCGAGGCCGACGTCGCCCTGCCGGTGGTGCGCGAATTCATCGCCAAGGCCAAGGAACGGGCCTCGGGCGAAGAGGTCATCCGTTCGGTCCGCCCAGCCGACCAGGTGGTCAAGATCACCTATGACGGCCTGGTGGAGATGCTGGGCGGGGAGACGGCCGAGGGCCTGAACCTTTCGCTCAACCCGCCGACCGTGATCCTGATGGCCGGCCTGCAGGGCTCGGGCAAGACCACCACCGCCGGCAAGCTGGCCCTGAAGCTGCACAAGGACCGCAAGAAGGTCCTGGTCGCCTCGCTGGACACCCGCCGTCCCGCGGCCATGGAGCAGCTGGCCATGCTGGCCAAGCTGGCCGAGGTCGACAGCCTGCCGATCGTCGCCGGCCAGACCGCCCCGGACATCGCCCGCCGGGCCATGTCGGCGGCCAAGCTGCAGGGCTATGACGTCCTGATCCTGGACACCGCCGGCCGCACCACCCTGGACGAGGCCATGATGGCCGAGGCGGCGGAGATCGCGAAGATCGCGAACCCGTCCGAGACCCTGCTGGTGGCCGACAGCCTGACCGGCCAGGACGCGGTGCGCACCGCCAAGGCCTTCCACGAACGCCTGCCGCTGACCGGCCTGGTGCTGACCCGCGCCGACGGCGACGGCCGCGGCGGCGCAGCCCTTTCGATGCGGGCAGTCACTGGCCTGCCGATCAAGTTCCTGGGCGTCTCGGAAAAGATTGACGGGCTCGACGTCTTTGACGCCGCCCGCGTGGCCGGCCGCATCCTGGGCCAGGGCGACGTGGTCGCCTTGGTGGAGAAAGCCGCCCAGGACCTGGACACCGCCAAGGCCGAGGCCATGGCCCGCAAGCTGGCCAAGGGCCAGTTCGACCTGGACATGATGGCCGACCAGTTCGCGCAGATGAAGCGGATGGGCGGGATGGAAGGCCTGATGGGCTTCCTGCCGGGGGTCCAGAAGGTCAAGAAGCAGATGGCCGAGGCCAACATCAACGACCGGATGCTGGACCGCCAGGCAGCCATCATCTCGTCGATGACCAAGGCCGAGCGCAAGAAGCCCGATATCCTGCAGGCCTCGCGCAAGCGCCGCATCGCGGCCGGTGCGGGCGTCGACGTGGCCGATGTGAACCGTCTCCTGAAGCAGCATCGCCAGATGGCCGACGCCTTCAAGATGATGAGCAAGGATGGCGGCAAGGGCTTCGCCCGCATGGCCGGCATGATGGGCGGCGGCG
>CAZXVO010000038.1:0-16072 GCA_964643835.1 uncultured Phenylobacterium sp. | reverse complement strand
CCGGCTGAAGTCGCTGGGCGGCGGCAAGCTGCCCCAACCCGATCCGGCCCAGCTGGAAGAGCTAGGCAAGATGGCCGCGGGCGGCAAGCTGCCCGGCATCGGCGCTCCTGGAGCCCCAAAACTTCCTGGCCTGGGCGGTCTGCCGCCCGGCTTCAATCCCTTCAAGAAATCCTAGACTTACAAAGGACTACCTATGCTGAAGATCCGTCTCGCCCGTGGCGGCGCCAAGAAGCGCCCCTACTACTCGATCGTCGTCGCCGACAGCCACTCGCCCCGCGACGGCCGCTTCATCGAGAAGGTCGGCGCCTACAACCCGCTGCTGAAGAAGGATGACCCGAACCGCGTCACCCTGAAGCTGGAGCGTATCCAGGACTGGATCAAGAAGGGCGCCCAGCCCACCGACCGCGTCGCCCGCTTCCTGGGCCAGGCCGGCGTCGTCGAGTGGAAGGCCGGCAACAACCCGACCAAGGGCGTCCCCGGCCAGAAGGCCAAGGAACGTGCGGAAGAGCGCGCCCAGCGCGAGGCCGACAAGGCCGCCGCCCTGGCCGAAGCGGCCGCCGCCCCGGCCGTCGAGGAAGCTCCGGCGCCCGCCGCCGAGGAAGCCCCGGCCGCCGAGGCCTCGGAATCGACCGAAGCCTAAGTTCTGTACGGGAGGCGGTTATCGCCCATGGCTGACCGCCTCCTTCAGATCGCCCGTGTGGCCGGCGCCTTCGGTGTGCGGGGGGAGATCCGTATCTCCACCTTCACCGAGGATCCGCTGGCGCTCGCGGCCTACAAGACCCTGTTGCGTCAGGACGGCTCGCACGGCCTGACCATCACGTCGGCCCGCGTGGCCAAGGGCGGCGTTGTCGCCCGCGCCAAGGAAGTCGCTGACCGCGACCAGGCCGAGGCGCTGCGCGGCCTGAAACTCTTCATCCCCCGCGACGCCCTGCCGCCTCCGGAGGACGAGGACGAATTCTACCTCGCCGACCTGATCGGACTTGTGGTCGAGACGCCTGAGGGCGAACTGCTCGGCCATGTGAAGTCGGTGCACGATTTCGGCGCCGGCGACCTGCTCGAGATCGATCCCCCGCAAGGCGCCACCTGGTGGCTGCCCTTTACGCGCGAGGCGGTACCCGAAGTGCGCCTCGCCGAGGGAAAGCTGATCGGCGTGCGGCCGATCGAGAGCGAATAGCGCTCCACCCTTCCGCAGTTCCCCCGCTCATCCCGGCGAACGCCGGGAACCAGATCCTATGGCTCGGGGTCCAGACGGCGCCCCGCGATGGGTCTTTCCACTTGCTCTGGGCTCTACGACCTGGATCCCGGCGTTCGCCGGGATGAGCGGGAAATGAGATATATCTAAAATAGCTCTTGCGCCTCCCGATCCTCCGATATATCTAGATATTCGACATATCGAAATAGGATCGAATAATGCATAGACACTTCTGGGACAGACACGAACATCACAGCCGCCACGGCTGGGGCGGCCACATGCGGGATCACCTGCGCGGCGCGCGCCATGGCGGCGGACGCGGCGGGCGGATCGGCCGGCTGCTGGAGCACGGCGACCTGCGGTTCGTGGTCCTGGCCCTGGTTTCGGAAAAGCCGCGCCACGGCTACGAGATTATCCGCGAACTTGAGGAACGCACGGGCGGCGCCTATCGCCCCTCGCCGGGCGTGGTCTATCCGACCTTCAGCCTGCTGGAAGACGAGGGCTTTGTCCGGGCCATCGGCGATGAGGGCGGCCGCAAGGCCTATGAGATCACGCAGACCGGCCGCGAAGCCCTGGAAGCCAACCGGGCCGGCGTAGACGCCATCTTCAGCCGCCTGGACGAGGCCGGCGCCCAGTCCACTGGCGCCCGCCCCCGTATCCAGCGGGCCATGCAGAACCTCCACACCGCGCTTTCCCTGCGCCTGCGCCAGGGCGAGATCTCCGAAGCCCAGGTCGACGCCATCGCCGCCGCCCTGGACGACGCCGCCGCCAAGATCGAGCGGGTGTGAGGGCTGATCCCCGACAGGGTGGAGGGGGCGCCGCGCCCGTGCTATATCTGACCAACAACTTGGTCAGGAGCGCGCCATGTCGAGCGTCAACATCGCCGAAGCCAAGGCTCGCCTGAGCGAGCTGGTGGCCCAGGCCGAGGCCGGCGAGGCGGTCTCCATCACCCGCAGGGGACGGCCCGCCGCGCGGATCGTCCCCGCGGATCAGACCCGCAAGCCGGTGGACCTCAAGGCCCTGCAGGCGCTTACCGCCAGCATGGCCCCGCCCACGGACAGCGTCGTGCGCCAGATGCGCGACGAGGATCGCTATTGATCTATCTGGACACCTCGCTGGTGGTTGCAGCTCTGACGCCGGAGATCGCCACCGCGCGCGTCCAGGCCTGGCTGTCGGAGACGACGGATCTCTTCGTCAGCGAATGGGTGACGACCGAGACCTCTTCGGCTCTGTCCATCAAGTTGCGAACGGGACAGATCGATCTCGACGCTCGGGCGCGGGCGCTCGCGATGTATCATCGGCTGCTCTCAGACAGCTTCCTGAGCTTGCCCGTGCTTGCCGCGCACCATCGGACGGCGGCGACTTTCGCCGATCGGCACGATCTCGGGTTGAGGGCCGGCGACGCCTTGCACCTGGCCGTCGCCGCCGACCACGGCCTGACCCTGGCGACCTTGGATGAGCGCATGGCCCAGGCAGGTCCGGCGCTCGGCGTCGTCACGCGGCTGGTCTGATGCCAGGATGCCATCCCGGTTTCCCCGCAAGGGAAGACCGAGACCCATACACGCGGGGTTTCCCGGATAGATCGGTGTCTATGGATCCCGGTATTTCGCTCACGCGAAAGCCGGGACGACACCTCAAGCGCGAACCCCTCAATCCATCAGCTTCTGCGCCAGGTACACATAGTGCCGGGCCCAACGGCGGGCGTTGAGTTCGGGGTCGGCGTCGTTGGCGTGGCCGCCGTAGGTCTGCTCGTAATAGAGGTAGGGGACGCCCATGGCCTCGAGCCTGGCCGCGAACTTGCGGGCGTGGCCGGGATGGACCCGGTCGTCGTGGGTGTTCGTCGTGATGTAGGCCTCCGGATAGGCTACCCCGGGCTTCAGGTTCTGGTAGCCGGAATAGGCGGCGATGAAGGCGGCGTCGGCAGGGACGTCCGGGTCGCCGTACTCGCCGATCCACGAGGCCCCGGCCGACAGCTTGTGATAGCGCAGCATGTCGATAAGCGGGCTTTCCACCACCACGGCGGTCCACAGCTCCGGATGCTGGGTCATGGACACGGTGGTCAGCACCCCGCCGTTGGAGCGGCCATAGATGCCTAGGCGCCGGGGCGAGGTCAGGCCCCGGGCGGTCATGTCCTTGGCCACCGCGGCGAAGTCGTCGAAGGCCAGCTGGCGCTTGTCGCGCAGCACGGCCTGGTGCCAGGCCGGGCCGAACTCACCGCCGCCGCGGATGTTGGCGATCACATAGGCGCCGCCCCGTTCCAGCCAGATCTTGCCCATCTCCGGCAGGTAGATCGGCGGCTTGGCGATCTCGAAGCCGCCATAGCCATACATGATGGTGGGGGTGGAGCCGTCGAGCTTGGCCGCCTTGGGCCAGACCACGAAATAGGGGATCTTGGTCCCGTCCGAGGAGGTCGCCCAGTACTGGCGCACCTCGTGGCGGCTGGCGTCGAACTGGGCCGGCAGGGCCTTGACCCTGGCCGCCTGGCCGCCGGCTGCATCGGCCAGCCACAGGCTGTTGGGATCGAGGAAGCCCTCGGCGGAGACGAACAGCTGGTCGTCGGAGCCGGCGGTCGAGCGCAGGCCGAAGGTCGCGTCCTTGGGCAGGGCCAGGCGCTGGGCCGCCGACCACTTGCCGCCAGCGAAGGCGTAGGCGTCGACGGCGCCCTTCACCTCGTCCAGCAGATTGACCACCAGCCGGCCGTCGGTGGCGTCCACCTGCTGGATGGCCTGGCGCGGGCCAGGCTGGAAGACCAGAACCGGCTTGGCGGTCCCGGCCTGCAGGGCCTTCAGGTCGTAGCTGACCAGAGCCCCGGCCCCGAAGCCGCCCCAGGCCTCCTTCAGGGCGAAGACCAGCTGGCCCGAGACATAGGCCTCGAACTCGGACTTCTTCGGCAGGGCGATGGGCTGGGCCGCGCCCACCAGCCGGTATTCGCTTTCGAAGAAGGTGATCCCCCGGCGCACCATCAGGGCGTCGGCGCGGCCAGCCTCGCCATGCAGCACCACCGGGGCGGCGGAGACGTCCGAGGGCAGGCCCCGGAACACCTCGCGCGCCGCGCCGTCGCGGCCCACCACCTTGACCACATAGGCGTAGCCGGAGGCGGTCACCTCGCCCGGCGTCCATTCGCGGGCGGCCAGGACGTGGTCGGCGTCGATCCAGTCCAGGTTCTGCTTGCCCTCGGCGAAGCGGAAGCCGCCGTCGACGAAGGCCTTCCTGGCGGTGTCGTATTCGCGCACCTCCACCGCATCGCCGCCGCCATTGGACAGGTGGACCAGGCAGAGGGTCTCAGCCGGCTTCCTGCAGTCGGCGCCCTTCCAGATCCAGTTCTTGCCCTCGGCCTTGGACAGGGCGTCGAGGTCGAGTGTGGTGTCCCAGGCCGGCTGGGCGGTCTTGAAGCTGGCCAGGCTGGCGTGGCGCCAGATCCCGTGGGTGTGCGCGGCGTCCTGCCAGAAATTGTCGACCCCGCCGGCCCGAAACGCCGGCCAGGGGATACGGTCCTTGGCGGTGAAGATGGTGCGGGCCTGGGCGTGGAAGGCCGCATAGCGCGGATCCTTTTCCAGCCGGTCGGCGGTGCGGACGTTCTGGCTCTCGACCCAGGCCAGGGCCTTGGTGGCGTCGATGTCCTCCAGCCCGATGAAGGGGTCAGCCTGGGCCTGAATCTGGTTTTGGGCGCAGGCGGTGGTCGCGACCAGGCCGGCGGCGAAGGCGAGGAGCAGATGTCTCATGTGACGGTTATGCGGCCAGGCCGTCCACAGCGAAAGCCTCAGTTGCGATAGACCCCCGCCAGGCGCTTGGCCTCGCGCGCATCGAGGGTTTCCGGCCAGGCCAGGGTGCTGATCCATTGGCGCCGGCCGCAGACGGGACAGTCGCGGGCGACGTGGCGGGCCACGTGGCCGATGGGGGTGCGGAACCCCCCGGCGCCGGTGGCGTGCAGGCGCTTGATGATCCGGGCCGGGTCATAGGCCCGCGCGAACCGGCAGGACCGGCAATAGATCAGCATCCGGCATCCGGGATGGCGGCGCGCGTCCTCCATCGGGGCGGTGGGCGAGACCGGGATGGGCTTCAGCCTCATGTGTCCACCGCATAGAAGTGCGGCCGGCGCGTGAAGTGATAGGCCGCCGTCTCCAGCCCATCCAATGCGATGGCGATGGCGTTGTAGTCGCGGCCGAAAGGCTTGCAGCGCCTCTGCAGGGCGCGCAGCTGGTCGGCGTAGGGGCGCAGGGCCTCGAACTCCCGCAAGGGGTCGGCGAGGCCCACATAGGCTCTTTGAACCACGGGTCTCTCCTGGTGAGATTGGAACAAAAGCAGAACAATGGAGCCGCCGCGACTCCGGTCAGGGTGTATTTTCAAATCGCACTCAACCCAGGCGCGGCGAGCGAGTCATCGGGGCTTGCAAAACTGACGCGGGCGTCATCTTTTGCCCGAGTGGGAGGACGCCCTCATGCAGAAGGTCCTGGGGACCCTGTTCCGTTTCATGCCGTTCCTGTTCGGGATCGGCTTCATCGCGCCGGTGATCGCCCAGTCGATCCAGGCCCTGGGCTGGGTACTGCCCTATGGGGTCTCGCCGGTGGCTTTCGGCCTCGTCGTGGGCGGGGCCTGGGGCGCCTTCGCCAACTGGAGCGGCCGATGGATATGAGCCCTGTCACCGCCGAGGGCCGCGACCTCTCGGCCCTGTCCAGCCAGGAGCTGATGCGCCTGGAGAAGGCCATCGCCGAGCGGTTCATGGGCGGCGTCCCCTGGGGCGCGGTCACCTGGGGCCTTGGCAACCTCGCCATCTGGCTGAGCCTGTGGCCCCTGACCCTGCTGGGCGTCCTGCCCCTGTGGGCGGCGTTCCCCATCGCCACCTTGAACGTGATGCTCTGCTACCTGCCGAGCCACGAGGCCCAACACAGGATCATCGCTCGCGAGGGCGAGCCGCTGTTCTGGCTGAACGAGCTGGTGGGCCACCTGTCGACGATCCCGATGATGCTGCCCTATGGCGTCGCGCGGCTGACCCACTACGAGCACCACAAGCACGCCAACCATCCTGAGCTGGACCCGGACATCGGCACCAAGTCGAACGACCCCTGGCACATGATCGCCAAGTCCATCGCCCAGCGACAGCCGGGTTCGGAGGCGGGCAAGTCCTATGGCGCCACCCTGGCGCGGCTGGGCACGGATGAGGCCAAGCGCGCCGGCCTGGTCGCCGTGGTCTATCAGCTGGTCTATCTGGCGGTGCTGTTCGGCATGGCCTGGAGCGGCCACGCCCTGGTCGCCCTGCTGGTCTGGTGGCTGCCGCGCCAGATCGGCGTGACCTACATCCAGTTCTATCTGAGCTGGGCCCCGCACCATCCCGGCGCGCAGATGGGCCGCTACAAGGACACCCGTTCGTTCCGCAGCAAGGTGGGAGTGATCGGCTCCATGGGCATGGAATACCACATCATCCACCACCTCTATCCGCGCATCCCGCTGATGCGCACCCCCGCCGCCTACTGGGCCCTGAAGCCGGTGCTGGAGGCGAGGGGATGCGACGTGAAGGGACTGTAGAGCCTACTTCAGCGGGACCAGCTCGCGGGCGCCGATCGAGCCGCGCAGGACACGGATGTCCTCGCGCTTGATCAGGTCCTGGGTCGCCTTGGGCAGGGAGCCGAACACCTTGGCGGACATCTTGTCCTGGTCATCCAGCGGATAGTCCAGGGCGGCCATGTTCTTGTAGACCAGCACCAGGACGACATCGGGCTCGTGCTCGCGCGGATTGTCCACCGCCAACACCTGCCAGTCCAACAGGGCGCCAGTCTTCTTGGCGGCGTCCTGGAGCTGGCGGTAGGGGCCCATGACATAGGCCATGTAGTCGTCGAACTTGCCGGGCTTGGTCTCGATATAGGCGATCTGCCAGACCGGGCCGTTGTCATAGGTGCGCTCGGCGGTCTGGGCATGGGCCGAACCCGCCAGGCAGGCGAACGCCATCGCGGCGGCCATGGCCGCCTTCGTCATGAACTTCATCATCTTGTCCTTGTCTTCGCCCGGCCGTCCCTCGGCCCAGGCGCGCGGACGTTAGGCGGGGCGCGACACACCCCACAACTGTAGAGTTTTGGAAAATTCTACCTGGGGTCAGCCCTTGGGGCGGGCGGCCTTTTCCGCGATGCCGGAGCGGCCTTCCCGGGCCTCCAGCTTCTGCGCCACATCGTCCAGGCTGACGCCGGCGGCGGTGAGCACGACCAGGAAGTGATAGATCAGGTCCGCGCCCTCGGCCGCCAGGGCCTCGGGGCCCTGCGACACCGCCGCGATCACGGTCTCTACCGCCTCCTCGCCCAGCTTCTTGGCGGCGCGCTCGACGCCGTCGGCCAGGAGCCTGGCGGTGTAGGAGCTCTCAGGGCTCGCGCCCTTGCGGGCCTCGATGGTGGCGGCCAGGCGATCCACGACCTCAGCGAAGCGGCTCATTGCGCGATCTCCGTCAGGCGGACGGGAATATGGGCGGCGGCCATGGCGCGTTTCACCTCGCCGATGGACACCTCGCCGAAGTGGAAGATCGAGGCGGCGAGCACGGCGTCGGCGCCGCCCTTCGTCACCGCGTCGACCATGTGCTGGGCGTTTCCGGCCCCGCCAGAGGCGATCACCGGCACGTTCACGGCGTCGGTCACGGCCTTCAGCAGGTCGATGTCATAGCCGGTCTTGGCCCCGTCGCGATCCATGGAGGTGAGCAGGATCTCGCCCGCCCCGCGCTTCACCACATCGACAGCGTAGTCCACGACATCGAGGCCGGTATCGTTACGGCCGCCATAGGTGAAGACGTGCCAGCGGTCGCCGGTCCGCTTGGCGTCGATAGCGGTCACCACCGCCTGGGATCCGAAGGCGTCGGCGCAGGCGCTGACCAGGTCGCGGTTCTCCACCGCGGCGGTGTTGACGCTGATCTTGTCGGCGCCGGCCAGCAGCAGGCGGCGCGCGTCCTCCACCTGGCGGATGCCGCCGCCCACCGACAGGGGCATGAAGCAGACATCGGCCGTGCGGGCGATGACATCCAGGATGGCGCCTCGGCGCTCGTGGCTGGCGGTGATGTCCAGGAACATCAGCTCGTCGGCGCCGGCGGCGTCATAGGCGCGCGCCTGCTCCACCGGATCACCCGCGTCGCGCAGGGAGACGAAGTTGACCCCCTTCACCACCCGGCCGTCCTTGACGTCCAGACACGGGATGACGCGGACTTTCAGCATCAGCCGGCCGCCTGCAGGGCTTCGGCCGGGATGATGGCGCCGTTGTAGAGCGCCCGGCCGAGGACCGCGCCGGCGACTTCCGCGCCCTTACGGGCCTTCAGCTTGACGATGTCGTCCACGCTGGCCAGGCCACCGGCGGCGATCACGGGGATGGCGACGGCGTCGGCGATGGCCCCGAAGGCCTCGACATTGAAGCCCATGACCGTGCCGTCGCGGTCGATGTCGGTGATGATCAGGGCGCCGACGCCCACGTCCTCGAAGCGCTTGGCGACGGTGACGGCGTCGAGGTCGGAGCTCTCGGTCCAGCCTTGGGTCGCCACCTTGCCGCCGCGCACATCGACGCTGACGGCGATCTGTTCCGGCCACTGCCGGGCGGCCTCGCGTACGATCTCCGGCTGGGTGACGGCGACGGTGCCCAGGATGACGCGGGAGACGCCCGCCTCGATCCAGCGCTCGACGTCGCGGATCGAGCGGATGCCGCCGCCCAGCTGGACCGGCACCGACACGGCCTCGAGGATCGCCTCGACGGCCTTTTCATTGACCGCCTTGCCCTGCACCGCGCCGTTCAGGTCGACCACGTGGATCCAGTGGAAGCCGGCGTCGGCCCACTGCCGCGCCTGGTCGGCGGGGGAGTTGTTGAACACGGTCGCGGTGTCCAGGTCGCCGTGCAGGACCCGCACGCACTGGCCGTCTTTGAGGTCGATGGCCGGATAGAGAATCACGGGCGCCACTCCAGGAACCGCGCCAGCAGGGCGAGCCCGGCGCTTTGGGATTTTTCAGGGTGGAACTGCACGCCGGCCACATTGCCCCTGGCGACGGCGGCGGGAAACTCACCGCCATGATCGACCCAGGCCGCGACATGGGCGTCGTCGTCCGGATAGATGGCGAAGGAGTGGGTGAAATACATGGGCGAGCCGCCGATCCCGGTGATCAGGTCGGGGCCCGAGAGCCGCGTCAGGCTGTTCCAGCCCATGTGCGGCACCTTGGCGTGCGGGTCGGTCGGCGTGATCCGGCGGACATCGCCCGGGATCCAGCCCAGGCCCTTGGTCTCGCCGAACTCCAGGCCGCGGGTGGCGACCAGCTGCATGCCGACACAGATGCCCAGGAAGGGGCGGCCCTTTTGCTGGACCACCTCCTGCAGGGCGTCCTCCAGGCCGGGACGGCTTTCGAAGGCTTCCATGCAGGCGCGGAAGGCGCCCACGCCCGGCAGCACCACACGGTCGGCGCGGCGGATCAGGTCGGGATCACAGGTGACAACGATCTCGGCGGTCCCGTCCGCGGCGCGGACCAGGGCCTTTTCGGCCGAGCGCAGGTTGCCCGACCCGTAATCGATCAGGGCGACGCTCTGCATGGTGTTTCTTCCCTACAGGACGCCCTTGGTGGACGGCGCTTGGCCGTGGGTCTTCGGGTCCAGCTCGACGGCCGCGCGCAGGGCGCGGGCCAGGGCCTTGAACCCGCTCTCGGCGATATGGTGCGAGTTGTCGCCGTAGAGGGTCTCCAGATGCACGCAGGCCCCGCAGTTCATGGCGAAGGCGTGGTGGAACTCCTTGAAGAGCTCAGTGTCGAACTCGCCGATCTTCGGCGTCTTGAAGGCCACCTTCCAGACCAGGTAGGCGCGGTTCGACAGGTCGATGGCGCAACGGGTCAGGGTCTCGTCCATCGGCACATAGGCGTGGCCGAACCGGCGGATACCCTTGAAGCCGTCCAGGGCCTTCATGACCGCCTGGCCGAGCACGATGCCGGTGTCCTCCACCGTATGGTGGGCGTCGATATGCAGGTCGCCCTTGGTGCGGACATAGAGGTCGATCCCGCCGTGGCGGGCGAAACTGTCCAGCATGTGATCGAAGAAGCCGACGCCGGTTTCGACATCGGACACGCCGGAGCCGTCCAGATCCACGCGAACCGTGATCTGGGTCTCCTTCGTGTTGCGGACCACCTCGGCCGTGCGGGCCATATCCTTAGAGTCCTTTCGCGGCCGCGAGGTCCTTGAGCGAGACCTGGGGCCTGGGGCCGTAATGCGAGATCACTTCCGACGCCGCCAGGGAGCCCAGGCGGCCGCAATCTTCCAGCGACCGGCCTTTGGCGAGGCCGAACATGAACCCGGCTGCGTATTGGTCGCCCGCGCCGGTCGTGTCCACGACTTTCTCGACCGGGAAGGCTGGAACCGACACCTGCTCGGCGGAGGCGACAATCACCGAGCCCTGGGCGCCGCGGGTGACGGCGGCCAACTTCACGCGGACGCGAAGCTGTTCGAGCGCGTCGTCGAAGTCGGAGGTCTCGAACAGGGCGCAAAGCTCGGTGTCATTGGCGAACAGGATGTCCACCTGGCTGTCGATGAAGCCCATCAGGGCGGCGCGGTGGCGCTCGACCACGAAGCCGTCCGACAGGGTCAGCGCGATCTGGCGACCCACCCCGCGCGCCAGGCCCGCGGCCTTGGCGAAGGCGCGGCGCGCCGGCTCAGCGTCGAACAGATAGCCTTCCAGATAGACGATCTTGGCCTGCTCGATCACGGCGGCGTCCACGTCGTCGGCGGTGAACTCCACCGAGGCGCCCAGATAGGTGCACATGGTCCGCTCGCCGTCCGGCGTGACATTGATCAGGCAGCGGGCGGTGGACGGGCCGCCGACCAGCGGGGTCGGCTGGAAGTGGGCGCCGATGGCCCGCATGTCGTGGGTGAAGACCTTGCCCAGCTGGTCGTCGGCCACCTTGCCCAGATAGGCCGCGCGACCGCCCAGGCTGGCGATCCCGGCGATGGTGTTGCCGGCCGAACCGCCCGAGGTCTCAACGCCCGGCGCCATGTCGCCATAGAGCTGTTCGCCGCGGGCCTCGTCCACCAGCATCATGGCGCCCTTGTCCAGGGCGTGACGGGTCAGGAAGGCCTCCTGCGCGGGGGCGATGACGTCGACGATGGCGTTGCCGATGGCGGCGACGTCGTAGAGTTCGGACATGGACGGGGCTTCTTCGTTGGCGTGGGCGGCTGACTACAGCCAAAGGGACTGGCGGGCAACGCGAGGACGTCGCTAGAAGCCTGCAGCACAAACCTTTTCGGACGGCTTAAGCATGGCGCCCCGGCTGTTCCATTTCAGCGATGATCCGACGATCAGCCGCTTCGAGCCGCGCCCGGTGCAGGTCCCGGCCGAGCGGGCGCCCGGCATGGACTGGCTGAACGGGCCCCTGGTCTGGGCGATCGAGGACGCCCACCGGGCGATGTACACCTTTCCCCGCGACTGTCCGCGCATCCTGGTCTGGGCCCTGCCCGGGTCGTCGGAGGCCGATATCGCGCGCTGGATGGGACCAGGGCGGCCGGCCAAGACCGCATTCGTGGAATGGGCCTGGTTCGAGCGGCTGAAGACCGGCGTGATCCATCGCTACGAGATGCCGGGCGACAGCTTCGAGAGCCTGAAGGACGCCGGCATGTGGGTCAGCCGGATCGGGGTGACGCCCCTGGCCCTGCAGGCCCTGACCGACCTGCCCGCCGCCCTGGCCGAGGCGGGGGTGGAGCTGCGGCTGGTCGACAGCCTGGTTCCGTTCAAGGACGTCTGGGCCTCCAGCCTGCACGCCAGCGGGATCCGGCTGCGGAACGCCAAGGGCTGGCTGGAGGCGGGGCAACCCCTGCGGGCTGTGGGACGTTGAACCGGGACCCGCCGCAAGGAGGTCCCGATGACCAACCCCGTTCCCAATACCCGCAAGGATGAAAAGCGCGCCTTCACCCACGGCTCGGGCGGCGCCGCCGCCGACGCCGCCGTCGAGGGCCGCGCCCAACTCGAAGATCGCCACATCGACGTCCCTCACGCCCGCGTCGCCGACAGGCCGCTGGAGGCCGACGAAAAGCACGACCAGCTGGCCGACAAGGCCAAGGAAGCCGAGGACCGCCAGGAAGCCCTGCTCGACGAGGGCCTGGAGGAAAGCTTCCCCAGCAGCGACCCGGTGAGCGTGAAGCGGATCACCTGACGACCTGCCCCATGACGGCGGTGGGGGTTCATGCGAAGCTCGGCGGATGCGTATCGCCGCCGCCCTGCTCGCCCTGCCCCTGATCGCCGCCGCGCCTGCGCCCGACTGGCGCCCTCTCGACCCCGCCCGCGCCCTGGTCATCGACACCACCAAGGGCCGGATCGTCGTGGAGATGCGCCCCGACTTTGCGCCGAAGGCGGTGGAGCGGGTGACCCTGCTGGCCCGCGAAGGCGTCTATGACGGCCTGCTGTTCCATCGGGTGATTGATGGCTTCGTCGACCAGACCGGCAATCCCAACAACAGGGACGGCGGGACCTCGTCCCATCCCGACCTGCCGCCGGAGTTCAGCTTCCGCCTGCCGCCCGGCGCCCTGACCCCCGTCCGCCAGGCGGCCGACGGGGTCGAAGGCTTCGTGGGCGCGAGCCCGGTGGCCAGCGTCGGCGCGGAAGAGGCCCGGCGCAGCCCAGACGGCAAGCTTCGCGCCTGGGGCGCCTATTGCCCCGGAACCGCCGGCATGGGGCGGCAGGCCGATCCCGGCACGTCCAACAGCGAGATCTTCTTCATGCGCGGCCCGAGCCGACGCCTGGACCGCGACTACACGGTCTGGGGCCAGGTGGTGCAGGGCCTGGACGTCGTGCGCGCCATGGCCGTGGGCGAGCCGCCGGCCGCACCGGACAAGATGATCCGCGTCCGCCTGGCCGCCGACCTTCCGGTCGCCGAACAGCCGCGCCTGGAGATCCTCAACGAAAAGGGTCCGGCCTTCGCCGCCCTGGTCGCCAGGACCCGCAAGGCCCGCGGCGCGGACTTCAGCGTCTGCGACGTCCAGGTCCCGGTGCGGCCGGCGCCCTAGCTCGCCGTCCCGCGCGAGGGACAGAGGTCGGCGATCAGGCACTGGTCACACTTGGGCCTGCGCGCCACGCAGGTGTAGCGGCCGTGCAGGATCAGCCAGTGGTGGGCGCGCACCAAGTAAGGCTCAGGGACCACCGCCATCAGCTCGGCCTCCACCTGGTCCGGGGTCTTGCCGAAGGCCAGCTTCAGGCGGTGCGAGACCCGGAATACGTGGGTGTCCACGGCGATGGCCGGCTCGATGCGCAGTTCGTTCAGCACCACGCTGGCGGTCTTGCGGCCCACCCCCGGCAGGGCCTGCAGCGCCGCACGGTCCAGGGGAACCTCGCCGCCGTGCTGCTCCATGATGATTTTCGCCGCGGCGATGACGTTCTTGGCCTTGGTCCGATAGAGGCCGATGGAGGCGATGTAGGGGATCAGGCCCTCTTCCCCGAGCGCCAGCATGTCCTGGGCCGTGTGGGCCACCTCGAACAGCTTGGCGGTGGCCTTGTTCACCGAGACGTCGGTGGCCTGGGCTGACAGGGCGACCGCCACGACCAGGGTGTAGGGGCTGTCATAGTTGAGCTCGGTGCGGGGATCGTCCTCTTCCGACAGGAAGCGGTGGAAGATCTCTTCAATGCGAGCCTTCTCAGGCGGGCTCAGGCGCCGGCGGGCCGGCTTTCGGGCGGACTTGACCATGGCGGCGACCATGGCGCGGAACGCTGGCGCCCGCCAAGGGGTCGTCAGGCGGCCATGGCCGCCTCGATGGCCGCGTAGAGCTCTTCCGGCTCCACCGGCTTGGCGACGAAGCCGGTCATGCCCGCCGCGCGGCAGGCGGCGATGTCGGCCGGGTCGATGGAGGCGGTGAGCGCCAGGATCGGCGGCGCGCCGGGTCGGGCGGCGATGTGCTGGGCCGCCTCCAGCCCGCCCATGCGCGGCATGTTCAGGTCGAGCAGCACCAGGTCGAAGGGCCCAGCTTCGGCGATGGCGGCCTCGCCGTCCTCCACGCAGATCAGCTTTTCGGCGATCGGCCCCAGCATCAGGGCGAAGGCCCGCCGGTTCACCTCGTGATCATCGGCCAGCAGGATGCGCAGGCCAGCGCTGCGCGGCGGTTCGTCCTGGGCGGCGGCAGGCGGCGGCTCGGCCGGCGCGAACATGGCCTCGAAGGTGAAGACGCAGCCCGCCCCAGGCGCGGTCGTCAGGGTCAGGTCGCCGTCCATCAGCTGGGCCAGGGTGCGGCTGATGGCCAGGCCCAGGCCTGTGCCGCCATGGGTCCGCGCCACCCCAGCGTCAGCCTGGCGGAAGGGGGTGAACAGGCCCTCGGCCTGCTGGGCGGTGAGGCCGGGACCGGTGTCAATCACCGACAAGGCCACTCGCCAAGCGCCCTCGTCCCCTGTGGTCGCGACCCTGGTCGCCTCGGTGCGCAGGGTCACCCCGCCGTCGGTGGTGAATTTCAGGGCGTTGGAGAGCAGGTTGTTGAGGATCTGGCGGAGGCGCACGCCGTCGGCGGCGACCCAGCCGGGCAGGTCTCCAGCATGCTCGATGCGGAAATCCAGCCCCTTGGCGCGAGCCTCAGCGCCCCAGAAGGCCTCGGTCTGCCGGATCAGGGTCCCGAGGTCGTGGGGCTCGGCCACCAGTTCCAGCTTGCCGGCCTCGAGCTTGGAATAGTCCAGGAGATCGTTGAGCAGGGTGCGCATCATGCGGCCCGCGTCATCGATCAGCCGCAGGTTGGCGGCGACCTGGGCCGGGTCCTGGCCCTTCTGGGCCTCGGCGACCCCCGCCAGCATGGCGGAAATGGGCGTGCGCAGTTCATGGCCGACCAGGGCCATGAAGGCGGACTTCGCCGCGTCAGCCGCCTCCGCGCGGGCGCGGGCCTCCGCCTCGGCCTCCAGCGCGCGGGCCGACGCCTTCCAGGCCGCGGTGGTGCCACCCAGGGCCATGGGTACGGCCAGGCCGAGAATGACCGCGGCGCTCAGGCCGCCCCCATAGTGGAACGCCATGACAGCCAGGGCCGCGAGATAGCCGACGCACGGCAGGACCATCATGGCATAGGCCAGGGGCGAGCGCCGGGCGCTGATCGCCGCCATGGTCATGGCGCCGCAGACATGGGCCGCACCCAGCCCCACGCCCCAAGGTCCGAACTCGTGGATCACCAGCAGCGCCGGGGCGCAGTAGATCAGGTGGTTGGCGAACAGCAGCGGCGCGCCCAGCACCCGGTCCGCCACCCGCGCGGCCAACATCCGCTCCAGCAGCTGAAGGGCGATGTAGCTGGCGACCCAGGGATAGAGCAGCCGGGCGTCTGCGAAGGGGCCGAAACCGAAGGTGATCGCAAAAATCAGGATGACCCGAAACGCCAGGGTGCGGCGTCGGTCCTGGAAAATCTCCGCCCACAGCACCTGCGGGGGTGTCACCGAGGGCGCGAAGAGGTTCGGCGCGTTCATACCGGCACCCTGGCCGCATCCTGCTTAAGGCCGGCTTGAGGCGCATGCGACGGATCGGCGCATCACCCCCAAATCGAGCGGCGCCACAGGATTTTCGCCGCGCTCGGTTTGGGCTATGGGAGGGGCATGGATGATCGGGTGTTCATGGACGCGGAGATCCGGCCGAACCGCTCGCTTTCGGAGCGCGGGTTCATCATCCTCATCTGCATCATCACCGTCCTGAACTGCTGCTCGGCCGCGGTGTTCCTGTCGGTCGGGGCGACCCTGATCCCCATCTTCCTGGGCGCCGACGTCGCGGCCATCGCCGTCGCCTTCATGGTCAGCTTCGCCGCGGGCCGGCAGATCGAGCGCGTCCTGGTCACCGACCGGGCGGTGCAGGTCATCCGCGAGACCCCCCGCTGGCGCCAGGTGGTCTGGGAAAGCCCGACCGCCTTCACCCGGGTGTCGGTCCGCACCGAAGAGGACGACCGCGCCGTCGA
>CAZXVO010000037.1:0-24049 GCA_964643835.1 uncultured Phenylobacterium sp. | reverse complement strand
CAGTCCATGGCGCCGATGTAGGGGAGGCCGCGCAGGGCGCCGGCGGCGTCCATGCCGTAGCCAACGAGGAAGCGGGCCGGGGCGTCCCAGGCGCTGAAGTCCGGCTGGATGGCGCGGGGCTTGGGCCAGGGCTTGGTGGCGAAGACGCAGGTCAGCACTTCGGCGGCGCCGGCGTCGCGGACCAGGCGGTGGGCCTCCGACAGGGACAGGCCGGTGTCGAACACGTCGTCGATGACCAGGGCGCGGCGCCCGGCCAGCGGGCGCTGGAGATCGGCGCGGACCTCGCAGCGGCCGAGGCTGGCGCGTTCGTCGCCGTAAGACGCCAGCCACAGGGCGTCGAAGCGGACATGGCGGCCCTCGCGGGCCAGGGCCCGGGTCAGGTCGGCGGCGAACCACAGGCCGCCGGTCAGCAGGCAGACCGCGACGGTGTCGTCGTCGATGCGCGGGGCGATGGCGCGGGCGAGGCCTGTGACCTTCTCGGCGATCTCGGCTTCGGTCAGCAGGATCTCGCGGACCTCAAGCCCGGCCGGCTCCGCCTTAGTCATGGCCCGGCGCCTCGTGGGCCGGCGCGTCATGGCTGGGCAGGGCGTAGGGCGAGCTTTCCGGCAGGGGGGCGGCGTCCACCGGGGCCGGGCCGGGCGGCGGGTCGTGGGATTCCGGGCCGCGCAGGTCCTGCTCGCCGTGGCCGCCGCCGTGCGGGGCGTCGACCTTGGCGGCCTTGGGGGTGACCACGCCCTTGCGCGCCGCTTCCGGGGCGAAGGCCACCTCCAGCTCCGAGGCCACGGTGGGCGGGTCGAGGATGGTCATGGCGAAGTGGCGGGTCTCGCCCGGCGGCACGCGGGCGTCGGCGGGCTGGGCGATCTTGGTGGTGATCCGGCGGCCGGACTTGTTGATCAGGCTGATCCGCAGGGGCGGCGCGTCGATCTCGCGGTCCTCGATGTTGCGGATCATGCCGGAGACCGAGAGGGCGGCGTGGCCGTCCTGCAGGGCGGGCTCGGCCTTCACCCCTTCGATCACCAGGCCCAGGCTGTTCACCGGCAGGCCGACGCCGGCATAGGCGCCGGCGGCGTGGGGGAAGACGCGGACCACGTCGACGCGGAACACCACGGCCAGCGCGATCAGGATGGCGAGGGCGGCGGTCATGCCGGCCCAGACGATGCCGTTGGCCGCGGCCTCGCGCAGCTTGCGCTCATCGGCCGCCTTGGCGCGGAAGACCTTGGGCAGTTCCTCGCCCGGCAGGTCCTTGACCTCGGCGATCTGCTCGGCGTCGAGCTCGGGCTGCGGCTCGCGCTCCTGCAGGTAGGGGCCGTCATCCTCGTCCTTCGCCTCATCGCCCAGGCCGCGCGTCAGCACGTCCACCGGGTCCACGAACCAGCGGTGGCTGCAGGAGGCGCATTTCACCTTCCGGCCTTCCGCGGGGATCTTGGAATCATCCACGAAATAGCTGGTGGCGCACTCTGGACAGGTCAGTATCATGACGGCCGAATCGGACGCTCCAGCAACCTCCACCGAGGTCGCCGATTTCGGTCCCCATGTCCAGAAACCCGCTCGCCGCAGAGGCAGTCGCCGCGCCCGTGCTCCGCTTCGACGACGTGTCCATGCGCTATGGCCGCGCGCCGGAGACCCTGCGCGATCTGACCTTCGAGCTTGAACAGGGGTCGTTCCACTTCCTCACCGGGGCGTCTGGGGCGGGCAAGAGCTCGCTGCTCAAGCTGATCTACCTGGCGGCCAAGCCGTCCAAAGGTCTGATCCACCTGTTCGGCCAGGATGTCTCGGCCATTCCGCCGAAGGACAAGCCGCATGTGCGTCGGCGGATCGGGGTGGTGTTCCAGGAATTCCGCCTCCTCGACCATATGACCGCCTTCGACAACGTCGCCCTGCCCCTGCGCATCGCCGGCCGCAAGCCCGACAGCTACCGCCAGGACGTGGCCGAACTGCTGGCCTGGGTCGGCCTGAAGTCGCGGATGCACGCCATGCCGCCGACCCTGGCCGGCGGGGAGAAGCAGCGGCTCGCCATCGCGCGCGCGGTGGTGAATCGCCCGGACATTCTGGTCGCCGACGAGCCCACGGGCAATGTGGACCATGAGATGAGCCTGCGGATCCTGAGGCTGTTCGTCGAACTGAACAGGCTGGGGACAACGGTGCTCATTGCGACGCACGATCAGGACCTGGTGGCCCGCGCCGGCCAGCCGGTGCTGCACCTGGACGGCGGTCGGCTGACGACGCTGCAGCCGGGGGCGCGGCCATGAGCGGCGAGGCCCAGGCCTTTACCGAACGCTGGAAGCCCGCGGCCTTCCTGCCGTCGGCGGACGCCCGCGACGGGGCCCTGACCTTTGTGGTCACGGTGCTGTGCTTCCTGGCCTGCCTGACGGCGCTGGCGGTGCTGGCCTCGGACCGTGCG
Source organism: uncultured Phenylobacterium sp. (assembly GCA_964643835.1). Lineage (GTDB taxonomy): Bacteria > Pseudomonadota > Alphaproteobacteria > Caulobacterales > Caulobacteraceae > Phenylobacterium. The sequence goes on along the minus strand of CAZXVO010000037.1, from coordinate 21,648 downwards.
GCCCAGGGCTGGGCGGACCAGCTGAAGGCCCAGGCCACCATCATCGTGCGGCCCAAGGCCAATGAGACGCCGGATTCGGCCGCCGCCCGCGCCGCCGAGACCCTGGCCGGGACCCGCGGCGTCACCGAGGCCCGCGCGCTCGAGAAGGAAAAGGCCGAAGCCCTGGTCGCGCCGTTCCTGGGCGACATCGCCGACCTGGACGACCTGCCGGTGCCCAGGCTGGTGGCCGTGGACCTGGACCCCGCAGCCCCCGCCACCGCCGCCGACCTGGACGCAGCGCTCAAGGCTCAAGGGATCGACGCGGTGGTCGATGACCACTCGGTCTGGACCGCCGACATCGCCCGCGCCGCCGGCCTGGCCCGCTGGATCGGGGTCGGCATCTTCAGCCTGATCACCACCGCCGCCGCCGCCGTGGTCGGCTTCGCCACCCGCGCCGGCTTGCAGGCCCGCCGCGACGTGGTCGAGGTGCTGCACCTGTCCGGCGCCGACGACCACTTCATCGCCCGGCTGTTCCAGATGCGCTTCGCGCGCATGGCGGCCCTGGCCGGCCTGATGGGCGCGGGCGCCGCGGCCCTGGTCGGGGCGGTGATGCGGCTCGTCGGCGGGGCCAGCGGCCTGTCGCCGATCCTGCCCATCGCCTGGAGCGACCTCGCCTGGGTCGCGCCCTGCCCGCTCCTGGCCGCCCTGGTGGCCGCCATCGCCGCAAGGATCACCGCCGAGGCCCTGATCCGGGACATGGACTAGCGGCCCGGCGCCCGCACGGCCTAGGATAGAGCGGAATCGACGGAGGCGCGGATGGACCAGGCCCTGAAAGGGCTGGTGGGATTGATGCTGGTGGGTGTGATCTGGGCCGCGGGCCTGTTCGCCTTCGCCGACCGCGTCGACCGCTCCACCCCTGCCCCGCCGCCGGACACCGCCGACGGGGTCGTGGCCCTGACCGGGGCCGGCTCCAACGAGCGCATCATCGCCGGGGTCGAACTGCTGGAGGCCGGCAAGGCCAAGCGCATGCTGGTCTCGGGCGTGAACAAGGACGCCACCCGCGACGACATCCGCGCCGTCTCCAAGGCGGTGCGCAAGATCTATGACTGCTGCGTGGACCTAGGCTTCACCGCCGCCGACACGGTCGGCAACGCCCGCGAGACCGCCGAGTGGGCGCAGGCCATGCGCTATGACAGCCTGATCGTGGTCACCGCCGACTATCACATGCCGCGCGCCATGCTGGAGCTGCGCTCGGCCATGCCGGACACCACCTTGCAGGCCTATCCGGTGGCCACGCCGGTGATCAACGCCCACTACTGGTGGCGCACCGGCAAGAGCGCGCGGTTGATGATCACCGAGTACTCGAAGTATCTGGCCATTCTCGGCCGCGAGGCGGTGCGCGGCCTGGGCCCCAAGGACCCCGCGCCCGCGCCGGCGGTCCAGACCTCGAAAGGCTGACCTTGATCCACCTGCGCTCCATCGTCTTCGTGTTCCTGTTCTATGTGTGGTCGGTGGCCTTCGCCCTGGCGATGATCCCGTTCCTGGTGCTGCCGGGCGCCTGGCTGACACGGGCCCTGAGGCTGTGGAGCTGGGGGATCAACTTCCTGCTGCTGGTGATCTGCGGCATCCGGGTGGAGATCCGCGGCCGCGAGCACGTCCCGACCGGCGACGCCATCGTCGCGCCCAAGCATCAGTGCATGCTGGACGTCTTCGCCCAGTTCGGCGTCCTGCCCGATCCGTTCTTCGTCATGAAGAAGGAGCTGATCTGGGTGCCGCTGTTCGGCTGGTACGGGGTCAAGATGGGCGCCCTGCTGGTGGACCGCGACGGCCACGCCAAGGCCCTGAAGAAGATGGTGCGCGAGGCCTTGGACCGGTTCGGCAAGGGCGATCGCCAGCTGCTGATCTTCCCCGAAGGCACGCGGGGCACGCCCGGCGTGGCCGGGGACTACAAGCCCGGCATCGCCGCCCTGTACCGCGAGCTGAACGTGCCGGTGCACCCGGTGGCGACCAATTCCGGCGTCCACTGGCCGGCCCACGGCCTGCTGCGCAAGCCGGGCGTCATCGTGTTCGAATACCTGGAGCCGATTCCGGCCGGCCTGAAGCGCGCAGAATTCATGCGCACCCTCGAGGAGCGGATCGAAACCGCCTCGACCAAGCTGCTCAGCCTGTAGCTTCGACCAGGGCCAGCAGGGTCTCCATCCCCCGGTCGCGGATGCCCTCGGCCTCCAGGTGGCTGACCAGGTCGCGCAGGTAGTCGATATTGGGTCCTGACAGGCCGGTCGCGCCGGAGATCAGCTCGGCCTGGCGCTCCAGCGTCAGGGCGCCGGCCCACTGCGGGTGGGCGGTGTCGGACAGGAAGACCAGGCTGTCGACCTGGCGGCCGCTGGCCAGGGTCACCGGGCGGCGCGCCTCTACATAGGTCTCGGTGGGCTGCTCGCGTTCCCGCAGATAGGCGTAGACCTCGGGCCAGGCGTCCTCGGACACCCGATAGGCCGCGCCGCGCACCGAGCCGCCCGGCGCCAGGCCCAGCACCAGCCCCGGCCGCTCATAGGTCCCACGATGGTGGACCGAATAGATGCAAAAGGCGCGGCGGCGCCCATGTAGGGTGGCGGGCCTGCGCTCCACATGGTCAAAGCCCGGCCGCCACATCAGCGATCCATATCCGAACACCCAGCGTTCAACCGTCATCGCCGACCGTTCACTCCCGCCTCGGACCCCATATGGCCCCCTCTCCTCTGCCCGATCCTGACCCCGCCCGCAAACCCAGCCGCATGGGACTGTACGCGCCGTTCCTGCTCGCCCTCGTGGTGAGCATCGTCTGGTCGGGGATGTGGATCTGGCTGCGCGGCGAGACGATCCGCCAGATGGACGCCAGCACCGCGGCCCTGCGCCAGGCGGGCTATGGGGTCGAATGGCGCGAGCGAAAGGTCACCGGCTGGCCCTTCCGCCTGGACGTGACCCTGAAGGGGGTCAGCCTGCGCGAGCCGTCGGGCTGGGGCCTGACGACGCCGAAGCTGGAGGGCGAGGCCTATGCCTACGCCCTGAAACACTGGATGTTCGCCACCGAAGACGGCTTCACCCTGATCCGGCCCAATGGCGGGCCGGTGGAGGTGCGCGGGCGGGTGATCCGGGCCAGCCTGAAGGAGCCCGAGCTCAAGCCGCCAGCCCTGTCGGTGGAGGGTCTGGACCTGACCTTCCGTACCGCGCCGGGCGCCAAGCCCCTGTCGCTGGCGTCTGCCGAGCGGGTGGAGTTGCACCTGCGGCCTGGCCCCGACGACCAGGGCGCGATCCTGTTCAAGGTCGAGAACGGCCTTACCGCCCCAGGCTCGACCCTGGCGGCGATCCCGGGGGACAGCCGGGTGACCCTGACCTGGGATGCGATCCTCTCGCGGGTCAGCCGCTTCCAGGGCGCGACCCTGGCCCAAGCCGGCCAGGCCTGGGCCTTGGCCGGCGGAACCCTGCAGGTGCGGCAGGCGCAGGTGCGGGCCGGCGATTCTGGCCTGGGCGCCCAGAGCGGCGCCCTGGTGGTCGATCCGGACGGCTACCTGGCCGGAACCCTGGAGGTGACCGTGACCAAGGGGCCCGAGGCCCTGGCCGGCCTGGCCAAGGCCGGGCGGGTGCCGCCGACCGCGGCCCTGGGCGCGGCGGCGGTGATGGTGGCGACGCCGCAGGGCAAGCTGCCGCTCAGCTTCGAGGCCGGGCGCACGCGGGTTGGCCCGGTGGGCGTCGCGCCGGCGCCCAAGCTTTGGTGAGACTTCAGCCGAAGGGCTTGTCCAAGGACGGCGGCGGCTCGGAGAAGTACTTCGGCCCGGCCTCGGTCATGTGGAAGCAGTCCTCCAGCCGAATGCCGAACTGGCCTGGGATGTAGATGCCCGGCTCGTTGGAGAAGCACATGCCGGGCGAAAGCTTCGTCGCCTCGCCGTGCACCAGGTTGACCGGCTCGTGGCCGTCCAGGCCGATGCCGTGGCCGGTGCGGTGCGACAGACCCGGCAGCTTGTAGCGGGGGCCGTAGCCGAGGGACTCGTACCAGCCGCGCACGGCGTCATCGACCGCGCCGGCCGACGCGCCCAGCCTGGCCGCGGCGAAGGCGATCTCCTGGCCGCGATGCACTTCGTTCCAGACCTTGCGCTGGGCCGCGCTCGGCGCGCCGAACACGAAGGTGCGCGAGATGTCGGACTGGTAGCCCTCGACCACGCAGCCGCAGTCCATCAGCACCACCTCGCCCTCGCGGACCATCTGCGGCTTGCCCGAGCCGTGCGGATAGGCCGAGGCCTCGCCCAGCAGGATCAGGTTGAACTCCGCCTCGCCGCCCAGAGCGTGGGTCGCCGCCGTCATCAGGTCGTTGATGTCGCCGCGGGTCATGCCGGCCTGGATGCGGGGATAGGTGTAGCGGTAGGCCGCGATGGTGATGTCGGCGGCGGTCTGCATCAGGGCGAGTTCGTGCGCGGTCTTGATCATCCGCACGCCGCGGGTGACCGAGGCGCCGTTGCGCACGGTGGCGGACGGCAGGGCCTTCTGCAGGGCGTCGACGATGAAGTAGCGGACGGTCTCCTCGACACCGACGACGCCGGAGGCGAGCTTCTTGTCTTTCAGCCAGCCGGCCACGACCTCCAGGGGGTTCTCGTCCTCCTGCCAGACGCGCACCTCGGCCGGCACCGCCAGGGTCTCGCGCACCGAGGGCTCCTCGAAGTGCGGGGTGACGATCAGCACGTCGCCATCCACCGGGATCACGCAGGCGGTCAGCCGCTCGCTGCGGCTCCAGCGGACCCCGCAGAAATAGATCATGGCCGAGCCGGGCTCGATCAGCAGGGCCGAAACCCCTTGCGCCCGCATCAGGGTCTGGGCGCGGGCGATGCGCTCACGGCGCTCCGCCGGGCTGATGGGGACCACGCCGCCGGTGAGGGGCTTCAACTCCGGAATAGCCGCAGGCGCCGCCGCCCGGGCCAGGCCCGCGCTGAGCGCCAGGCCCGCGCCGGCCGCCAGTCCAAGGAATCCGCGCCGGTGGGTCATGGTCCGCTCCGTCCCTGTCGAGGCCGAAGGCTTAGGCCGGATTCGCCGGGCTGTAGAGGGGGCCGGGAGCGGAAAAGCCCATGGCCGCGCTTGTTGTCCGGCTTGGCTTCGTGAACAACCCGCAGATGCCCGCGCGCAAGATCACACGCCGCTCGACCCTGTTCATGGTGATGGGGTCCGCCCTCCTGGCCCTGCTGCTACTGGCCACGCTGAGCCTGGCGTCGGGCCAGACCCACGACAACGCCGTGGTCGCCCACACCCTGCAGGTCCAGAACCGCATCGCCCTGGTCCAGAGCCTTGTGCAGGACGCCGAGACCGGGCAGCGCGGCTTCATCATCACCGGGCGGCCGGACTTTCGCGAACCCTATGACCGGGCGGTGGCGCGGTTGAGCACCGAGCTTGACGCCCTGGAGCTCGCCACGGCGGACAATGCGATCCAGCAGGCCTCGATCGACCGGCTGCGTCCCCTGGTGGACGAGCGGCTGGCGCGGCTGCGGGTGGGCCTGGGCCTGCGCGAAGCCGGGGACGTGACCGGCGCCATGGCTGCCGTCGCCCAGGGCCGCGGCAAGGTCCTGATGGACGCCATCCGCGGCGAGCTGGCGGCCATGCGCGCCGAAGAGGGCCGCCTCCTGGCCATGCGTCGCGCCCAGGCGGAGGCCACCGCCGGTCGGCTGCGGCTGGCCCTGATCCTGGGGTTCGCCGTCCTGGTCGCCCTGACCGCCTACGCGGTGATGGCGCTGCGGCGGCAGATCCGCGCCCTGGCCGCCACGAACGCCGAGCTGGAAACGGAGGCCGCCACCCGCGAGCAGGCCGAGGCCCAGGTGCGCCAGATGCAGAAGATGGAGGCCATCGGCCAACTGACCGGCGGCATCGCTCACGACTTCAACAACATGCTGTCGATCATTATCGGCAGCCTGGACCTGGCCAAGCGCCGACTGACCTCGGACCCCGACCGCGCCCAGCGCTCCATCGACAACGCCATCGACGGCGCCGAACGTGCCGCGGCCCTGACCTCGCGCCTGCTGGCCTTTTCGCGGCAACAGCCCCTGGCGCCGGTGGCCTCGGACCCCAACCGCCTGGTCCAGGGCATGTCGGAGCTGTTGCGCCGGACCATCGGCGAGCAGGTCAAGCTGGAGACCGTGCTGTCGGGCGGCATCTGGCGGGTGAACGCCGATGTCTCCCAGCTGGAGAACGGCATCCTGAACCTGTGCGTGAACGGACGCGACGCCATGCCCGACGGCGGGCGGCTGACCATCGAGACCGCCAACGCCTATCTGGACGAGGAGTACGCCAAGGAGCACCAGGAGGTGACGCCTGGCCAGTACGTGATGTTCTCGGTCACCGACACCGGGGTCGGCATGCCGCCGGAAGTCATCGCGCGAGCCTTCGATCCCTTCTACACTACCAAAGGCGTGGGCCGGGGCACAGGCCTGGGGCTGAGCCAGGTGTTCGGCTTCGTCAAACAGTCCGGCGGCCACGTGAAGATCTATTCCGAGATCGGCCAGGGCACCTCGGTGAAGATCTACCTGCCGCGCTGGATGGGCGAACTGACCGCCCAGGCCGCGACCCAGTCGGTGGCCGATCTGCCCGAGGGCCGCCCTGGCGAGATCATCCTGGTGGTCGAGGACGACGAGCGGGTGCGCAAGGTCAGCGTCGAGTCCCTGCGCGAGCTCGGCTACACGGTGATCCATGCGAGTTCCGGCGCGGAGGCGCTGATGATCCTGGAGCAGGAGCCGCGCATCGACTTGCTATTCACCGACATCGTCATGCCGGGGATGACCGGCCGGGTGCTGGCCGATACGGCGTCGGAGCGGCTGGTCGGCCTGAAAGTGCTCTACACCACCGGCTACACCCGCAACGCGGTGGTGCATAACGGGGTGCTGGACGCCGGGGTCGCCTTCCTGCCCAAACCCTTCACCATCCAGCAGCTGGCCGCCAAGGTGCGCCAGGCGCTGGACGGCCAGGGCGCGAACCGGCCAGGCTGAGGGCGTAACCAAGGAGCCATATTGCCGCCCGACCCTCGCGCCAGCCTGGGGAGGATCGGAGGACGCCCATGACCCGCAAAAGACTGACCGCCCTCGCCGGGGTCGTGCTCGCCGGCGCCCTGGCCCCCGCCATCGCCGACAGCGCCCCGGAGCCGGCCGCGCCGAAGCTTGGCCTGCCGATCGCCTGCCGCCCGGGCCAGACCTGCGAGGTGCAGAACTATCTGGACCGCGATCCAGGGCCGGGCGCCCAGGACTGGCGCTGTGGCGCGCGGACCTATCAGAACCACAACGGCGTCGACTTCCGCATCCTGGACATGGCCGCCCAGCGGCGCGGCGTCACCGTGCTGGCGGCGGCGGCCGGCAAGGTCAGCCGTCTGCGGGACGGCGTGCAGGACATCTCGATCAAGGCCCCCGGCGCCCCGCCGCTGAACGGCCAGGATTGCGGCAATGGCCTGGTGATCGACCACGGCGGCGGCTGGGAGACCCAGTACTGCCACATGGCCAAGGGCAGCCTGTCGGTGAAGGCCGGCGACACCGTCGCGGCCGGTCAGCCGATCGGCAAGGTCGGCCTGTCGGGCAACACCGAATATCCCCACCTGCACCTGACCGTGCGCCGCGCGGGCGTAGTGGTTGATCCGTTCGCGCCCAAGCCTGGCGCGGCCTGCGGCGCTGGCGGGCCGGGCCTGTGGACCGAGGAAGCGGGCCGGTTGCTCGCCTACCAGACGGGCGCGGTGCTGAACGCCGGCTTCGCTGACCAGCCGGTGACCAATGACGACGTGGAGGCGGGCGGCCTGTCCGCGCCCCAGGCGGGCGCCGCCGTGTTGTTGGCCTATGTGCGCGCCATCGGCCTGAAGGCCGGCGACACCCAGCACCTAGTCCTGACCGGCCCCAAGGGCGAGGTGGTCGCGGAGACCCGCATTCCAGCCCTGGATCGGAACATGGCCCAGTACGTCCTCTATGCCGGTCGCAAGCGACCGCCGGCCGGCTGGACGCCGGGGACCTATACGGCCCGCTATGAGGTGACCCGCGCCGCCTCTGCGGCGATCCGCCGCACATTCACCTTACGCCTCTGACGCCGCAGAGGCCGTCGTCCGGCTAGGCTCGCGCCAAGGGGGACTCGATGACCGAGCTTCAAAGGCTGCCCAAGATCGTCCTGGCGGCGTCCATTGTCGGCGGTGTGAGCTATATGGCCCAGCCGCTGCTGAACTTGCCCGATGCGGTCGTGCTGGCCTGGAAGGGTTCCGGCGTCGCCCTGCTGGCGGTCTATGCGGCCCTGCGGGCGAGCGGCCGGGACGGCTGGATGATCGCGGCGGTGATGGCCTTCGGGGCCCTCGGCGACGTGTTGCTCAACGCCTTTGGCCTGACGGTCGGGGCGGTGGCCTTCCTGATCGGGCATCTGATCGCCGTGGCGCTCTATTGGGCCCATCGACGCCAGGACCTCACCCGGGGCCAGCTGATCTCTGGCGCCTTGATGATCCCAGCCATTGCGGTCACCGCCTTCGAGTTGCCGGCGGACCGCGCCTTCGCGCCCGGCGTCGCGCTCTATGCGACGGGCCTGGCGGCCATGGCCGCCACCGCCTGGATGAGCCGCTTCCCTCGCGCCCTGGTGGGCCTGGGCGCCCTGGCCTTCGTGGTGTCGGACCTGTTGATCTTCGCCCGCTCTGGGCCTCTGGCGCACAACGTCCTGGCCGGCGCCGCGATCTGGCCGCTGTACTATGGCGGCCAGCTGGCCATTTGCCTGGGGGTGACCCGCACCCTCGCGCGGGACGCCGCCACGATCTAGACGGCTGGAGCCTGGTCCAGGAACTTGAGGTTCTCGACGCGGATCTTCTCGGCGTCTTCGTCGAAGAAGAACGGCAGGAAGGCGTAGCGGCGGCCGGACCTGACCCGCGTCGCCTCGTGCAGCAGTGAGCAGGAGAACACCACCGCGCCGCCGGTCGGAGGCCGATAGGTGCGCGAGCCAAACTCGGGGAAGCGCAGGTCGCCGCCCTCAAAATCCTCGGCGTTCAGATTGATCGAACAGGCGAAGCGCCGGTGGGCCGTCCCGCGGGTGGTGTTGTCCCGGTGGGCGTTGAAATAGCCGCCCTCTTCGGCGTCATAGCAGGCGACCATGTAGCGCTCGACGCGCGTGACCTTGTAGTTGAAGGCCTTGTGGATCTGCGGCAGCAGCCGCTGGGCCAGACGCTGGCGCAGCAGCGCGCGCAGCGCCTCGTCATCGATCATGACATCGCGGCGGTTCTTGAAGGCGTCCAGGACCGGGACCGTTCGCCCATCCACCTCACGCATGACGCCGGAACGTTCGCCGCCTTGGGCCTCATAGACGTCGATCAGGCGGCGGCAAAGTTCAGGCTCAAGCACCCGCGGCACGACCAGGACCGGGGCGAACAGCGTCACCCCGGCGTGGTCATCGGGGGCCGGCAGGGTCTCGATGAAGGCTTGGAAGGCCTCGTCCGTCTCCAGCCAGCTCAGGATGCGCATGGCGGGATCAATGACCACGTAGCGGCCCGGATGGCCCCCATCGGCGTCGAGGGCGCCGTAGCCCTTGGCGATAATCGCCTCGGCGTCGAAAAACCACCTGACGCCAGGCCCTTCCCCCGCCGCTCGGAAGCGGTCCGCCTCACTGGTGACGAAGAAGGTCACCAGCCGCTCATCGGACAGCAAGTGGCGGATCCCGTCGACCGCCTGGGTCATCTGGCCGGCCCGCTCGGCGTCGGGCGGCAGGAAGGCCAGCACCACGTAGCGACCGCCCACGCTGGAGAAATAGAACTTGGGATTGCTGTGCGTAGGGGCGTCGAAAAGGGGCGCAGATCGGCCGACATCAAGCATGTTGCTCGCTCCCTCGCTGACCCGGGGCTTTGAAGGAACCATCGATCTGTCGGCGGGAAGCGTGCATGGCGTCATGCTCTACCAAACCCGTCTGCACGGCCCAGCATGCGCGAGTTATAAGGGCGACATAATTGTTCCGTCCAACCCCTGCTCGCATTTTCCCCGCCGTGGACGCGGGGTGGACAGGGTCGTCGACCGCGGGACATCTGCCCCCCAAGGAGACCTCTTGCGGCCGCCGCCCCCCACCTTCTGCCCCATAGCCCGGTGAGGTCCGCGCGCTTGAACTGGACCGCCCTGCGCGATCTTGAGGGGTGGCCACGCTACGCGGCCGCCTTCGTCACGGTTGTGGTCTCGACCCTGGTCGCGGAACTCCTCTACCGCAGCCTGGACACCACGCGACTGTCGATGGTGTTCCTGGCTGGGGTGGTGGTGGTGGCCGTCTGGCTGGGCTCGGGGCCGGCCTACTTCGCCGCCCTGACCGCCTATGGGATCTACAATTTCTACCTGGTCGATCCGCGGTTCACGATCCAGTTCGTGACTGCCGAGGATTTCATTGTCCTGACCGTGTTCCTGATCGTGGCCATGCTGACCGGCGGCCTGGCCGGGCGAGTCCGGGACGCGGCCCGGCGCGCCCAGAGCCGGGCCCAGGCGACGAGCGCCCTGTTGGCCGCCAGCCGTGAGTTCACTTCCCTGGTCAGCGAGCAGGCGGTGCAGGAACGGCTGGCGGCGCATCTGGCTAGCGTGGCGCGCGGCGAGGCGATGATCTCGACCGGGGGCGCGGCGGTGCTTCACCCGCCGGGAGTCGCCGCGCCCACGCAGGACTTTGCGGGTGACACGGACCGGACGGAACAGGCCTGGGCGGCGGCAGGCTGGCGTACGCGCCGTCTTCGGGCCGATGGAGAGGTCCTGGGGGTCGCGGCCTGGCGGTCCGCCGCGACGGACCCGCCGCCCTCGGAGGACCAGGCGCAGCTGGTTCATGTACTGGTCGACCTTGGAGCCACGGCCCTGGTCCGCGCACGGCTGAGTGAGGCTCGCACCGAGATCGAGACCCTGGCCCGCACGGAACGGCTGCGCAACGCGCTCTTGTCCTCCATTTCCCATGACCTGCGCACGCCCCTGGCCTCGATCCTGGCCTCGGCGACCAGCCTGAAGGATTTCGGGGAGCGCTTCGACAGCACCGTGCGCGCCGACCTGCTGGACACCATCCAGGAGGAGGCCGAGCGGATGAACCGCTTCATCGCCAACCTGCTGAACATGACCAAGCTGGAGTCCGGGGCCCTTAGGGTCGAGCCCGCGCCCTTCGACGTGGCCGAGGTGGCGGACCAGGCCCTGGCCCGGCTGTCCTCGCGCCTGGGCGGGCGCAAGGTGACCCGCCGGCTTCCCGCCCGTCCGGCGGTGGCCCTGGGAGATTCCATCCTGCTGGAGCAGGCTCTGTCCAACGTGCTGGAGAACGCGCTGCGCTACACCCCGGAAGCCACGGCATTGAGGGTTGAGATCGAGGCGGGTGACGAGGTGGTCATCACTATCGCCGACCAGGGGCATGGGGTCCCGCCCCAAGACCTGGAGCGCATCTTCGAGAAGTTCTACCGCGGCGGCGCGGCCGAGAGCCTTCAGCAGGGCGCGGGGCTCGGACTGTCCATCACGCGCGGTCTGGTGGAGGCCATGGGCGGGTCGGCCCAGGCGCGGCTGCCAGAGACTGGCGGCCTGGAGGTGGAGATCCGCCTCCCCGCCGCCCCGGAGGCCCTGACATGATCCGTCTGTTGCTGGTGGACGACGAGCCGCAGCTCGTCCGCGCCCTGCGCCCGGCGCTCAACACCGAGGGCTATGAGGTGTCCGCCGCCGAGACCGGCCTGGACGCCATCGCCCAGATGGCCGCCGAGCCAAGCGACGTGATCCTGCTCGACCTGGGCCTACCGGACATGGACGGCAAGGAGGTGATCCGGCGGCTGCGCGAGTGGACCGAGGTTCCGATCCTGGTGCTGTCGGCCCGCGACCTGGAGGGCGAGAAGATCGCCGCCCTGGACCTGGGCGCCGACGACTTCATCAACAAGCCGTTCGGCATCGGCGAGCTGCTGGCCCGGGTGCGGGCGGCCCTGCGCGGCCGCGAGCGCCGGTTCGCCGCCTCGGCGGTGTTCCGCTGCGATGACCTGGAGATCAACTTCGCCACCCGCCGGGTCACCCTGGACGGAATGGAGATCCGCCTGACCCCGCGCGAGTACGACCTGATCCGCACCCTGGCCCGTCACGCAGGGCGGGTGGTGACCCACAAGCAGCTGATCGCCGCGGTCTGGGGGCCGGCCTCTGACGTCGAGGCCCAGTTCGTGCGGGTGCTGGTGGGCCAGGTGCGGCAGAAGCTCGAAGCCGATTCCGCCGCCCCCCAGCTGCTGCTCACCGAGCCCGGCATCGGCTACCGCCTGCGCGCCGAGGACTAGACGCCGGGCGCCCAGGCGCTGGTTTCGGGTGCAACTTTCTTCCGAAAGCGGCGCCTATTGCGTGAGACGACGCAATGACCTAAGCGCCAAGCCTCGGTTTTCGGGAGAGATTATGTCCCAACCCACCCCGCCCTCCCTGGACGCGGTGCGCGCGCGCATCGATGCGATCGACGCTGGCATCCTGGCCCTGGTCGAAGAACGCGCCGGCCTGGCCCGCGAGGTGGCCGCCGCCAAGGCCGCGGCCGGGGACGCCGACAAGTTCGCCCTGCGGCCCGGCCGCGAGGCCGCGCTGCTGCGCAAGCTGCTGGCCAATCCGCAGCGTCAGAACGCCCGGCCGAGCCTGGTGGTGCGCATCTGGCGCGAGCTGATCGGGGACAGCCTGTCCCGCCAGGGGCCGTTCCACGGCGCCGTCTGGGGCGGCAAGGATCCGGCCAAGGCGGTGGAGCTGGCCCGGCATCGCCTCGGCGCCGCCCCGCCGCTGCGGGTGGTGGCCAAGCCCGAGGACGCCCTGGCCGCGGCCCGCACGCCAGGTGGCGTCGCGGTGCTGGCCCTGGAAGCCGGCTGGTGGGGACGACTGCTGGCCGAGCCCAGCCTGAAGGTGTTCGCCGCCCTGCCCTGCCTGGCCGCCTGGGGACCGCTGAACGCCCTGTGCGTGGCCCAGGTGGACGTCGAGCCCACCGGCGATGACCGGACCTACTGGGTCACCGACGCCCCTGGCTCGGCCGCGGCCATCGAAGAAGCCCTGGGCAAGGACGGCGTCGCCGCCGATTTCGTGGCTGAGGCCGGCGGGCTGAAGCTGTTCGCCCTGATGGGCTATTATCAGTCCGGCGACGAGCGCCTAGCCCGCGCTCCGGGTCGACTTTCCGGGGTCATCGGGGCTGCGCCGGGGCCGCTCGACGTGTAAGAGGCGGGCGATCCCGTTTCGCCCGAGCTTACCGCCATGACCGACACCCCCGTCCTCGACCGCGGCGCCGCCCAGCGCCCGACGCCCAAGCCCGGCATCCTGGACATCGCGCCCTACGTGCCCGGCAAGGCCAAGGTCGACGGGGTCGAGCATCCGCTGAAGCTGTCGGCCAACGAGAACATCCTGGGCTCCAGCCCGCTGGCGCGCGAGGCCTTCGCCAGCGCCATCGACCAGCTGCACATGTACCCGGAAGGCCGCTCCAACATGCTGCGGGCGGCGATCGGCGAAAAGTACGGGCTTGAGCCCGAGCGCCTGCTGTTCGGCTGCGGCTCGGACGAGATCTTCCAGCTGATCAACCAGACCTTCCTGGAGCCGGGCGACAACATCGTCCAGGGCCAGTACGGCTTCGGCGCCTACGCCATCGGCGCGCGGGCCTGCCAGGCGGAGGTGCGTTTCGCGCCGGAGAAGGACTACCGCATCAATGTCGACGAGCTTCTGAAGCTGGTCGATGGCCGCACCCGGGCGGTGTTCGTCGCCAATCCCGGCAATCCCACCGGCACCTGGGTGGGCGGCGCGGAGATCCGCCGGCTGCACGCGGCCCTGCCGCCCAGCGTGATCCTGGTGCTGGACGGCGCCTATGCCGAGTTTGTGGACGATCCCGGCTTCGAGGACGGCGCGGCCATGGTCCGTGAGTTCGATAATGTGGTCATGACCCGGACCTTCTCCAAGCTGCACGGCCTGGCGGCCCTGCGGGTGGGCTGGGCCTATATGCCGGAGGAGATGGCCGCCGCCGTCGACCGCATCCGCCTGCCGTTCAACGTCAACATCCCGGCCCAGCTGGCGGCCGTCGCGGCCCTGGGCGACGACGACTTCCAGGCCCGGTCCCTGGCCCTGGTCGCCCAGTGGCGGCCCTGGCTGGCGCAGCAGCTGGGCGGGCTGGGCCTCGACGCCGTCCCGTCCGCGGCCAATTTCGTCCTGGTCGGCTTTCCCAAGACGCCGGGCAAGACCGCCAAGGAGGCCGAAGCCTTCCTGGCCTCGCGCGGGATCATCGTGCGCGGCGTCACCGGCTATGGCCTGCCCGACCACCTGCGCATGACCATCGGCCTGGAAGAGCACAACCGGGCCCTGGTCGAGGCCCTGGCCGATTTCATGAAGGCCTGAGCGGGTGACTGAGGTGATCTATCCCCGTCTGGCGGTGATCGGCTGCGGCCTGATCGGGTCGTCCACCATCCTGGCGGCGCGCGCCGCGGGCGTGGTCCGCGAAGTCGCCGTGGCCGACGCCAGCCCCGAGCACCGCGAGCAGATCAAGACCCTGGGCTATGCCGACCTGGTGACTGGCGACATCGCCGAGGCCGTGGCGGGCGCCGACCTGGTGGTGTTCGCCGTGCCGGTGATGGCCATGGGCGAGGCCGCCCGCGCCGCCGCCCCGGCCCTGAAGCCCGGCGCCACGGTCACCGACGTGGGCTCCGTGAAGGGCGCGGTGATGGACGCCCTATCCGCCGCCTTGCCGCAGACCGCCTTCCTGGTTCCCGGCCACCCCATCGCCGGCACCGAACAGTCGGGTCCGGCCGCCGGCTTCGCCGAGCTGTTCGACAAGCGCTGGGTGATCCTGACGCCGCGCCCCTGCGAGGACGACGCCTATCTGGAGGCCGTCCAGCGGCTGGCCGATTTCTGGAGCGCGGTGGGCGCCAATGTGGAGCGGATGGACGCCGCCCACCACGACCTGGTCCTGGCCGTCACCAGCCACCTGCCCCACCTGATCGCCTACAACATCGTCGGCACCGCCGCCGATCTGGAGGAGGTCACCCAGGCCGAGGTGATGAAGTATTCCGCCGGTGGTTTCCGCGACTTCACCCGGATCGCCGCGTCGGACCCGACCATGTGGCGGGACATCTTCCTGACCAACAAGGACGCGGTGCTGGAGATCCTGGGCCGGTTCACCGAGGACCTGCAGGCCCTGTCGCGGGCCATCCGCTGGGGCGAGGGCGATAAGCTGTTCGAGCTGTTCACCCGCACCCGCGCCATCCGCCGGGGCATCGTCGCCGCCGGCCAGGAAAGCGCCGAGCCGAACTTCGGCCGCGACCGGGGCAAGCACTCGTGAACGGCTATCTGTGGCTGGCCGGGGCGATCCTGGCCGAGGTGCTGGGCACCACCATGCTCAAGGCCTCGGAGAACTTCACCCGGCCCGCGCCGTCGATCATCACCGTGCTCAGCTATGGCGTCGCCTTCTGGTGCCTGTCGCATACCCTCAAGAGCGTGCCGGTCGGCGTGGCCTACGCCATCTGGTCGGGGGTGGGCATCGTGCTGATCACCGCCATCGCCTGGGTCTGGTTCAAGCAGGCCCTGGATGTCCCGGCCATGGCCGGGATCGGCCTGATCCTGGCCGGGGTGCTGGTGATCAACCTGTTCTCCAAGTCCCAGGCCTGATCCGCGGCGGGCCAGATATTGGCCATAGGCGTGCAATAATTCCGCAACACCGCGCGCTTCCTCTCCAGGCATAAACAACTCGGAGACGCTCATGCGCACCCTGATCCTCGCCGCCGTCGCGGCCCTGTCCCTGGCCGGCGCCGCCCAGGCCCAAATGGGCCCGCCCGACCCGGCCGCCGCCTTCAAGCGCTTCGACGCCAACAGCGACGGCGCGATCACCAAGGACGAGTGGACCGCCGCCGGCCGCCCGGCCGACCGCTTCGACATGGTCGACGCCGACCATGACGGCAAGGTGACCCAGGCCGAACTCACCGCCGCCATCCAGAAGATGATGCAGCACCAGTAGGCTCCGAAATACTGAACCTATTGATTGACTGATCCAGGCGACCAAGGCATGACATTGAACCAGAAGGTTCAATGTCATGCCTGCCGACGCCCAACTCGACCGCACCCTGACCGCCCTGGCCGATCCAACGCGCCGGGCCATCCTGCAACGCCTGTCCCTGGGCGAGACCCGGATCAGCGATCTGGCGCGGCCCTTCGACATGACCCTGACCGGGGTCTCCAAGCACGTCCGCGTGCTGGAGGCCGCCGAGCTGGTGCGCCGCCGCAAGGCCGGGCGCGAACAGCTGCTGACCCTCAATCCCGAACCGATGGACGCCGCCCGCGCCTGGATGGACGCCCAGCGCGCCGCCTGGACCATGCGGCTCGACGCCCTCGACGCCGCCCTCAAGGCCCAGGACGCTGAAGGAGACGCCCGATGACCGAGGCCGTGACCATCGTGGTCCGTCGCCACTACGCCTTTGCGCCCGAGCGGGTGTTCGACGCCTGGCTGGACCCGGCCCTGGCCGGCAAGTTCCTGTTCGCCACCCCTGACGGGATCATGCTGAAGGTCGAGATCGACCCCCGCGTGGGCGGGACCTTCCTGATCACCGAGCGCCGTGGCGACCGCGACGACGAACATCGCGGCACGTACCTGGAGATCGACCGGCCCCGGCGGCTGGTCTTCTCCTTCGGCGACGACCTGGCCTTCGACGCCACCACGGTTACGGTCGAGATCACCCCGGCCGGCGACGGCTGCGACCTGGTGCTCACCCACACCGGGGTCGGCCCGCAATGGGAGAGCCAGACCAACGCCGGCTGGACGGGAATCCTGGAAGGATTGGCGGCGACCCTGGCCTGACCGCAGCAGCCGTAACTTTTTGACGGGCTTGGCCGCCCGCCCCGCCCTGGACTAGCCTGTCCTCGACTGGGGGACATCATGACGACCGACACGCTGATGGGCGCGGCGACGCCGCCGCGCGACACTGACCGCAATGCGATCCTGGTGCTCATCGGTCTGATCTGGGTCGGCGTCCTGATGGGGTTTGGCGGCCAGATCCTGCGCCAGCCCGATCGGGTCTACCTGCCCATCGTCCATGTCCACGCCTTCGTCTTTGTGGGCTGGCTGGTGCTGATCACGACCCAGGCCGTGTTGGTCCGGCGCGACCGCGTGGACCTGCACCGGAAGCTCGGTCTGCTGGGCGCCGGCTGGGCGGCGGTGATGATGGTGCTCGGCCCCGCCACGGCGATCATGGTCGACGCCGCGGCCTATGCGAACAAGGGCAGGATCCCGAGTTTCCTGGCGGTCCAGTTCGGCGACATGGTCGCCTTCGGCCTGCTTGTCGGGGCGGGCCTGGCGATGCGGAGCAGGTCCGATTTCCACAAGCGGCTGATCCTGATGGGCACCCTGTTCATCAGCGACGCCGGCTTCTCCCGTTGGCTGGGGGAGGCGGCCGAGCCCCTGGTGGGCGGCGGCGACGGCTTCCTGGCCACCTGGGCCGGCCTCTATCTGCCCAACCTGGTCCTGGTCCTGCTGGTCGGCGCCTACGAACTGGCGGCCCACAAGCGCCTGCATCCGGCCTATGTGGCCACGGCTGGCCTGACCTTCGCCGTCCAGCTCACCGCCGCGGCCCTCCTGCTCAGCCCCGCTTGGGCCACCTTCTCGCTCAAGCTGATCGGTCGGTAGCGCCCGGAGCCTGGGCGCGCGCCAGGCCCATGAGGGCGGCGAAGGCCTGGTCCTGGGGGGTCGCGACATTGACCCGCATCCAGGTGCTGACCCCGCCATCGGGCGAGAACAGCGCACCGGGCGCGATCAACTGGCCCTGGGCGGCGACCGCCAACTGATTGGTGTCGCATCCCATGTCGACCCAGAGGAACAGGCCGGCCTGGGGACGGCCAAGCACCGTGAAGCCCTCGGCCTCGAGCCGCGTCTGCATGGCCCGGCGGGCCGTATCCAGCCGCGTGCGCAGGTCCGCTGTGCGACGGCTATAGGTCCGGCCCGACAGGAGCCGGTGCAGGAGCCGCTCATTGATCTCCGGCGTGGTGAAGCCACCGAGGATCTTGGCGTCCGCCAGGGCCTGGGCGCGATCCGGGGCGGCGGCGATAAAACCGACCCGCAGGTTCGAGGCCAGGGTCTTGGAGAAGCTGCCGGCGTAGATGACCCGGTCAAGGCCACCGCGCGCCGCAAAGCGCGGGGCGTCGGCTGCGCCCAGGTCCGCATAGACGTCGTCTTCGAAGATCATGACGTCGTGGGCCCGCGCGACGGCGAGAATCCGGTCGATGGCCTCCGGCGTCAGGGTGAAGCCTGTGGGATTGTGGGCGGTGGCCGTCAGGATCATCAGGCGCGGGCGGGTCTCGGCGACGAGTCGCTCCAGGCGATCGAGGTCTGGGCCGTCTGCCCCGCAAGGGACACCGACGATGCGCAGGCCCCGCGCCGCCAACATCCCCAAGGCTCCGAACCAGCAGGGTTCGGGGACCAGCACCGCATCCCCCGGCCGGGTCAGCTCGCGCAGCACCAGGTCGAGGGCCTGGGTGATGCCGGTGGTCAGGACGATCTGGTCGGGGCGGGCGACGACGCCCATGCCGGCCAGCCGCTGTTGCAGCAGGTCCCTCAGGGGCGCGAAGCCGTGCGAGCCGCCGGCCGCCAGCCAGCGGTCGGCCCCCTCGCGGCCCAGGGCGCGCAGGCTGTCGGCCACCTGGGCGCCGTCCAGCCAACTCGGCGGCAGGACCCCGAGGCCCGGCCCCTGGACCCGGCCGCTGTCCAGCATGTGGCGCATGAGCCAGGCCAGGTCGATATTGGACTGGACCCGCGCCGCGGGCGCCGGCGCAGCGCGCGGCCGGACATAGACGCCCGACCCCGCGCGAGCCTCCACCAGGCCCCGGTCGGCCAGCCGGTCATAGGCGGCGACCACGGTGAAGGGCGAGACGCCCCGCGTCCGGGCCAGGGCGCGGATGGACGGCAGCCGGTCGCCCGGCCTGAACACCTGGCCCTCAATGCGGGCTTCGACCCAGGCGACACAGGCGTCGACCAGGCCAGGTCCCTGGCGCCGGGAGGGTTGCGGCATGGGCGGGCGGTCCGATCGTATCGCTGAGACGGTCGCAAACTGTATCGGTACTGTGCTGGTCTGACGAGCTATCCCTGGAACTGTCATCGCCCAGGGGAGGACCTTCATGCGCGGGATCGCCAGACTGACGCTCGCAGGCGTCCTCATGCTGGCCGGGTCAGCGGAGGCGGCGACGCCGATCGGCCGGGAGGCTCAGCTTCAGGACCTGGCTCAGGTGCGGGCCGAGTACCTGCCCAAGGAGATGGCCTATACGCCCGCGACCCGAGCCGCCGCCGAAGCCAGGCTCAAGGCGCTGGAGGCGCGGGCGGGCCGCCTCACCCCCAGCGACCTGCTGGTCGGGCTGGCCGAGGTGGCGGCCCTGGCCGACAACGCCCACAGCGGCGTGCGCTACCACACGCCCGAAGCCCTGCCGGACAAGCGCCTGCCCCTACGGCTGATCTGGTTCCCGGACGCCCTGGTGGTGGCCCGCGCCCACGGCGACGCCGCCGACCTGGCTGGCGCGCGGGTGCTGGCGGTGGAGGGGCTGGCCCCTGACGCCCTCTATGGGCGGGTGCGGGTCCTGCTGGGCGGCAAGGATGCGGACCGTAAGAAGCGCGTCACCGAGCTAATCGAAAGCGAAGGGATGCTGAAGTCCCTGGGCGTCGCGCGGGATGCTGACGCCCTGACCCTGAGGCTGCGGCTCACTGACGGCCGCAAGGTCACCCGGCGGATCGCGATGATCCCGCAGGCCGTCACGCCGACCGCGGAGTTCGAGCGGCTGTGGGCGCCCCAGGCCCTGGCCGGAGAGACCGGCTGGACCCCGGCGCTGAAACCGGACGCCGTTCCCCTCTATCTGCGCGACGCCGACCGGCCGTTCCGCCTGGAGACCACGCCGGTGGGCCTCTATCTCCAGTTCCGCTCCAATAGCGACGAGGACGGCTTTCCCATCGCCGACTTCCTGAAGGACGCGGCGGCGCGGATCGCCGCGGAAAAGCCGGCGAACCTGATCGTCGACCTGCGGTTCGACATCGGCGGCAATCTGCTGACCACCCTGGACTTCATGCGCAAGCTGCCCTTGGCGACCGGCGGGCGGACCTATCTGCTGGTCGGGCCCTATACCTTTTCAGCCGGCATCGTGTCGGCGGCGGCGCTGGAGAAGAGCGGCGGCGAACGGGTGGTCATCGTCGGCGACGAGGTCGGCGACCGGATGCGCTTCTGGTCCGAGGGCGACAATGTGCGGCTGGCGAATTCGAAGCTGGCCCTGCGCTATACCAATGGGCAGTGGGACCTCGGCGCTGGCTGCTCGGGCGAGCCCGCCTGCCTGGACCACTACATCAATGTGAACCCGGTCTCGCTCGAGCCGGACGTGTACGCGCCCCTGACCGCCAAGGACTGGCTGGCCGGGCGTGATCCTGGGATGGAGGCGGTGATGCGCCTGATCGAGACGCGGCCGTGAGGCTGATCATCGGCGAGGACGTCTTCCCGGCCCGCTGGGCGCCCTGCTCGCCCCGGAGCCAGGCCGCCTTCAAGGCTCTGGCCCGCGAGGCGACCCACATGGTCCACGCCCGCTGGAGCGGCGAGGCCTGTTGGACGCCGCTGGGCGGGCGCGCCTTGGACCTTGCGGTGGAGAACCCCACGAGCGCGCCCAGGCCCGGCCAGGTGCTGCTCTATCCCGGCGGGGTGAGCGAGACCGAGATCCTGATCCCCTACGGCCCGACCCGGTTCGCCTGTGTCGCGGGACCTCTGGTGGGCGCGCATCTGGTGACCCTGGAGGGCGACCTGGAGCGGCTCGCCGAGCGTGGCCTGCGCGCGCTGTGGGAGGGGGCTCAGACGGTGCGTTGGGATTGGTGAAGTCCCTTTCGACCGTCAGGTTTCGGTAGGTCCCAAGAATTCCTGGATCGCCTCGATGGCGTCGACCAGACCGACACGCTGGATCTCCACGCCTTCCGGCAGCCCGGAGAACAGGCGCGTGGGGGCGGCGGCGTCGAGCATGACGAAGACGCCCTTGTCGTCGGCGCGGCGGATCAGGCGGCCAAAGGCCTGGCTGATGCGGTTGCGGGCGACGCTGTCGTCATAGCCCTTGCCGCCGAAGCGCAGGCGACGGGCCTTGTGCAGGATGTCGGGACGCGGCCAGGGCACGCGGTCGAACACCAGCAGGCGCAGGGAGCGGCCCGGCACGTCCACCCCGTCGCGCACCGCGTCCGTGCCCAGCAGGCAGGCGTCCTGCTCGGCCCGGAAGATGTCGACGAGGGCGCCGACCTCAAGCGGGTCCACATGCTGGGCGTAGAGGGCCAGGCCCTTGTCGGACAGGGGGGCGGCGATCCGCTCATGCACCGCGCGCAGGCGGCGGATGGCGGTGAACAGACCCACCCCGCCGCCGCCGGCCGCCAGGAACAGCTCGCGCATGGCCGCAGCCACCTGGCGGGCGTCGTCCTTGGCCACATCGGTGATGACGAAGGCCCGCGCATTGGCGGCATAGTCGAAGGGCGAGGCCAGTCGGATGGTCTTGGGCCGGTCCGGCAGGCGCGCGGCGCCGGTGCGCATCTCGGCCAGGGCGAAGGGATCCTCGAGCGCACTGTCGGCCAGGGTGGCGCTGGTCACCAGCACCCCGTGGGCCGGGGCGATGACGGCGTTGGTCAGGGGCTCGGTGGGGTCGACCCAATGTCGGCGGCAGGCGGCGTCGACCACCCGGCCATAGAGGAAGGTGGCGTCGAACCAGT
>CAZXVO010000036.1:21141-24091 GCA_964643835.1 uncultured Phenylobacterium sp. | reverse complement strand
GATGACCTCGGGCGGCGGCGCATGGGACAATGCCAAGAAGTACATCGAAGACGGCCACCACGGCGGCAAGGGCAGCGAAGCCCACAAGGCTGCCGTGACCGGTGACACCGTTGGCGATCCTTACAAGGACACGGCCGGCCCGGCTGTGAACCCGATGATCAAGATCACCAACATCGTGGCTCTGCTGCTGCTGGCGATCCTGGCCCACGGCGTGATCGGCTAAGCCGAACGCCCTGGTCTGAAACGGAAAACGCCCCGGAGCCTGGCTCCGGGGCGTTCTTCTTTGTCGGTGGAGGTAGTTCCGGCTCTAGCGGCGGTCGCCAGGGCGCGAGCCCGGGACGCCTTCGTCGGAGTTGGGCAGCATGCCGCCACGGCCGACCGAGCCGATCAGCTGCTCGATGATGGTCAGCTCGCGACCCCGCGTCGGGGTTTCGCGGCCGTTGAAGGCGATGACCTTGCCGTCCTTCAGGCTCAGCTGGTCGACGCTGACCACCTGTTCGCTGTCCTTGTCGAACTTGATGGCCGTGACATCGCGGCGGGTGGTCACCGGCTTGCGGAAGGCCACGGTCTCCTTCACCTGGTCGATATAGAACCAGACGTTGGGGTCGAAGGTGGAGGTCGCCGAGGGCGAGCCCAGCCGGCCGCGGACAGAGGACTTGCTGTCCTCGCCCACCTTCACATCCTTGGGATTGGCCTCAATGGCCTGGAAGCCCGAATAGGTGGTGATGGGCGTGCACGCGGCCGTCGCCAGCAGGCTGACGGAGATGGCGGCGAAGGCGGCGCGTCGAAGCATGTCTGACCCGTTCAATTTCCCTGGGCTTTGACCTATCGCTCGCAGCCCCTTACTGCAATGCCGCCCTTAAGCCCGGCAGAGGGCGAAATCGAGGCCGAGATGATCCTGGACCGCCTGTTCCGCCCCAAACCCGCCCAGATCGCCGGGCGAGCGCTGTATTCGGCCGTGGTCGCCCAGTCCCGGACGCCCGCCCTCTACCTTGCCTATGGCGCCCCGGACACGCCGGTCGGGCGCTTTGAAATCTATTCCCTGCACGTGGTGCTGTTGCTGGATCGCTTGAAGCGTAACGGACCGCAGGCCGCCGACACGGCCCAGGCCCTGTTCGACACCTATGTCCGGTCCCTCGATGACGCTCTGCGTGAGCTGGGCGTGGGGGACCTGTCGGTCGGCAAGAAGATGCGCAAGCTGGGCGAGGCCTTCTATGGCAGGGTGAAATCCTACCAGGACGCCTTTGCGCTCCTGCCCGCTGAGGACGAGTTGCGCGATCTCCTGGCCCGGACCGTCTACGCCGAGACTGAGTCGACGGCAGAGCCGCAGCTGCGGGCCTATGTGCTGGCCCAGCGCGCCGCCCTGGAGGCCGCGCCGCTGGAGGATCTGCTGGGCGGCTCGGTGGCCTGGGCCTCGGAGGTCTCGGCGTGAGCTGGTCGCATCCGTTGCCGCTCGCCGAGGTGTCCCGAGGCCCCGTGACCGTGCGCCTGGATCCAGACGAGGCCCGGCGCAAGGCGCTGGCCAAGTCCCTGGGCCTGGTCAGTATGCCGTCCATGAGTATCCAGCTGACCGTACGGCCATGGCTGGACGGCGCAGAAATCACCGGGCGGCTGTCCGGCGTCGTGGAACAGGTCTGCGGGATCAGCCTCGACCGGTTCGAACAGCCGGTGGCGGCCGAGTTCGATCTCCGAGTCGTTCCCGCGGGCAGCCCGACCGCCCCGTCTGAGTCGGGGGCAGGGGAGATCGAGCTGGACCTTGACGCGCCGGATCCGCCCGACGTCCTGGAGGGCGAGGTCATCGACCTCGCGGCCGTGGCCGCCGAACAGCTGTCCCTGGCCGTTGATCCCTTTCCCCGTAAGCCAGGGGCGACCTTCGAGTACGTTCCAGACAAGCCCGAGGAGTCGCCTTTCGCGGTGCTGCGCAAGCTAAAGGGCGAGGGGGAGTGATCCCCGGTTGGTTTGCAAGGCGGGACGGCGCCTGTATCGTCCCGGCGCGCACAAAGGCGTGGCCGGACGTAAGCTTGTGACCCGAACTCAGGTCCTCTCGATCGATATGATGGGCGGCGATCACGGCCCGCCGGAAACCGTCCCGGGCGTGGCCCAGGCCGCGGAGGCCCTGCCGGCGGCGCGCTTCCTGCTGCACGGGGACGAGGCCAAGATCGGCCCGGAGCTCGAACGCCATCCGGGCCTGAAGGCTCGCGCCGAGATCCGCCATACGGACAAGTCCATCGCCTCGGACGAAAAGCCCGCCGTCGCCCTGCGGCGCGGCAAGGGCTCGTCCATGTGGAACGCCATCGAGGCCGTGAAGGCCGGCGAGGCGGACGCCGCGATCTCCAGCGGCAACACCGGCGGCCTGATGGCCATCTCGAAGCTGGTGCTGCGTATGAGCATCGATTTCGACCGTCCCTGCCTGGTGGCCAGCTGGCCCGGCGCCAAGGGCCTGACCACTGTGCTCGACGTCGGCGCCAACATCGACTGCGACGCCGAACGCCTGGTGGAGTTCGCCATCATGGGCGAAGCCTTCCACCGCGCTGTCCACGGGGTGGCGCGGCCGACCGTCGGCCTGATCAATGTGGGCTCCGAAGACGTGAAGGGCCACGAGGAGGTGCGCGAGGCGCACGCCATCCTCAGCTCCGGCAAGTTTGACCTGGACTATCGCGGCTTCGTCGAGGGTGACGACCTGTCCAAGAACACGGTCGACGTCGCGGTCACAGACGGCTTCACCGGCAACATTATGCTGAAGACCGCCGAGGGCACGGGCCGCTATGTGGAACAGGCGCTGAAGGGCGCCCTGACTGGCTCGCCCATCGCCATGCTGGGGGCCATGCTGGCGCGCGGCGGCCTGCTGCAATTCCGGGAAAAGCTGAACCCACCGCGTGCGGCGCCGCTTCTTGGCCTCAATGGCGTGGTGGTGAAGAGCCACGGCGGAATCAGCGCCGAAGGCTTTGCC
>CAZXVO010000036.1:0-21131 GCA_964643835.1 uncultured Phenylobacterium sp. | reverse complement strand
TCAATGGCGTGGTGGTGAAGTCCCATGGCGGGGCCAAGGCGCGCGACTTCCGGGACGCCGTGCTGATGGCTTCGGGGTTCGCGCAGAGCGACTTCGCCGCCGAAATCGAGCGCAATATGAAGCGGCTCAGCGCCGCCCTGGCCGAGAGCCAAGCGTCCACCGTCGAGGAGCCCTCCTGAGTGACCCAGGTTTTGCGTAGCGTTGTCACCGGCGTCGGCGGCTATCTACCCAGCGAGGTGGTGACCAATGACGACCTGTCCAAAGTCGTCGAGACCAGCGACGAGTGGATCCAGGAACGTACCGGCATTCGCCAGCGCCATCGCGCGGCGCCCGACCAGGCGGTCTCCGACCTGGCCGTCGAGGCCGCCCGCCAGGCCCTGGAGCGCGCTGGTCGCACCGCGGCCGACGTCGACCTGATCATCGTGGCCACCACTACGGGCGACCTGACCTTCCCGGCCACCGCCACCATCGTCCAACGCAAGCTGGGGGCGCCGGTCGGGATCGCCTTTGACGTCCAGGCGGTCTGCTCGGGCTTTGTCTACGCCCTGTCGACGGCCGATGGCTTCGTGGCCCGCGGCCGCTCCAAGTGCGCCCTGGTCATCGGGGCCGAGACCATGACTCGGCTGATGGACTGGACCGACCGCGGCACCTGCGTGCTGTTCGGCGACGGCGCCGGAGCCGTGGTGCTGGAACCGCAGGCCGGCCAGGGCACGATCGACGACCGGGGCCTGTTGGGCTTCGCCTTGCGCGCCGACGGGACCAAGCAGGATCTGCTCTATGTGGATGGCGGGGTCTCCACCAACGGCCAGATTGGCCACCTGCGCATGCAGGGCAACCAGGTGTTCCGCCACGCTGTGGTGAACATCTCCGAGGCGGTGATCGCCGCGGCCGCCGACGCTGGGGTCGAAGTGTCCTCCGTCGACTGGTTCATCCCGCATCAGGCCAATAGCCGCATCCTTGAGGGCGTCGCCCGACGACTGGGGATCGACGAGGCCAAGGTGATCTCCACCGTGGCCGAACACGCCAACACGTCGGCCGCCTCCATCCCCCTGGCCATGGCCAAGGGCGTCGAGGACGGCCGGATCAAGCCGGGCCAACTGCTGCTGCTGGAAGCCATGGGCGGCGGCCTGACCTGGGGCGCCTGCGTGCTGCGGCTTTAGGCGTTCGCACAATCTAGGCCTTGAAGTCTTTGACCTGATGCGACAATCAGGTCATGAGAAGTATCCGAGACCGGACATATCGCGCCGGGCCGGATCGAGTTCCAGGTGGGGCAGGGGCAGGTATGAAGGGCGCGACGGTTACGCGGGCGGACCTTTGCGAGGCGGTTCACGAAGAGGTGGGTCTGACCCGCCAGGACTGTTCCGAGCTCGTTGAACGCACTCTGGAGCTGGTTGCGACCGCGCTCGAGAACGGGGAGCAGGTCAAGCTCTCGGGCTTCGGCGTTTTCCAGGTCCGCGCCAAACGCGCCCGCATGGGGCGTAATCCCAAGACCGGCGAGCCCGCCGCGATCGAACCCCGCCGGGTGATCGGCTTCAGGGCTTCCCAGGTCATGAAGGCGCGGGTCGACCGCGCCCTGTCGCGGTGAGGTCGCTCTAGTCCGTGAGCAAGGGCCCGGACGCCTTTCGGACGATCTCGGAAGCGGCCGATGAACTGGACGTGCCTCAACACGTCCTGAGGTTCTGGGAGACCCGGTTCTCCTTTATCCGCCCTATGAAGCGGGCCGGCGGCCGTCGGTTCTATCGTCCCCAGGACATCGCGGTGCTGCGCGGGGTGAAGACCCTGCTGCATGATGACGGCTACACCATCAAGGGCGTGCAGAAGCTGCACAAGGACCTCGGCCTGAAAGGGCTGTTGTCGGCGGGTACTGGCGAGCGGCCGAAGCCTGCGCCTGTGGCGGGCGGTTTTCCGTCCCTGTCGGACATCGCCCTGGACGAAGCCGGCCGCGCGCGGCTCAGCTCGGCCCTCGACGACCTCGTCGCCGCCAAGGCGCGTCTGGACGCCCTGCTGGGTAAATCCTGAGCTTTTTAGGAAATCCGCCGATGGTCGGAGCGGCGGGATTCGAACCCACGACCCCTTGACCCCCAGTCAAGTGCGCTACCAGGCTGCGCTACGCTCCGACATCGGCGGAGCGCCCTTCTAACGCCTCCCGGCGCGCGGGCAAGCGCAAATTCGCGGCGTCTACTTTCCGCGGTTCATCCAGCTCAACAGCGGCAGGATCGGCACGCCCCAACCCACGCCGGCGACGGCGAAGAACACCAATTTGATGGCCATGTTGTCCGGCAGCCGGTCGGAAATCGCCGTCGCCGCCCAGACATAGGCGGCCAGGAAGACCATCAGTCCGATCCCGCCGATCAGCTTGCGAATGCGTGCGCTCATGGGCCCCGCTTACAGCCTGGCCCCCCGGGCTGTCATCCTCTGCGAACGATGGCGAGCACGGCCAGCAGGAACAGGGCGCCCAGGGTCGCCACCAAAAGGCCGCCCAAAAGCCCGACGAAGCGCAGATCCAGGGCTTCGGCCACCCAGGCGCCCAGCATGGCCCCCACCAGGCCGACCAGCAGGTTCGCAAACAGGCTCTGGCCGCGGTTCAGCACCCGCTTGGCGATCCAGCCGGCCAGCAGCCCGACCAGGAGCACGCCAAATAGTCCGATGCCCAGCATGGTCGAATGACAGCCCTGTGGAATTGACGCCCGCCGAACCTTCACCACTTAAGCCGAGACGCGCAAGCGTGGACGTTCGGCTCCAAACGAGGTAGCGGAACCTCGCGTGTGTTCTGAAGGAAATGCAGTCACCCCCATGACCTCCTTCCTCCGTTCTGACCGGTCGCAACCGGTCGCGATCTGGCTTTTCGTGGTCACGGCCCTGGTTCTGGCCATGGTCGTAGTCGGCGGCGCGACGCGCCTGACCGATTCCGGGCTTTCGATCACCCAGTGGAAGCCGGTGTCCGGCGCCCTGCCGCCGATGAACGCCCAGGACTGGGCGGACGAGTTTGCGCGATACAAGGAAATTCCCCAGTACGCCCAGCTGAACGCGGGCATGAGCCTGGAAGCCTTCAAGGCCATCTATTGGTGGGAATGGGGCCACAGGCTTCTGGGCCGTATTGTCGGCGCGGCCTTCTTCCTTCCGTTTGTCTGGTTCCTGGTGAAGCGGGAGCTGCCGCGACGCTTGATCGTGCGCTGCGCGGGGCTGTTTGTCCTGGGCGGCCTCCAGGGCCTGGTGGGCTGGTGGATGGTGGCCAGCGGCCTGTCGGAGCGTGTGTCGGTCGCGCCGGAACGGCTGATGACCCACCTGGGCCTGGCCTTCATTCTGCTGGCGGCCCTGGTTTGGACAGCGCTGGACGCCTGGGCCGGCGCGCCGCGGGTGACCGTGCCCAGCCCCTGGACCCGCCGCGCCTTCGCCTTCATGGGCCTGATCTATGTGCAGATTCTGCTGGGCGCCCTGGTGGCCGGCAATGACGCGGGCCTGGCCTACAACGACTGGCCGCTGATGAACGGCGCCCTGTTCCCCAAGGACTATGCGGGGGCGAGCTTCTGGGCGACCGTGGCTCACAGCCAGGCCGCCGTGCAGTTCCATCACCGCATCCTGGCCTATGTCGCCCTGATCGCCGCCATCGCCATGGGCGTCGCGGCGCGGCGGTCGACCTATCTGTCGCCCCAGGCCAAGGGTCTGGCCCTGGTCATTGTCGGCGCGGTCATCCTGCAAGCCGTGCTGGGGATCGCCACCTTGATGATGCATGTCCCCATCGGCCTGGCGATGGCGCACCAGGTGCTCGCCGCCATCGTACTTGCGCTGGCGACCGCCTTCGCCTGGCGGGTTCGCCGGCCTTAAGCCCTGAACTTCGCCCAGGGCCCGGTGATCGCCAGGGTGACGCCGGGCATGTAGATGTTGACGAACAGGGTCGTGCCGTCCGGCGAGAAGCAGACGCCGGCCAGTTCTGAATTGCCGCCGACATCGCCCGCGCCCGCGGCGGCGTTGCGGCCCAGGGTGTAGACCTTGCCTTCCGGGGTGACGCCGCGCAGGTAGTTGATCCCGCCGACCTTGTCCTCGCACACCATCAGGTGCCCCCAGGGCGAGATCGAGATGTTGTCACACATCTCCATGACCTTGGTGTCGGGCTCTTCCAGGAACAGCTGCAGGCGGCCGGGCTGAGACGCCTCGCCGGCTTGGCCCTCGCGGGGGCTGGGGACATAGCGGAAGATCTGGCCGCCCTTCTGCCGGCCGCCGCTGGTGCAGGTGAAATAGAGCTCGCCCTCGCCGAAATGGATGCCTTCACCCCGGGCGAACCAGGCCGCGCCCTTGGCGTGACCCCGGTAGCGCAGGTCCTCATAGGGGTTGTCGACGCCATCGAGGTCGACCCAGCGCACGTCGCGCCAGTCACCCGGCTTCCAATAGGTCTCGTCCCAGTTACGGGGATCGGCCTCGGCGCCCTCGGGCAGGGCCAGGGCCTGCAGACGGCCACCGGCCAGCAGCCTGGTCCGGTCATTGGGCAGGTAGCGGTAGAACAGGCACAGGCCGTCGCCCACGTCCTCGGTCAGGTAGGCCACGCCGGTGCGCGGATCGATACAGGCCGCCTCATGCCTGAAGCGCCCCATACCTGTGATGGGGAAGGGATCCGCCACCCCGGTCAGTTGGGACGGCACCTCGAACACCCAGCCGTGGTCCTTCTGCGCCTCCTGGCCCTTGGCCTGGGTGGTCTCCTCGCAGGACAACCAGGACCCCCATGGCGTCACCCCGCCGGCGCAGTTCGTCGAGGTGCCGGTCAGGCTCAGGTGCGACCGCTCCAGGGCGCGCTTGCGCAAGTCATAGACCAGGGTGGTCGTGCCCCCGGTCGCCGGCAGCTGCTGATCGTCGAAGTCATAGACCCGATCCGCCGGCATCTTGGCCGCCAGGGCCCGCTTGGGCCCATAGGCGGAGCGCTCCACATCGCGCGGCTTCAGCTCATGGTTCCGCACCAGAATCACGCGGTGATCGTCCAGCGGGAAACACCCCATGCCGTCGGCCTTGTAAGGGGTCACGAAGCCGTCGCTCATCGGCTCGCCAGCCCGCGAAAAGGCGGTGTAGGAAAAGCCCTCCGGCAGGTCGAACAGCCGCGCCGGGTCAGGGCGCAGCGGCCCGTAGCCGTAGACTTCGCTGCGATAGGTGTCGGCTTCGATCTCGGCGGCGCTGGCCTGGCGGGCCCGGTCCTGGGCGTTGGCGTAGCGGGCCAGACCGGAGAAGGCGAGGGTGGCGGCGGTCCCCTGGATGAGGCGGCGGCGGGAGGAGAACATTCGGGGAGCCTGGGCTGGGAGGAGGTCGCAGGACTTCCACCATAGTTCCGTGACGGCCCGTTGACGCGGTATCTGGATACCTATATCGACAACGCCTTATCGGATAAGGGTTTGCGAGATTTTCGATCCGACAGTGATTGACAGTGTCGTGGGAGTGTCGTACCTGCGCGCCCTCTGATCGCGGGCGCCGCCCGTGACGACTAACGTACGGATCGTTCCTATGATGAAGACGACGGCTTCGCTGAAGCCCGCCGACGTCGAGAAGAAGTGGATCGTGATCGATGCCGAGAACGCCGTGGTCGGCCGCCTCGCTTCGTTCATCGCCATGCGTCTTCGCGGCAAGCACCGCCCTGACTACACCCCGCACGTCGATTGCGGCGACTATGTCGTCGTGATCAACGCCGACAAGGTGAAGTTCACCGGCAAGAAGCTGACGGACAAGGTGTTCTACTGGCACACCGGCCATCCGGGCGGCGTCAAGGAACGCACCGCCGGGCAGATCCTGGGCGGCAAGTATCCCGAGCGCGTCCTGCAAAAGGCCGTCGAGCGCATGCTGCCGAAGGAAAGCCCGCTGGCCCGCAAGCAGATGACGCACCTGCGCATCTACAACAGCGCCGAGCACCCGCACGAAGCGCAAGCCCCCGAGACCATCGCGTTCGCCTCGCTGAACGCCAAGAACGTGCGGAGCCTGTAAGCCAGATGTCCGAACCTCAAGGCTTCGAGGCCCTGCAAAGCCTCTCCTCGAACCCGCAGTCTGAAGCTGCGGCGCGCGAGCCCAAGATCGACGCCCAAGGCCGCGCCTATGCGACCGGCAAGCGGAAGAACGCCGTCGCCCGCGTGTGGATCAAGCCCGGCAAGGGCCAGATCACCATCAACGGCCGCGACCAGGAAGTCTACTTCGCCCGCCCGGTGCTGCGCATGATGATCGCGCAGCCGCTGGAAGTGGCGGACCGCCTGGGCCAGTTCGACGTTATCGTCTCGGTGGAAGGCTCCGGCCTGTCCGGCCAAGCCGGCGCCGTGCGTCACGGCATCGCCAAGGCTCTGACCTATTACGAACCGGGTCTGCGTCCGGTCCTGAAGCCGCACGGCTTCCTGACCCGCGACCCGCGTGTCGTCGAGCGTAAGAAGTACGGCAAGGCCAAGGCCCGCCGTAGCTTCCAGTTCTCGAAGCGCTAACCCGCGCGCGACACCTCGCGTTTGGAAGGGGCGCTTCGGGCAACCGAGGCGCCCCTTCTGCTATCTGGCTTACCATTTCAGGATCAGGACCATGACCCACAAGGTGTTCATCGATGGCGAGGCTGGCACGACGGGCCTGCAGATCCGCCAGCGCCTGGAAACCCGCACGGACCTGACCGTGGTCTCGATCGATCCGGCCCTGCGCAAGGACCCGGCCGCCCGCGCCGAGCTGCTCAACAGTGTCGATGTGGCGATCCTGTGCCTGCCCGACGAGGGCGCCAAGGAAGCCGTCAGCCTGATCACCAATCCGGACGTGAAGGTGGTCGATCCCTCCACCGCCCACCGGGTCGATCCCAACTGGGTGTTCGGATTTCCGGAATGGAAGCCGGGCCACCGCGAAGCCATCCAGGCCTCCAAGCGGGTCACTAATCCCGGCTGCTGGTCGACGGGTTTCATCGCCCTGATGGCGCCTCTGGTGCGCGCCGGCCTTGTGCCCGCCGAACAGCCCCTGTCGGTTCACGGGGTGTCCGGCTATTCCGGCGGCGGTCGCGGCCTGATCGAAGAGTTTGAACAGCAACCCCAGCCGGCGGGCCGGCAGGACGCTTTTCGGACCTACGGCCTGAACCTGACCCACAAACACCTGCCGGAGATGGCGGCCTATTCGGGGCTGGCCCACGCGCCGCTGTTCTCCCCGGCGGTCGGCCGCTACGCCCAGGGCATGCTGGTCGAGATCCCTCTGCAGACCTGGACCCTGCCGGCCAAGCCGAGCTCGGCCGATCTGCGCGACGCCTTGGCCCAGGCCTATGCCGGCGAGACCTTTGTCGGCGTGGCCAGCGCCCAGGCTTGCGCCGACCTGCAGAAGGCGCGAGCCGGCGCTGGTGGCTACAATGATGTGCTGGACCCCGAGGCGCTGAACGGCACGAACCGCATCGAACTCTATGTGTTCGGCAATGACGAGCGCCAGCAGGTCCGCCTCGTCGCCCTCCTGGATAACCTGGGCAAGGGCGCTTCGGGCGCCGCGGTGCAGAACCTGAACCTGATGCTGGGGCTGCCGGAAGGCGCCGGCCTGTGATCCTGCGGCGCGCGAGCCTCGCCGACGCCGGCGAGATCGGGCGTCTGCATCACCGCACCATGCGGACCTCGCTGCCCTTCCTGCCGGACCTCCATACGGCGGAAGAGACCGAGGGGTTCATCGCCAATGTCCTGATGCCCGCCTGCGAGCTCTGGGTCGCCGAGGGCGGGAGGCGCATCCTGGGCTATATCGCCTTCAAGCCGGGCTGGGTCGACCAGCTCTATGTCGCACCGGAAGAGCAGGGCAGGGGTGTCGGACCGGCCTTGCTCGCCAAGGCCCTGGCGGATGGATCTGAACGCAGGCTCTGGACCTTCCAGAAGAACGCCCGCGCCCGCGCCTTCTACGAACAGCGCGGCTTCGAGATCGAGACGCTGACCGACGGTCAGGACAACGAAGAGCGCGAGCCGGACGTGCTCTATGTCTGGCGCGGCGAAAATCCTGCGTCATGATGTAACCAGACGGCGGTCGGGACCGTATCTGGACACATGAGCACGCCAAACATTGATCGCCGCCGTCTGCTGGGGGCCACCGCCTTCGCTCTTGCGGCCCTGACCTCAGCCGAGGCCCTGGCCGCCGACGCCTATGCGTCCTCGCCCTGGCGCAGGATCGCCGATGCTGACTGGCGCAAGCGGTTGGACGGGGACAGCTATCAGGTGCTGCGCCGCGAGGCGACGGAACGCGCGGGTACGAGCCCGCTCCTGAAAGAGCATCGCAAGGGTGTCTTCGCCTGCCTCGGCTGCGGCCTGCCGCTGTTCAAGTCCGATTGGAAGTACGAGAGCGGCACCGGCTGGCCGAGCTTCTACCGCGCCCTTCCCGGCGCCTTGGGCACGAAGACCGACTTCAAGATCGGCGTCCCGCGCACGGAGTATCACTGCGCCCAGTGCCTGGGCCACCAAGGCCACGTGTTCAATGACGGCCCCCGGCCCACCGGCCTGCGCTACTGCAACAACGGCCTGGCGTTGAAGTTCATCCCCGCCTGACCCAACTTGCCGTGATGTCCAGGCTGATCTTTCTGACCCACCCCGAGGTGATCATCGACCCCACTGTGCCGGTTCCCCAGTGGCCGCTGTCGACGATCGGTCGATGGCGGATGGAGCAGTTCGCCAAGGGCTTCCATGGCTGGGACCTCACCGCCGTCTATTCGTCGGACGAGCAGAAGGCGCTCGACGGAGCCCGGATCGTCGCCGAACGGCTGGGCCTGCCGCACAGGGTCGATCCGGACCTGGGCGAGAATGACCGATCCTCCACGGGCTATGTGCCGCCGCCGAGGTTCTGGGATATTGTGGACCAGTTCTTCGGTCAGCCGGATGAGAGCGTGCTGGGCTGGGAGACGGCCAGGGCGGCCCAGACGCGCATCGTCTCGGCGATCCAAGGGCTGAGCGCTGCTGAAGACCCCGGCCGCGACGTGCTTGTGGTGTCGCATGGCGGCGTCGGTCGCCTGCTGGCCGCCGCGCTGACGGGCGTTCCAATCGGCGAGGAGATCAAGCCCGCTCATCCGGGCGGCGGGTGCTGGCTTGAGATCGAGCGCGAGGGCCTGGAGGTGGTCGGCGACTGGCGGGCGATCCAAGACCCCTGAAACATTGCCCCACGTCCCCGGCGCCACTAGGTTCCGCCAGAATTCAGGCGGAGGCCGGCTTGGGCAGGGTGCTAGGCAGAATCGCGGTCGTGCTGGGCCTGGCCCTGGTCCTGGCGGCCTGCAGCAAGCTGCAGGCCGAACCTGACGCCGACCGGCTGGGCCGCCGCTTCATCGACGCTGTCCAACGCGACGACTGGCCAGCCATCGACCCTGCGCTCAGCGACGGCTTCATGGCCGATCCGGACCACGCGCCCAAGATCGTCCTGGTCCGCGACCTGTTCCCAAAGGAACCGCCGTGGCGCATCAAGCTGATCGAGTCTGAACGCACCCGCCCGCCGCTCCTGGGGCGTGAGACGCGCGCCGAGCTCAGCACCCTGCGCTATCTCTACGGCTTCTCCGGCCGCGAGGTGGCAGTGGACCTCACCGTCGAGCTGGCCGGCACCAAGCGGGTCTATGATCGTGGCCAGAAGCTGACCGGCAAGGATCCGTTCCGGGAAGTGAAGCTCTATCGCGTGGTCGCCATCACGGCCCAGCCGGTGACCCCGGCGGCGATCAAGGCGAATACCTTCCTCTCGCCGGGCAAGGGCCTCGTCCACCTGGCCTTCCTGGTGGGGCTTGTGGGCTCGCCGGTGATGATGGTCCTGACCGCGGTCGCCGCGGCGCGCAGCCCCGGCCTCAAGTTCAAATGGTGGTGGGTGCTGGGAGCCTTTGTTGGCGTCGGCACGGTCTGGATCAACTGGACGACCGGCGCGCTTGGCGCCCAGTGGCAGGCGGTCAACCTGTTCGGCGTCGCGGCGACCAAGGGCCAGTCTCCGCTGGCGCCTTGGATCTTCCATTTCGCCCCCCCGATAGGGGCCTTGGTCGTGCTGCTGCGGCTCAAGACCCTGCCGCGCCAGAACCAGGCCTAGGACACCACCTTCACATAGCTGCCCGGCGCGTCTTCCAGCGGGGGCAGGGGGCCCTTGGCAGGATCTCGAGCCGGCACCATCGGCCCAGACTTGGCCTTCAGCCACTCAGCCCAGTTCGGCCACCAGGACCCGGGCGTCTCCTTGGCCCCGGCCATCCATTCCTCCACGGTCGGCGGCAGCTCGGAATTGGTCCAGTGCTGGTACTTCTGGGCGACGGGAGCGTTGATCACCCCGGCGATGTGGCCCGAGCCCGACATCATGAAGGTCACCGGGCCACCGAACAGTTTTGCGCCGCGATACACCGAGCGGGCCGGGGCGATGTGGTCTTCCTTCGAGGACTGCACATAGACCGGCGTCTTCACCTGGCCGAGGTCGAGGCGCACGTTGTCCAGGACCAGCTCGCCCTTGGCCAAGGCGTTCTCGCCATAGAACTTGCGCAGATAGAACAGGTGCAGGGTCTTGGGCATCCGCGTCTGGTCGGAGTTCCAGAACAACAGGTCGAAGGGCTTCGGCTCCTTGCCCATCAGGTAGTTGTTCACGAAGAACGACCAGATCAGGTCATTGGAGCGCAGAACATTGAAGGTGTCGGCCATGTCCTTGCCGGGCAGCACGCCGCCGCCGGCGTCCATCCGCTGCTCCAGGTCCTTCAGCCACTCCTCATTTGTGAACAGCAGCAGGTCGCCGGCCTCGGCGAAGTCCTGCTGGGCCGCGAAGAAGGTCGCCGAATTGATCCGGGTGTCGCCCCGGGCCGCCATGTGGGCCAGGGTCGCCGACAACAGCGTGCCGCCGATGCAGTAGCCGACGGTGTTCACCCGATCGACGTCGGCCTGCTTCATCACCGCTGCAGAGGCCTCGTAGATGCCTTCGCGCATGTAGTCTTCGAAGGTCTTGGTCGCGAGTTCGACGTTCGGATTGACCCAGGAGGCGACGAAGACCGTGATCCCCTGGTCGCACAGCCAGCGGATCATCGAGTTCTCGGGGCGCAGGTCCAGGATGTAGAACTTGTTGATCCAGGGCGGGAAGATCAGCAGCGGGATCTGGTGGACCTGCGGCGTGGTCGGCTCGAACTGCAATAGCTGCAGGATGTCGTTCTGGAAGACGACCTTGCCCGGCGCCGTGGCGACGTTCTCGCCGATCTTGAACATCTCGTAGTCGGTCTGGCTGATGGCCAGCTTGCCGCCGCCGCGCTCCAGATCCTCGGCGAAGTTCTCCATGCCTCGCAGGAGGGACTCCCCGTGGGTCGCCATCGCCTCGCGCAGGGCCGCGGGGTTGGAGACCAGGAAGTTCGATGGCGAGAAGGCGTCGGTGAGCATCTTCATGAAGAACTCGACCCGGCGCTTTGCCATCGGCTCGACGTCGGTCACGTCCGACACCAGGCCATTCAGCCAGTTCGAGGTGACCAGGTAGGACTGCTTGATCACGTCAAAGACGGGGTTCTCGCTCCAGTCGGGATCGGCGAATCGCTTGTCACCCTTGGCGGGCGTCACGACGGGATCGACAGTCTCGCCCATCGCCCGGCGCGCGGCGGACTGCCACAGCTCCATATAGCGCTGGAACAGGTCGGCCTGGGCGCGGACCATCCGATCAGGCTGGGCCGCCAGCCGCCCCATGACATCGGTCAGGGCAGGGCCCACATGCATCGGGTCGGGGGACAGGGCGGCCGGACGGTCCGCATTGCGCAGCGCCGCCTCGGCGATCGCGCCCTGGGCGGTGAGGGCGGCGCGGGCCAGGTTGGTCGACAGCTTCTCCAGCGCGGCGCGCTGTTCCGCCGTCAGGCTCGACGGATCAAGCCCTGGCGGGGCTTGGAACTTGGGCGCTTCCGGCCGGGGAGGCGGAGGGGCGGCGGCCTGCGGTTCAGCCGCCTTGGCGGCCTTCTTCTTCGGCGCCTCAGGCTTGGCCGCGGACTTCGCGGTCGCGGACTTCTTGACCTTAGCCTCAGCGGGCTTGGCCCCGACGGACGTGATTTGAGCTTCGCCCGACTTGGACTTTCGCCCCTTGCCGCTGCGCTTCGATTTGCCGGCCGACTGATCGCTCATGGACGTGCTCTCCCATTGACGAGGCGCATTGGTCTCCGCGCTCTTTCGCCGAAACCGATCATGGCATAAGACCTGGAGTGAAATGAACGCATCGCTTCGACTTTTCGTGACGAACCGCCTGACGCGCCGCGCGCTGCGCGTCGGTGTGGCGCTCGGCTGCCTGTCCGCCGCCGCGGGCGTCGCGGGATGCGCGTCCGGCCCGTTTGCGCCGGCCGGCCTTGACAAGGCCTCGGCGGCGTCTGCCGAAATCTCCACCCTGGCCAGTGCGGCCAAGACCTATCCGACCTTCGCCGATATCCCGCCGCCGCCCGCCGACGTGCGGCCGGACCGCGCCTGGGGCAAGGCCGCGGCCGAGGTTGAGGGGGACGGCGCGGCGCTGGCCTCCGCTACGGCCCCGAGCACCTGGACGCTTTCGGCCACGGACAGCTTCGCGGCGCGGGCCCTGGCCGCCGCCGGTCCTGGGGTCGATGGCCCCGACTCGACAACGGCTGCAACGGAGGCGTTCGCCAAGCAGGCTCGGCAGCGAGCTACACCGCCTCCGCCGCCCAAGAAATAAAAGGGGCCTGCGGAGGCGCAATTTCCATTGAACCTGCTTGGCTGGTCCCCGGTCGGGGGCTATCCATGCGCGACCTCAGCTCCCGTAGAGCCGCGGACGCCGCGGCATGAGCTTAAAATGACCCCCGAATTCCACCGCATCAAACGCCTCCCGCCCTACGTCCTTGAGGAGGTGAACCGCATCAAGGCTCGCCTGCGCGGCCAGGGCATCGACATCATCGACTTCGGCATGGGCAATCCCGACATGCCGACGCCCAAGCACATCGTCGACAAGCTGATCGAGACCGCCAAGGATCCTAAGGCCGGGCGCTACTCGGCTTCCAAGGGCATTGTCGGCCTGCGTCGGGCGATGGCCGGCTACTACCAGCGTCGGTTCGGCGTGACTCTGAACCCGGACACCGAGGTGATCGCCACCCTGGGCTCCAAGGAAGGGTTCGCCAACCTCGCCCAGGCCCTGACCGCCCCCGGCGACGTGATCCTGTGCCCGAACCCGGCCTATCCGATCCACGCCTACGGCTTCATCATGGCCGGCGGGGTGATCCGCCACGTGCCGGCCGAGAGCCCTGAGGCCTATCTGTCGGGCGTCAGCGCCGCGATGCGCCACTCGAGCCCGGCGCCCAGCGTGCTGATCGTCTCCTATCCGTCCAACCCGACCGCGCAGTGCGTGGACGTGGATTTCTACAAGGACGTGGTGGCGCTGGCGAAGAAGCACGACCTGCTGGTCATTTCCGACATCGCCTATTCCGAGATCTATTTCGACGACAACCCGCCGCCCTCGATCCTGCAGGTCGAAGGCGCCAAGGACATCGCCGTCGAGGTCAATTCGCTGTCGAAGACCTACGCCATGGCTGGCTGGCGGGTCGGCATGGTGGTCGGCAATGACCGGATCTGCGCCGCCCTGGCGCGGGTGAAGTCCTATCTGGACTACGGCGCCTACACCCCGATCCAGGTGGCCGCGGCCACCGCGCTGAACGGTCCGCAGGATTGCGTGGACGAGATCCGCGCCATCTATAAGAGCCGCCGCGACACCCTGGTGGAATCCATGAAACGCGCCGGCTGGGACATCCCTGCGCCGCCCGCCTCAATGTTCGCCTGGGCCCCGGTGCCCGAGCAGTTCAAGGAAGCCGGCTCGCTGCTGTTCTCCAAGCTGCTGATCGAAGAGGCCGGCGTGGCCGTGGCGCCGGGCGTCGGCTTCGGCGAGTATGGCGAAGGCTTCGTGCGGGTCGGGCTCGTGGAGAACGAGCACCGCATTCGCCAGGCGGCGCGCAATGTGAAGAAGTTCCTGGCCAACGCCGACGACATCCTGTCGCGGCATCACAACACCCTGGCGGCGCAATGAGTGAGAAGACCTGGCGTATCGGCGTTGCGGGCCTGGGTACGGTCGGCGCGGGCCTGCTGACCTTCCTGGCGGACCGGCCGGACTTCGCGCCGGCCGGCGGCCGCGCCGTGGTGACCGGCGTCTCGGCCCGGTCGCGGTCGCGCCCGCGCCCGTTCGATATCTCCAGCCTGCCCTGGTTCGACGATCCGGTGGCCCTGGCCACCTCGCCGGACAACGACGTCTTCGTCGAACTGATCGGCGGCTCGGACGGCCCGGCCAAGGCTGCGGTCGAGGCGGCGCTCAAGCTCGGCAAGCCGGTCGTCACCGCCAACAAGGCCCTCTTGGCCGAGCATGGCGCCGAGCTGGCGGTGCTGGCCGAAGCCAATGGCGCGCCGCTGGTGTTCGAAGCCGCGGTCATGGGCGGCGTGCCGGCCGTGAAGATGATGCGCGAGGCCCTGGTAGGCGACGACGTCAACAGCGTCGCCGGCATCCTCAACGGCACCTGCAACTACATCCTGACCGAGATGGAGCAGGGCGGCCGGCCCTTCGCCGAGGTCCTCGCCGA
This sequence comes from uncultured Phenylobacterium sp., assembly GCA_964643835.1. Classification (GTDB taxonomy): domain Bacteria; phylum Pseudomonadota; class Alphaproteobacteria; order Caulobacterales; family Caulobacteraceae; genus Phenylobacterium. The sequence continues at coordinate 6,661 of CAZXVO010000036.1, read as the reverse complement.
GGCCCAGCGCCTGGGCTACGCCGAGGCTGATCCGACCATGGACGTCGGCGGGTTTGACGCCGCCCACAAGATCACTCTACTGGCCGCCCTGGCCTTCGGCTGCACGCCCAACTTCGCCGCCGCCGAGATCGAGGGCATCGACCAGATCGAGCTGCTGGACATCAAGATGGCCCGCGACCTGGGCTATCGGGTCAAGCTGGTGGCCTCGGCCGACCGGTCGGCGGACGGCGTGCTGGTGCGCGTGCATCCCTCGCTCGCCCCGCTGAGCCACCCTCTTGCCCAGGCGGGCGGGGCGCTCAACGCCCTGTTCATCGAGAGCCAGCGCATCGGACGCATCTTCGTCCAGGGTCCCGGCGCGGGCGCCGGCCCGACCGCCGCCGCCGTGGCCGCCGACATCGCCGACGTGATGACCGGCGCCGTTCGGCCCGTCTTCCAGCGTCCGGCCACGACCCTTCGGCCCTTCACGCCGGTAGATCCGTCCAAGTCCATGAGCCGGGCCTATCTGCGGTTCCTGGTCAAGGACGAGCCCGGCGTCATCGCCGCGGTTTCGGAAACCCTGGCCGAGGCTGGCGTCTCTATCGAAAGCTTCCTGCAGAAGCCCGTGGAGAATTCAGAGGGTGTGCCGATCGTCCTGACGACCCACGCCGTCGCGGAATCCGTGCTGACAGCGGCCATAGACCGCATCGCGAATCTGTCTTCGGTTCTGGATAGGCCTCGTCTTCTGCGCATCGCGCGCATCTAAGAATCCACGGATACTGTCCGGCTAAGCCGGCCACAGGCGGGAGAGTTGCGGATGAGTTCTGAGATTCTGGATCGCGGACTGATTCTGGACGCGGGCCGAGTCACGGAAGCCGCCGCCATCGCCGCCTGGAAGCTCGTCGGTCGTGGCGATGAGATCGCCGCCGACCAGGCCGCCGTCGACGCCATGCGCACGGCCCTGAACAGCCTGGCCATCAACGGCGAGATCGTCATCGGCGAGGGCGAGCGCGACGAGGCGCCCATGCTCTACATCGGCGAGAAGGTGGGCCTGGGGAAGGGCGCCGCCATCGACATCGCCCTGGACCCGCTGGAAGGCACGACCCTGACCGCCAAGGCCATGGCCAACGCCCTGGCCGTCATGGCCTGGGCGCCGAAGGGCACCCTGCTGAACGCGCCGGACACCTATATGGACAAGATCGCCTGCGGGCCGGGCTATCCAGCAGGGGTGATCGACCTGGACAAGTCGCCGGCCGACAACGTCAAGGCGCTGGCCGACTCCAAGGGCGTGTCACCGGAGACGATCACCGTCTGCATCCTCGACCGTCCGCGCCACGCCGACATCATCGCCTCGGTCCGCTCGGTCGGCGCCCGCGTGCAGCTGATCACCGATGGAGACGTGGCCGGAGTGATGAACACCGCCGACCCGTCCACTGGCGTTGACCTCTATATCGGCCAGGGCGGCGCGCCTGAGGGCGTGCTCGCCTGCGCGGCGCTGAAGTGCGTCGGCGGCCAGTTCCAGGGCCGCCTGGTGTTCCGTAACGCCGACGAGCGCGCCCGCGCCGCCCGCGTCGGGATCACCGACTTCGACAAGAAGTACGACCTGCACGAGATGGTCCGCGCCGACGCCATCTTCGCGGCTACCGGCGTCACCAACGGCGCCCTGCTGGACGGCGTGTCGTTCAAGGACGGCTTCGTCCACACCCACACCCTGGTGATGAATTCGTCCACCCGTGAGGTGCGCGAAGTCCGGATGAAGCGTCCGGTCTGACCCCATGGCGGATGGCTCGACACAAGCGGGCTATCTGGGCGTCTCCCGTTCCTTGACGGGACGGCCCTGGCGGGCGCGTCCGGCCGAGCCTGACCTGGTTCGACGCCACCAGATGGGCCTGGGCCTGTCGGAACCTCTGGCCCGCGCCCTGGCCTCCCGACGCGTGGAGGCCGAGGCGGGGGAGACCTTCCTCAACCCGACCCTGAAGGCCCTGTTCCCGGATCCCTCGAGCTTCCAGGACATGGATCGTGCGGCCTCGATCCTGATCGACGCGGTCGAGCGTGACCGGCCGATGGTGGTGTTCGCCGACTATGACGTGGATGGCGCCTCCAGCGCCGCCCAACTGGTGCGCTGGATGCGCGCCATGGGCAAGGACCTGCCCATCTACGTTCCCGACCGCATCACCGAGGGCTATGGCCCGTCGCCCGCCGCCTTCCGCCGATTGCGGGAGGAGGGGGCCGAGCTGGTGGTCACCGTCGACTGCGGCGCCGCCGCCTATGACGCCATCGCCACCGCCGCCGAGATCGGCCTGGAGGTCGTGGTCATCGACCACCACCTGATGCGGGACGGCGAGATGCCGGCCGCCTCGGCCCTGGTGAACCCCAATCGCCCCGACGACACCTCGGGACAGGGCCGGCTGGCCGCCGCAGGCGTCACCTTCGTCCTGCTGGCCGCCCTCAATCGCGAGGCGCGCCGCCGGGGCATGTTCCAGGGCCGCCCGGAGCCGGACCTGAAGCAGTGGCTCGACCTGGCCGCCATGGGCGCGATCTGCGACGTCACCGAGCTCTGCGGCTTCAACAGGGCCCTGGCGACCCTGGGCCTCAGGACCATGTCGGCCTGGCGCAATCCGGGGCTGAAGGCGCTGCTGGACGTGGCCAAGGGGCAGGGGCCAGCGACGGTGTTCCACGCCGGCTTCATCCTCGGGCCTCGAATCAACGCCGGAGGGCGGATCGGCCGCGCCGATCTCGGGGCCCGCCTGCTGTCCACCGACGATCCGCTGGAGGCCGAGGCCCTGGCGGCCGAACTCGACGGGCTGAACGCCTCGCGCAAGGAGGTCGAGCGCGAGGTGATGGAGGCGGCGATCCGCCTGATCGAGCATGAGAGCAACCAGGCCGACGCGCCCATGCTCCTGGTGGCGGCCGATGGCTGGCACCCCGGCGTCATCGGGATCGTCGCCGGTCGCCTGCGCGAACGCTATCGCAAGCCGGTCATCGTCGTCGGCATCGACCGGCCGGGCAATATCGGCAAGGGCTCGGGCCGCTCCCAGCCGGGAGTCAATCTGGGCCGGGCGGTCCAGGCGGCCTATGAGGCGGGCCTGCTGCTGGCCGGGGGCGGTCACGCCATGGCCGCCGGCCTGTCCGTCCGCCCAGACACCATCCCAGAGCTTCGCGACTTCCTGTGCGCCCAGATGGCCGAGGAGGCGCGCGAGGCCGCCGAGGCCGACGCCCTGGACATCGACGCCCTGGTGACGACCGCCGGCGCCGACCGGGCGCTGTACGAGGACTTCCAGCGGCTGGCGCCCTTCGGGCCCGGCAATGTCGAGCCGCTGTTCGCTCTGGCGGACGTGCGGGTCGAGCGCGCCATGGCGCTGCGCGGGGGCCATGTCCGCGTGACCCTGACCGACCGATCGGGCGGCAAGCTGAAGGCCGTAGCCTGGCGCGCCGAGGACACTGAGATCGGTCGCCGCCTGCTCGCCGAGGGCGGCGGACTGCACGTGGCCGGGCGGCTGAAGCCTGATGATTGGCAGGGTCGCCGGGCCGTAGAACTGGAGATCGAGGACGTCGCCGATCTTCGTCGACAAATCTCCTGATCGGCGCTTGCACACCCCGATGGAGGCGGATATACAGCGCCTCCTTCGCCGACGCGGTCCCTTCGTCTATCGGTTAGGACGCCAGGTTTTCAACCTGGAGAGAGGGGTTCGACTCCCCTAGGGACTGCCAGGCGTGGCGCTCAAGACCTCCCCCATCTTGGCGCCATGCTCGCGGAGACTTCCCCTTACAGGTGAAGACGCTTCGATCATCTTGAAAGTCTTTGGCCCGATCCGAGCGCCATAGCGCTCGCATGGCTAGAGAAGCACACGCTGGGCGTGCGCAAGGTTAAAATCCCCCATTGACGGCTCTCCTGATACGAGAACAGTGTTATAGTTGGCCATTATCCGAAAGGATCGGGGGAGACCGGGCCAGAGGGGCAAATGTCTGGTTACGAATACGAGGGAGTCGATTCGCACGGGAGCGCGGTGCGGATCAGTGGTCGAATCAAATGGTTCGACGCCGGTAAGGGCTATGGATTCATTGTTCCGGACGATCCGGGCCAGACGGATCTCAAGGACGTTCTGCTGCATGTGACTTCACTGCGGAACGCCGGGCGCGAGAGCGCGCTCGAAGGGGCCGTGATCGTCTGTGATGTCGTGCGTCGGCCCAAGGGCTGGCAGGTTTCCGAGGTGGTCAACCTCGATGAAAGTTCCGCCTCTCCACCCAGCGATCGTCGGCGTCAGGACGAGGGCCATTTCCGCCGGGATCGCGACAGCTTCGACCGCCATGGCGGAGGTGGCGGGCATTTCGATCGCCAGGGCGGAGGCTTTCAGGCCCGTGGCCCCCGCCGTCCGCCGGCGCCCCGCGGCCCCTTGGAACGCGCCAAGGTCAAGTGGTTCAACCGCGCCAAGGGCTATGGGTTCGTGGTCCGCGATGGCGAGCCGGGTGACATTTTCGTCCACATCGAGACCCTGCGCCGCTCGGGCCTGGAGGATCTCCAGCCGGGCGATGACGTGATGGTGCGGTTCGCCGAGGGCCCCAAGGGCCTGGTGGTGGCCGAGATCGAGTCCTCCGGCTACGCCTGAGCCTCTGTCGGGCCTTGCCTAGGTCGCAAAGCTTGCCCAAACCAGGAGCCTGCTTGCTCCGGAGACTGGCTTGCGCGCCCCGCTGATCCGCTTTTGTCTCGCCCCGCTCCTGGCCCTGGGGCTGGCCGCCTGTGGCGCGCCGGCCTCGGCCGATCCGCCGGCGGGCGCGATCCCCGTCCAGGGGGTGCAGGTGCGCGCGGCCTATCCTCATGATGTCGGCGCCTTCACCGAGGGTCTGATCTATCTGGACGGCGACATCTATGAGAGCACCGGCCTTGAGGGCCGCTCCGACATTCGCCGGGTCCGCCTGGCCGATGGCGCCGTGCTCCAGTCCCAGGCCATCGACCCGGACCTGTTCGGGGAGGGGATCGTCAACTGGGGCGACGACCTGATCAGCCTGACCTGGCGCGACGGTGTCGGCTTCCGCTGGGACCGGAAGACCCTGACCCGCAAGGGCAGCTTCCGCTATCTGGGCGAGGGCTGGTCCCTGACCCAGGACGGCAAACGCCTGATCATGAGCGACGGCACGCCGTGGCTCAGGTTTCTGGATCCCCGCACCTTGAAGGAGACCGGCCGGGTGAAGGTCACCGCTGATGGCCAGCCGGTGCGCAATCTCAATGAGCTTGAGTGGGTGAAGGGCGAGGTCCTGGCCAATATCTGGCTGACCCACCGCATCGCCCGCATTGACCCGGCCACTGGCCGGGTGAAGGGCTGGATCGATCTTTCAAACCTGCCGGAGGTCCGTATGGGCCTGGGGCCGGATGCGGTGGCCAACGGCATCGCCTATGACGCCGCCAAGGACCGCCTGTTCGTCACCGGCAAAAACTGGCCCCACCTGTATGAAATCGGCCTGACGGGCCCCAAGGAGGCCCCGTGACGGCCCAGGACGACCAGATTCCCACCCCGCCCGAGGGCTTCATACGCTCGAGCGGCCGCGGCGCGTTTTCCACCCATAACGGCCCCTATTTCCACCGCGAGCATCCGGGCGAGTTCACCGAGCAGGCCTTCTTCGCCCTGCCGCGCCACGCCAACGGCATCGGCCTGGTGCACGGTGGCATGCTGACCGCCTTCATGGACGGCCTCCTGGCCAACGCCCAGTACCGCGAGACCCGCAAGACCGGCGTGACCATCCACCTCTCGGTGGACTTCCTGCACATGGCGCGGGTGGGGGAGTGGGTGATGGGTGAGGCGCGCTGCACTCGCGCCACGAAGGACATCGCCTTCGTTGAGGGCCGCGCCTATGTGGGCGGCCACGATGTCGTGCGCGCCTCGGGCGTCTTCAAGCTCATGCACAAAAAGACTTGAGCCCGAAGGCTCAGCGGATCACCAGCTTGATGACCACCAAGGCCACCAGGATGATCCCGCCGCCGATCATCGCCAACTGAATCTGTTCCCCATAGCGGTCGAGCAGTTCTGCGCGCCGACGGGCCTCCATGCGCCGCCTGCGCGACGACTTGGCCTTGAAAGGTGACTTCATCGACGCTTCTCCAGGTGCGGAACAATGCCCCGGAAGACTCCCTATCGTCGAGAGGCCTCGCCTCTGCGGCGTAGCGGTCATTGCGGGAACGCCCAAAGCCTTATATCGCAGGCGCGATCGGCGCTCTGTCGGGGCGTAGCGCAGCCTGGTAGCGCATCTGCTTTGGGAGCAGAGGGTCGCGTGTTCGAATCACGCCGCCCCGACCACGCCGAAACGGGACCAAGAGGAAGACCATGCTCGCGCGCATCTATCGTCCGGCCAAGAACGCCATGCAGTCGGGCAGAGCCAAGATGAAGGACTGGGTGCTGGAGTTCGCCCCGGCCTCGGCCCGCCGTCCTGACGCCCTGATGGGCTGGACCCAGACGACGGACACCGACGGCCAGGTCCGCCTGTCTTTCGACACCAGCGACGAGGCCGTCGCCTACGCCCAGAAGCACGGCATCGCCTTCCAGCTGACCCAGCCGAAGGACCAGAAGCGCATCCTCAAGGCTTACGCCGACAACTTCGCCTTCGGCCGCAAGCAGCCCTGGACCCACTGAGGTCCCCAAAGAGACCCTAAGGGCGCCCTTAGCTCAGATGGATAGAGCATCCGCCTTCTAAG
>CAZXVO010000035.1:22469-24451 GCA_964643835.1 uncultured Phenylobacterium sp. | reverse complement strand
AGGCGCGTATGGGTGGCCGGGACAAGCCCGGCCATGACGGTCTGGAGAAGAGGCGCTTCGCAACGGTCCCCGCATGCGGGGAGAGGGCGTGAGCCCTATCGGAATTCATAGGTTGCGTCCGGTGGGCTGCGGACGGAGGCTGATCCCCATGAACGAGATGACCTCCTATCTGGGCTGGACGCTGGACTATGCGAACCCGGCCGGCGCGCCGGCCTTCCTGGGGCCGGACAGTGTCCATTGGCGCATCTACAAGAACCCCATCGCCCTGGCCGTCGGCGGGGTGGCGGCGGTGCTGCTGGAGTTCGCCGACGCGCGGATCCGCTCCGGGGTCTGGGATCACTCGACCTACAAGGTCGACCCCATCGGCCGCTCCAAGCGCACCGGCGTGGCGGCCATGGTCGGGGTCTATGGACCGCAGGCCGCGGCCCGGCGGGTGATCCAGGGCGTCAGCAACATGCACGCCCGCGTCCAGGGCGAGACGCCCAAGGGCGAGGCCTATAAGGCCCTGGACCCGGAGCTGCTGGATTGGGTCAGCGCCACCGCGGCCTATGGGTTCCTGAACGCCTATGACCGCTTCGTCGCCAAGGTGTCCGAGGCCGACCAGGCCCGGTTCTGGCGCGAGGGCGCGCCGGTGGCCAAGCTCTATGGCGTGCAGCATTCGCCGACCTCGACTGCCGACTTCATGGCGATGATGGAGGCGCTGGCGCCGCGGTTCGAGCCGCACCCCATCGTCGGCGAGTTCCTGGACATCATCCAGTCCGGCCAGGCCGCGCCGGGCGCGCCCAAGGCCCTGCACCGGGCCCTGGCGCGGGCCTCGGTCTCGCTGCTGCCGCCCCTGGTGCACGACCGCCTGCAGCTGGGCCGCGACTACGACCTGACCCTGTTCGACAAGCTGGCCCTGCGCGCCGCCGGCGCCGTCGCCGAACGCACCCCGGACCTGGAGAGCCCGCCGTGCCAGGCCAGTGTCCGGCTCGGCCTGCCCGCCACCTTCCTCTACCAGAGCCGCGCCACCCAGGCCCGGATGCTAGCCAAGGCCGGCCTGCCCAAGGCGGACGCGGAGATGGCGGTCGCCTGAATTGACGTCCCCGCCCCGCCGCCGGCGTCAGGGGGGACGTGGGGCGGCGAGGCGGGAACGGACCCGCGCCGGCGGACCGGCGCAGATCAAGCAGGAACGAGGCGGCTCAGCCGCCCCGGATCAGACCGGTCAGGCGGCTGGCCGCGGCGACCACCCTGCCCTCCCCGAGGATGACGGCGGCCTCGGCGGCGAGGCGGTCGCGTTCGGCGTTGAGCAGGTCGAGGGTGGGCTTCTGGCCCACGCGCACCTCGTTGCGGACACTGTCGAGGGCCGAGGCGGCGGCGGTGGCGCGGTCGCGTGAAGCGCTCAGCATCAGGCGCGCGGTCTCCAGCTCGGCCCAGGCGGCGATGACCCCTTCGCGCAGACTCTCGCGGGCGGCGTCGCGACCGGCCCGGGCGGCGCGCGCGACGGCCTGGGCCTGGGCCACGCGGGCGTTGATCGCGCCGCCGGCGAACAAGGTCCAGCGCCCTTGCACGCCCACGGAATAGCCGTCGGCCTTGTAGCCGGGAAAGAACTTGTCCTCGACGCTGGAGCCGGCCGCGGTGAGGGCGACGCTGGGCAGGCGCTCGGCCTCAGCCATCCGAACCCCGGCCTCGGCGGCGCGCAGGTGGGCCTCGGCGGCGCGGAGCTGCGGGCTGGAGCGCTCGGCCTGGGCCTGGGCGTCCTCAAGCGTCGCAGCGACAGCCGCGGGCGCCTGGACGGGCTCAAGGGAGTCCGGCGCGACACCGACCACCGCCTGGAAGTGAGCGCGAGCACGGGCGACCTCGCCGGTGGCGCGGGCCAGGTCGGCGCGGGCCTCGGCCTGGCGGGCGGCGGCCTGATCGACATCGGTTCGGGCGACCTCGCCCTTGTCGAAGCGCAGGCGGGCCTGGCGAAGGATTTCGGCGGTCTGGGCGTCGCCCAGACG
>CAZXVO010000035.1:0-22283 GCA_964643835.1 uncultured Phenylobacterium sp. | reverse complement strand
GGCCTTATCGACTGCGGTGGGGGCGACCTCGCCCTTGTCGATGCGCTGGGGGGCCTGGCTATGGTTTTCGGGGGTGGGGGCGGCGCCCAGACGGGCCAGGTCCAGCAATCGGTCGGCGGCCTGGACGCCGGCATAGGCCTCGGCCACCCGGACCTCGAGGGCCGCCGCGGCGCCGGAGGCGGACTGGGCGGCGGCCTCGCGCTCGGCGCGGGCGGCGGCGATGGCGGCGGACACCGCTCCGCCGGTGAAGAGCGGCGCGCGCAGTTCGACCTGGGCCGCGCGCGGTGAGACGTCGGCCTTGCCGAACCCGAAGAAGCCGCCGAGGTCGATGGAGCCCTGGCCGGTCTCGCCGCTGAGGGTGAGACTGGGCAGGCGCTGCGCCTGGGCTTCGGAGAGCTTGGCGACGGCCAGGTCCGACTGGGCCCGGGCCTGGGCAAGGTCCGGATTGGTCTTGCGGGCGAGCGCCACCGCCTCGTCGAGGGACAGGGCCTGCGCCGGCTGGACGGCCATCAGGGCCGCAAGGCCGGCGCCCAGCAGGGCGAGGCGTCTCACTTGAAGGCCGCCCCCGCGCGGACGCCCAGCTTCTTGAAGATCATCGCGGCCGGGCAGAAGCCGGTGAAGGCGGCCTGGAACATGTTGAGGCCAGCGAAGATGGCCAGGCCGATCCACCAGGGATGAACGAAATGGGCCAGGGCGACGCTCAACAGGACGACGCAACCGGCGAAGGCGAAGACAGCACGATCCAGGGTCATGACGACCTCCTTGGTTTTAATCAGGATTTGAGTTTGCGGACGCCCATGACGTCCAGGGCGAGCTTCTCGTAGAAGGGCTCGCTCTCGCCGCGCTTCACCTTGCCGATAAAGTATTTTTCGAAGCCGACCTTGGCGAGATGAACCCACTTGCCGCTGGCTGACCAGTTGACGTTGCGCGGCGGAATCTGCGGCTGGGCCACGAAGGCGACGCCGCCGTCGCCGAAGTCGGCCAGGCAAATGGCGTTCCAGGTGGCCTCCTCGTCAGGTTCCTTCCCGGACAGGATGGCGGCCAGGTTGTGGGCGATGGCCGTGACCATGCTCTCGATCATGAAGCCGGTCTTGGGAACGCCCACCGGCACCGGGGTCGGCCCCATGGGCGGGATGGCGACACAGACGCCCAGCGCGAAGACATTGCGGAAGGTCGGGTTGCGCTGGTGCTTGTCCACCAGGATGAAGCCGCGCGGATTGGTCAGGCCCTCGATCCCGCGCACCGCCTCCACGCCCCGGAAGGCCGGCAGCATCATGGAAAAGCCAAAGGGCAGGTCGTGGGTCGCCTTGACCTGGCCGCCCTCGCCGACCTCCTCCACATGCATCAGGCCGGGGTCGACAGATGTGACGCGGGCGTTGGTGATCCACTTGATGTGCCGCTGGCGCATCTCGCTTTCCAGCAGCCCCTTGGTGTCGCCGACGCCATCCAGGCCAAGGTGGCCGACATAGGGTTCAGACGTGACGAAGGTCATCGGAACCTTGTCGCGGATCTTCCGGCGCTTGAGCTCGGTGTCCAGGATCATGGCGAATTCGTAGGCCGGCCCAAAGCAGGAGGCGCCCTGGACGGCGCCAACCACGATCGGTCCCGGATTGGCGCAAAAGGCCTCGAAGGCCTCAGCCGCCCGCTCTGCGTGATCGACATGACAGATCGACTGGGTGGCGCCGTTGTGCGGACCCAGACCCGGAATTTCGTCGAAGGCCAAGTCAGGCCCCGTGGCGATCACCAGGTAGTCGTAGGCGAGCCTCGAGCCGTCCTCAAGCTCCAGGCGGCTGTTGGCGGGATCGACCTTGCGGGCGCCCGCGCCGTTGAAGGCGACACCCTTGCGCTTGAAGGTGGCCGCCAGGCCCACCTCGATATCCCTGCGCTTGCGCCAGTTCACCGCGACCCAGGGATTGGACGGCACGAAGTGAAAGACTTCGCCCTTGGAGACCGCCGTGACGTCGGCCTTGTCGCCGACCGCGGCCTTGATTTCGAAGGCGGCGATCGAGCCGCCAAGACCAGCGCCCAACACCACAATCTGCGGCTTGCCCATGAGGCGTCTCCTCCATGTCACCGATCGCGGACTTCCGTCGCTCGGGCCTTGATCCAGGTCACATCCGCTCGGGGCCGTTCGCCCCAAGATGCGATCTAGGCTTGACTACATATCTATATTTGCGCATATACGCAATCACGAAATTTGAAGACATCGGAGAAGGCCATGTTCTCGAGCCCCAAGACCCGCGACCTGTCGCCCCAGACGGTCGCCGCCGAGCTGAAGGCCCACAAGATCCTGCTGATCGATGTGCGCGAGCCGGCCGAGTTCGCGGTGGAGCGCATCCACGGCGCCCTGAACCTGCCGCTCTCGACCTTCGACCCCTCGACCCTGCCGGAAGCCGGCGACAAGCTGATCGTGTTCAGTTGCGCCGGCGGAAAGCGCTCGGCCATGGCGGTGGACCGCTGTCAGAAGGCCGGCCACAGGATCGACGCCCATCTGGCCGGTGGTCTCGCCGCCTGGAAGGCCGCAGGCCTGCCCACCGCTTCCGTGGACGCCTCGACCGGCGTCCTGCGCGATCCGGGTTGAGCCCCATGCGCCGCAGCCTGATCGCCCTTTTCGCCGCCACCGCCCTGGCCAGCTGCGGCGCCCATGAAACCGACGTGCGCGCTGTGGAACGTGCGCCCGCCCAGGATCGGCTGGTGGTTCACGCCCAGACTACGCCGGACCTGAAGCCGACGCCGGGAACCCTGACCACTCGCGACATGGCCGAGGCTCGTAGCCGCATCGGCGGCCTGCTGGTCTCCCTGTCCGTCAAGGAGGGCGACGTTGTGCGCGCCGGCCAGGTCATCGCCCGCGTCCAGGACGACCGGTTGAACCTGCAGACCCACGCCTATGACGCCCAGGTCAACGCCGCCGCCGCCGAGGCCGCCCGCGCCGAAGCCGAATTGGCCCGGACGCAGGACCTCTACTCCAATGGCGTCTACGCCAAGGCGCGCCTGGAAGCCGTCGAGGCCCAGGCCCGCTCCGCGAGGGCCGGCCTGGCCGCCGCCCGCGCTCAGCGAGGGGCCAGCGCCGAACTGGCCGGCCAGGGCGCGATCCTCGCCCCAGCCGCTGGCCGGGTGCTGACGGCAGGCGTCCCCGTGGGCTCGGTCGTCATGCCGGGTCAGAGCCTGGCCCAGATCACCGCCGGCCCCCTGGTGGTGCGCATCGAGGTCCCCGACGCCGACGCCGTGGCCCTGAAGGTCGGCCAAGCCGTCACCCTGGATCCCGCCGACCTGGGCGGGGCCGCCACCCAGGGCCAGATCAGCCAGATCTATCCGGCCGTCGCCGGCGGCCAGGTGAAGGCCGATGTGACCGCACCGAACCTGCCCGCCAACCTGATCGGCCGCCGGGTGCGGGCCAGCGTCGCCATCGGCGAGCGCCAGGCGATCGTGGTCCCGCGCCGCTATGTCTCCACCCGCTTCGGCATCGACTATGTGCGCCTGGTCGCCAAGGACGGCGCCGTGACCGAGGCCCCGGTCCAGACCACCGCCGGCCCTGCCGCGGCCACGCTGGAGGTGCTGTCCGGCCTGCATGAGGGCGATGTCCTGGCGCCCGCCGGAGCCCCACAATGAAGCTAGGGATTTCCGGACGCCTCACGCGCGCCACCATCACCTCGCCGCTGACGCCGCTGTTCCTGCTCGCGGCCATCGCGGTGGGCCTGCTCGCCCTGGTCAGCATCCCCCGCGAGGAGGAGCCTCAGATCAGCGTGCCCATGGTCGACATCATGGTCGGCGCGCCGGGCCTTCGCGCGCCCGACGCGGTCGAGCTGGTCGGCAAGCCGCTGGAGACCATCGTCAAGAGCGTCAACGACGTCGAGCACGTCTACACCTTCGCCGACGACAACAAGGTCATGGTCACCGCCCGCTTCAAGGTGGGCGTGGACCCCGACGCCGCGGCCGTGCGCATCCACGAGAAGCTGCGCGCCAACTACGACCGCATCCCCGCCGGGATCCCCGAACCCCTGGTCCAGACCCGGGGCATCAACGACGTCCCGAGCCTGGTCCTGACCCTGTCGCCCAAGCCCGGCGCGGAAGGCCTGTGGAGCGACCAGGCCCTCTATGAGGTGGCCGGCAAGCTGCGCACCGAGATCGCCAAGGTCGACGATGTGGGCCTGACCTTCCTCGTCGGCGGCCGGCCGCAGGAGCTGCGGGTCGAGCCCGATCCCGCCCGCCTGGCCCAGCACGGCGTCTCCCTTGGCGCGCTGATGGACACCATCCGCCAGGCCAACCGCGCCTTCCCGGCCGGATCCCTGCGCGACGGCGGCCAGGCGGTGGACGTCACCGCCGGGCGCACCCTAGCGACGCCGACCGAGATCGGGCTGCTCGCCCTGCCCTCCGCCAAGGGCGAGACGGTCTATGTGCGTGACGTGGCCAATGTGGTCGCCGCGCCCCGCGAGGACCAGGCCCGCGCCTGGCGCGCCGTCCGCGCCGACCAGGGCTGGACGCAAGGCCCCGCCGTCAGCCTGGCCATCGCCAAGCGCAAGGGCGCCAACGCCGTCGTCGTCTCCCACGCCGTCCTGCAACGGGTGGAGGGCCTGAAAGGGACCCTGCTGCCCGCCAGCCTGGATGTGGCGGTGACCCGCGACTACGGCGAGACGGCCAATGAGAAGGCCAACGAGCTCTTGATGCACCTGGGCCTGGCGACGGTGTCCATCGTTATCCTGATCGGCTTCGCCATCGGCTGGCGCGAGGCCGGCGTCACGGCGGTGGTGATCCCGACCACCATCCTGCTGACCCTCTTCGCCTCGAACCTCATGGGCTACACCATCAACCGGGTCAGCCTGTTCGCCCTGATCTTCTCCATCGGCATCCTGGTCGACGACGCCATCGTCATGATCGAGAACATCGCCCGGCACTGGGCGATGAGGGACGGCCGCAGCCGCGTGGACGCCGCCGTGGACGCTGTGGCCGAGGTGGGCAACCCCACCGTCGTCGCCACCCTGACGGTGGTTTCGGCCCTGCTGCCCATGCTGTTCGTCTCGGGCCTGATGGGCCCCTACATGGCGCCGATCCCGGTCAACGCCTCGGCGGCCATGGTGTTCTCGTTCTTCGTGGCCGTGGTCATCGCGCCCTGGCTGATGATCCGCTTCGCCCGCAAGACTCTCGATCATATTGGGGATCATGGCGGCGGCGATCATCACGGCGAAGGCAGGCTGGGCGCGCTGTATCGCAAGGTGGCGGGCCGGGTGATCCGGGATCGCCGCAGCGCCTGGCGCTTCCTGGCCGGCGTCGGCGTCGCCACCCTGGTCGCCTGCGCCATGTTCGCCACCAAGACGGTGACCGTGAAGCTGCTGCCCTTCGACAACAAGTCCGAGCTGCAGGTGCTGCTGAACATGCCGCGCGGGACCTCGCTGGAGGACACCCAGCGGACCCTGATGGCGGCGGCCAATGTCACCCGCGGCGTCGCCGAGGTCACGGCCATCGACGCCTATGCCGGCACGGCCTCGCCGTTCAACTTCAACGGCCTGGTGCGCCACTACTATCTGCGCAACGCGCCAGACCAGGGGGACCTGGCCCTGACGCTGGCGCCCAAGGGCGAGCGCAGCCGCAACAGCCACGCCATCGCGCTTGACCTGCGCCGCAGGCTGGCTGCGGTTCCCCTGCCCGCCGGCGCGGTGATCAAGGTGGTTGAGGCGCCGCCCGGCCCGCCGGTGATGGCTACCCTGCTGGCCGAGATCTATGGCCCCGACGCCGCCAGCCGCCGTGCTGTCGCCGAACAGGTGAAGGCCTTCTTCCGCCAGACGCCCTATATCGTCGACGTCGACGACAGCTACGCCCAAGCCCAGCCGACCCTGCGCCTGGTCCCAGACCGCACGCGGCTGGAGGCCCTGGGCGTCGCCGACCGCGAGGTGTTCGATTCGATCGGGGCGGCGCTGGGCGGCCAGGTGGTGGGCTACGCGCATCGCGGCGCCGACCGCGACCCGCTGGAGATCTCCGTGCGCCTGCCGCAATCGGCCCGGACCTGGGGCCAGGGCCTGGCCGCCCTGCCGGTGGCCCGCGGCCAGGACGGCCGACTGGTCGAACTGGGCGAGGTGGTGGACGCCTCTACCGAGCCGGGCTCCACCCACATCTTCCGCCGCGACGGCCGCGACATCGACATGGTGATGGGCGAGCTCGCCGGCGCCTATGAGGCCCCGATCTACGGCATGATGGATGTCGACAAGGCGATCCGGAAGGCCGACTGGCCCGCCGGCCTGAAGCCCGACATCCGCATGCATGGCCAGCCGACCTCGGAGGCCAAGCCGACGGTGCTGTGGGACGGCGAGTGGGAGATCACCTGGGTGACCTTCCGCGACATGGGCGCGGCCTTCGGGGTGGCGATCCTGGGGATCTATGTCCTGGTGGTGGCCCAGTTCAAAAGCTTCCGCCTGCCGCTGGTCATCCTGACCCCGATCCCGCTGACCCTGGTCGGCATCGTCATCGGCCACATCCTGTTCCACGCCCCGTTCACCGCCACCTCGATGATCGGCTTTATCGCCCTGGCTGGGATCATCGTGCGCAACTCCATCCTGCTGGTGGACTTCATCCGCCATCAGCAGGGCGAGGGTCGGCCGCTGCGCGACGTGCTGCTGGACGCCGGCGCCATCCGCTTCAAGCCCATCGTGCTGACGGCGGCGGCGGCGATGATCGGCGCCTCGGTGATCCTGACCGACCCGATCTTCCAGGGCCTGGCCATCTCCCTGCTGTTCGGCCTGGCGTCATCGACCCTGCTGACCGTGCTGGTCATTCCGGCCATCTACATCGTCCTGCGCGATGACGGACGGCCCCCGCTTGCGGACCCCGCTGGAGCGGCTACATGACACTCATGGCGAACATCGTCCTAGAACCCTGCGCCGATAGCGCCGCCGAACTGCAGGCCTGTGTCAGCGAGGCTGCGCGGCTGTTGAAGCTGTTGGCCAGCGAACAGCGCCTGCTGCTGCTGTGCCGGTTGATCGAGGGCGAGGCCTCGGTGGGCGACCTGGCCGAGCATGCGGGCCTGGCGCAGTCCACGGCCTCGCAGCACCTGGCCAAGATGCGGGCCGAGGGCCTGGTCGCCACCCGGCGTTCAGCTCAGACCATCTTCTACCGCATCGCCGATCCGGCCGCCCTGACGGTGCTGAACACCCTCTCGGGCCTCTATCGCGGGTCGGCCAAGGCCGCTTGAAGCCGATCCATTCGTCTACTATCAGAGACGAATGGATACTTTCGTTGATGATGCCGGCCTGCGCCTGGCTGTCCGCCTGCGGCTGGAACGCGAGGCGCGCGGCTGGTCCCTGGCCGACCTCGCCGAGCGCTCCGGCGTCTCCAAGGCGGCGATCAGCAAGATCGAGCGGGGCGAGACCAGCCCCACCGCCGCCCTGCTGGTGCGCCTGGCCGCCGCCTTCGACCTTACCCTGGCCGGCCTGCTGCTGCGCGCCGAGGGCGCCGGCGAGCGCGTCAGCCGCGCCGCCGACCAGCCACTGTGGCGCGATCCCGCCACCGGCTATGTGCGCCGCCAGGTGTTCATGCGGCCGGACCATCCGGTGGAACTGGTCCGGGTGGACATGCCGCCGGGCCGTCGGGTGGAGATGCCCGCATCGTCCTACGCCCGCATCCGCCAGGTGGTCTGGGTGCTGGAGGGCGAGATGACCCTCACGGAGGGCGGAACCCGCCACGTGCTGGCGGCCGGCGACGGCCTGGGATTCGGGCCGCCCTGCGACGTGGTGTTCGAGAACGCCTCCACCGCGCCGGCCGCCTATGTCGTGGCCCTGGCCCGGAGCTGAGCCATGTTCGAGATCAGAGCCCTGACCCTCGCCGACCTCGACGCCCTGGCGGCCCTGCTGGTGGAGACCGTCGATGGCGGCGGTTCGGTGAGCTTCATGGCGCCGCTGTCGATGGACGACGCCCGCGGCTTCTGGCGGCGGTCCCTGGAGGCGGCGACGCGGGGCGAGCGCGTGGTGCTGGGCGCCTTCGCCGGCGAGACCCTGGCCTCCACCGTCACCCTCCACCTGGACTGCCCGCCGAACCAGCCGCACCGGGGCGAGATCGCCAAGATGATGACCGCGCTGGCCCACCGCGGTCGGGGCGCCGCCAGCCAGGTGCTCAGCCGCGCCGAGCAGATCGCCCGCGAAGCCGGCCGCACCCTGCTGGTCCTGGACACCGCCTCCGAGGGCGGAGCATCCGGGCTCTACGAGCGGCACGGCTGGATCTATGCGGGCGAAGTCCCCGACTACGCGCTGAAGCCCCACGGCGGGCTGGTGGGCACCAGGCTCTACTACAAGCGGCTCTAGGTCAGGCGACCAGCCCCAGCCGCTGCAGTTCGGCGAAGTCGTTCGCCGCCAAGGTCGGGCGGGCGGCCAGGTCGATGACGGCGGCGAAGGCCTCCGGCGGGGCGTTGGCCTTCATGCCGGTGAGCAGGCCGGCGCGCTCGGCCGGGTTCATGGCCGGCAGCATCAGGCGCATGAAGCCGATGTTCTCCTCCGGCGTAAGCTCGCCGATGATCGCCATCTCGATCCCCGCCAGCTCCTCGTCGGTGAACAGGGCGCAGAGCTGCGGCCAGACCACCGTCTCTTCCTCGGCCATATGCTCGAAGTCTTCCGCCACGAAGGCGGTGAAGGTGATGTAGAGCGCGCGGCCCAGGCGGTCGCGGTCGGCGGGCTCCGCGGCGGCCAGCTGGTCCATCGCGCGTTGCAGGTCGGTGAAGCGGCTACGATGGTGGCCGTGCTGGGCGGCCAGGCCCTGGGCGGCGCCGGGCGCGCGGGTCTCCAGCGCGGCGTGGATGTGGTCTTCCTCATGCGTCAGGTGAGCCGCGCCCAGGGCGAGGTGGGCGGCAAGGTCGGCGAGCAGATCGCCCTGGTCGGCGGACCAGTCGGCCTGGCCCAGGCGGGTCATCATGGCGCCGTGCGCAAGACGCAGCCCCTTGTGGACCGGGCCATAGATGTCCCAGCGCTGGGCGCCGGCGACCGTGAGAAAGGCGGGGTTGGACATGGCGTCCTCCAATCTGCGGCGCCGCTCATTGGGGCGCGGGTTTCAAGGGAGGCGCTGTCTAGGCGCAGCGGCCCGGCCACTCATCCTAAAGTGTTGCTAAGGCCGAGGCCGGCTTCCTAAAACAACCCTATGGACGCCGTGCTGATCCCTAAGGACCTGAGAGACTTCATCGCCTCGCCGGTGCTGATGCTCGTCAGCGTGGCGAGCGCGGGCGGCGCCCTCGCCATCGCCCGGGGCCTGGGGGCCGAGGTCGGGCCAGACGGCGAAATCGACATGTTCGTCTCGCGCGCCCAGTGGCCGGACGCGGTGGCGGCGCTTGGCCCCGGCGTGAAGGTGGCGACCACCTTCGTGCAGCCCGCGACCTACGAGACTTACCAGGTCAAGGGCGTGGTGAGATGGACGGCCCCCGCCAGCGCAACGGATCGGCTGGGTGTGAAAGCCTACGCCGACGCTGTCCTCGCCATGCTGTGCGGGCTGGGCCTGCGGCGTCACCAGATCCTCGCCTTCTTAAGCGCCGACGATCCAGTCCGCCTGCGCTTCGCCCCCCAGGCGGTGTTCCTGCAAACCCCCGGCCCCGGCGCTGGCCAGCCCCTGGAGAGGCTGGCGTGACCCCGTCGCTGGCCGCTCTGCGCCCCTGCTTCGAAGGCGTCATCCCTTCCGCCATCGCCACCCTGGGGGCCGACGGCGCGCCCAACATCTCGTACCTGTCCCAGGTTCACTACGTGGACGACACGCACGTCGCCCTGTCGAACCAGTTCTTCGGCAAGACCAAGGCCAATATCCGGGCGACCGGCCGCGCCAGCGTGCTGGTGGTGAACGGTCTGAGCGGCGACCAACACCTGCTGGAGCTGGTCTTTGAGGGGTCCCTGTCCGACGGCGAGGTCTTCGAGCGGATGGCCGGCCACCTGAAGGCGATCAGCGGCCAGCATGGGATGGACGGCGTCATGGCCCTGCGCACCGCCGACCTGTTCCGGGTCGAGGGGATCCGGGCCGTGCCGCGGCTGACGGACGAGGTCCCCGACACACCGCCGCCCCGCTCCCTGCCTGACGGCGAACGGCTGGCCGCCGCCGCGCGCCTGGCCCAGGCGGTGGCCGCCCTGGCCGACGCCGAGGCCATGGTCGAGCAGGCCCTGGCCGGCCTGGCCCGGGACTTCGACGTAGCCCACGCCATGATCCTGACCCCGGACGCCGACGGGGCGCGGCTCTCCACCCTGGCCAGCCTGGGCTATGACGCCCAGGGCGCCGGCTCCCAGGTCGAGGTGGGCCAGGGCGTGATCGGCATCGCCGCGGCCAGTCTGAAGCCGGTGCGGGTGAGCGACATGAGCCGGGGCGAGCGCTTCGCCGCCGCCGTGCGCGCCACCGCCGAGATCGACGCCCGCTCCATCCCCCTGCCCGGCCTGGCGCGCCCGCAGAGCCAGATCGCCGTCCCCATGGTCAGCCAGGGTCGGCTGCGCGGGGTGATCTTCGCCGAATCCGCGGAGCGCTTCGCCTTCACCCACGAGGACGAGGACGCCCTCGCCCTGGTCGGCGCCCAGCTGGCGGCGAGCCTGAGGCTGGCCGAGCTGGAGGCCCAAGCCGCGGAAGCCGCCCCGCCGCCTGCGCCGGCCGCCATGCCGGCGGGCCAGCACTTCAGGGTCAAGCACTTCGCCTTCGACGACAGCCTGTTCATCGACGACGCCTATGTGATCAAGGGCGTGCCGGGCCGCCTGCTGTTCCGGTTCCTCAGCCTCTACGCCGCCGAGGGGCGCACCGAGTTCACCAATCGCGAGGTGCGGCTGGACGCAGCCCTGCGCCTGCCCGACCTGAAGGACAACCTGGAGACCCGGCTGATCCTTCTGAAGCGTCGTCTGGATGAGAAGGCCTGTCCGGTCCGGATCACCCGGCCCGCCAGGGGCCTCATCCGGCTGGAGCTCGACGGGACCCCGACGCTGGAGAGCGTGCCGGGCTGAGGGCTCAGGGCCAGCGACCCGAGGCGTTCATCTGATCCAGCATGCGCAAGGATGCGGCGCGATCAGCCGCCCACTCATAGGCCGTCTTGCAGACCCGCTTGGGCAGGCGCGAGCCGACAGGCTTCTCGGCCTTGCAGATCTTCTCCTGGGTCGGATCAGGTCCCTTGATCACCGCAACGTCCGTAGGCGCGGCGCCCGGCGGCGGGGTCGCGGAGGCTAAAGGCGGATCAGCGGTCATCATCGTGGCCGCGAGTAACAGTGCGAGCATGGCGGACCCCTTCAGGACAGGACCCTACACGCAAAAGGTGCGGCGTCTATTCCCAGGGCTGGAAGTGCTTGGAGAGCTTCAGGCCCTGGCGCTGGTAGTGGCTGCCGTTCTGGCCGTAGAGCCGGGCCGGCCGGGCGGTGAGCGGCTCATAGACCATGCGGGCCACGACCTGGCCGTCTTCCAGCAGGAACGGTGTCTCGTGGCTGCGGACCTCCAGCACCCCGCGGGAGCCGACGGCGTTGGCTTCTTCCGTTCCGAAGCCGGGGTCGAAGAAGCCGGCGTAGTGGACGCGGAACTCGCCCACCGATGGGTCGATCGGGGTCATCTCGGCGGCTTCCAGCACCGGGATCTCGATCGCCTCCTTGGAGGCCAGGATGTAGAATTCGCCGGGGTCCAGCAGCAGCTCGCCGTTTCGGGGGATCAGCGGCTCCCAGTAGTTGCGCGGGTCGTGGCCGTCGACATGGTCCATGTCGATCACGCCGGCATGACGCCGCGCGCGGAAACCGGCGACGCCGTCGGAAAGGTCCACCCCGACGCTCACGGTCTTCAGCTTGGGCGGCTCGCCGGTCTTCAGGCGCAGCTGGTTCAGCCGCGTGCCGGTGCGGACCAGGATCGAGAAGGTCTGGGGCGCGATCTCCACATAGGTCGGCCCGTGATAGCCGGCCTGGACATCGTCGAAGGCGGGCTGGTGGTCCGACAGCAGGCGCACGAAACAGTCCACCCGGCCGGTGGAGCTCTTCGGATTGGCGCGGGCGCTGATCCCAGGCGGCAGGGCCAGGCGCTCCTGCAGCTCGGCGATATAGACGCAGCCCTTCTCCAGCACCGCCCCACGGGTCAGGTCGAGCTCGTGCATGGCCACATCAAGGATGCGGCTGGCGACCGTTCGGTCATAGCGGGGCAGAAAGGACGCGCGCACACGCCAGACCCGCGCGCCCAGGCGCAGGTCAAGGCTGGCAGGCTGGACCTGGTCGAGATCGAAGGGCGTGGCCGAGGTGACGGCGCCCTGGGCGATCAGGTCTTCAATGGACTGGCAGGGCAGAATCCCGCCTTGGGCAGAATGGGTCATCGGCCGGACACTCGCCGCCGGGGCCGCTGATTGCAAGGCCTGCAACCTGAAGACCTCAGCGCCGAGCGCCGGCCGACCCCCTCCCCCCAGGAGGGTTCAGTAGCTGCGGGCGGGACGCTTGGCGGCGATCTCGGCCAGCAGGTAGATGGTGGCGCCCAGGCCCAGCAGGCCGACGGCTTGCGCGAAGCCCTCGACCAGCATCAGCGGCGGCGGAACAAGGCTCGCATAGGCGGCCGGAATGAACGAGATGACGACCTGGAGCGCGCCGAGCGCCGACAGGATCAGGCCCAGAAGCCGAAACAAAGTGAGCATCATTGGTGTTTCCTCCCTGCTCTTTTGCGGAAGGTTAGGCCCGGCGAACGGCGTTCCGTAGACGATTCAGCCCTGAGCGCATGCGGATGCTTGACCCGCTCGCCTGGGAGGCGTTCAAGCGCGGCGGCTGAAGCCCCGCGCAGGAATTCTGATTTCCCTGGATTTCACCGGCGGTCCATCAGCGCTTCAGACCCCGCACAGGAGCCGATCATGGCCGAGAAACCGCAAGACTGGCAGACCGAGACCAAGCTGGTGCGGGGCGGCATGGCGCGTTCGCCGTACGGAGAGATTTCCGAAGCCCTCTACCTGACCCAGAGCTTCTCCTATGAGAGCGCCGGGGCCGCCGACCGCCGCTTCTCCGGCGAGGAGCCGGGCTTCATCTACCAGCGCTTCGGCAACCCCACGACCCAGATGTTCGAGGACCGGCTCGCCCTTCTGGAAGGCGCCGAGGTCTGCCGCGCCACCGCCTCGGGCATGGCCGCGGTGCATGTGGCCCTGATGGGCCTGGTGCGGGCCGGCGACCACATCGTGGCCGGCCGGGCCCTGTTCGGCTCCTGCCGCTGGATCCTGTCGGAATGGATGCCGCGTTTCGGGGTCGAGGTGACCTATGTCGACGCCACTGACTTGAGCGCCTGGAAGAACGCCGTGCGGCCCACCACCAAGGCCTTCCTGGTGGAGAGCCCGGCCAATCCGCTGCTGGAAGTCACCGCCATCGGCGCCGTGGCCGAGATCGCGCACGCGGCGGGCGCCAAGCTGGTGGTCGACAATGTGTTCGCCACGCCGGTGTTCCAGAAGCCGCTGGCGCTCGGCGCCGACATCGTCGTCTATTCGGCCACCAAGCATATCGACGGCCAGGGTCGGGTGCTGGGCGGCGCGATCCTGGGCGCCGAGGCGGTGATGACCGAGGCCTACAAGGACATCCTGCGCCACACCGGCCCGGCCCTGTCGCCGTTCAACGCCTGGGTCCTGCTGAAGGGCCTGGAGACCCTGGAGCTGCGCGTCACCCGCCAGGCGGAGAACGCCGCCAAGGTGGCCAATGTCATCGCCGCCCATTCCAAGGCCAGGGCCGTGCTCTATCCGGGCCGTCCGGACCATCCGCAGGCGGCGATCATCGCCAACCAGATGACCGGCGGCGGCAACGTCGTGGCCTTCGACCTGGGCGACCGGGCCGCGGCCTGGCGGTTCCTGGACGCCCTGGAGATCGTCGACATCTCCAACAACCTGGGCGACGCCAAGTCCATGGCCACCCACCCCTGCACCACCACCCACCGCTCCATGCCCGAGGCCGAGCGGCTGGAAATCGGCCTGACCGAGGGTTGGGTGCGGATGAGCGTTGGCCTGGAAAGCAGCATCGACCTGGCCCGCGACGTCAGCCGCGCACTGGACGCGGCCTAAGGAGCGCTCGCCCTCCCCGGCCTGGGGAGGGTGGGGCCGGTCACTTCGCCGCCGGGATCGGCGGCTTGAAGTCGGGCGACCAGTGCGTCGCCGTGCCGGCGGTGACGTACCAGCAGATCAGCAGGGCGCAGATCAGCGCCCCAGGGACGTAGGTGTTGGTGCGTCGATAGGTGAAGGCGCCGATGATCCCCACCACCGCCATCAGCGGTATGAACTGGATCGCGATGATGACGTTCAGCGGCTCGGATGGGGTGGCCAGCAGGCCGGTGCTGAACAGGCTCGCGTACTGGACGCCAACCAGGATCGCGAAGCCGCCGGCCATGGCGACGGCGGCGGTCAGGTAGGCGGCGACCGGCCCCTCGCCCTTCACCGCCAGGTCGGCGCTGAGCGGTCGCATGGCCACGAGGAAATAGGCGGTCCAGAGGGGCAGATAGCTGAGCGCGTAGCGGGCGTGGACGGCGTCCAACGGCTTCAGCCCCAGGACCCAGAAGCGGTAGTCGACCTTGAACAGGACGTCGACCAGGGCCAGGGAGCCATAGCCCACCGCCATGACGGCGACCGCCAGCAGGATGGCCTGGCCGCCCGGCTTGGCCAGGTTCGACTTGCCCCGCCGCAGGACGAGGCCCAGGACCAGGGTGATCAGGCCGTTGAGGATCGCCCAGACCAGCAGCTGGTTGGTGACCCATTGGGGGAAGGCCTTCATGGGGAAGAACAGGTTCCCCAGCTTCATGAACGGGAAATAGGTCAGGGCCGGGATGGCGATGGTCAGCAGCAGGCTGATCAGCCAGCGGCCGTCGCGCTTCAGTGTGGTGGGCTGGGGCTCGGCCGCCAGGCCCGCGAACTGCGGCGTGCTCAGCAGGAGTTGGAAGGTCCCGAGCAGCAGGATCACGAAGCCGACGAAGGCGGCCAGCGTGCCGACCTCCTTCCAGATCCAGACCTGATTGTTCGGATCGAGCGGGCGGGCCTCGCCCTGCAGGGTGGTCTGGAACCAGTCGACCGCGTGGCCGATCCCGGCGCGGGAGAAATGCTCCCACGGATGGGTGATCGGCGGGTTCCAGAGGATGCGACCGGTTCCGGCGGCGATGTCGCCATAGAGCCTGCCCTCCACCACCGGGCCGGACGCGCCGAACAGACCTTGCAGGCGCTTGGAGTCAGCGACCATCGAGCCCTTGGGCACCTGCCACATGAGGACCGCGAACTCGTCGAACTTGCCGAACACCAGGGCGACATTGCGCGGACTGGTCGGGGTGGCGGTGGCCGGGGCGCCCAACAGGCCAGGGGTCGTGCCTTCCAGCACGATGGACCGATAGCCGTCGGGCTGGTCGGCGGCGGCCGAGAGCACGGCGCCGGCGCCGAGGCTATGCCCCTCCAGCCCGATATTGCCGCGATCAACCTCTGGACGGGACTGGAGATAGCGCAGGGCCGCAGGGCCGCCGAAGCCCTGGGCGGCCACCGTACCGCCGGAATAGCCGTGGCCGGTCATGTCCATGGCCAGGACCACGAAGCCCCGGCGCGCCAGCTCGATGGCGAAGGGGCTCTGCATCTCCCGGGTGTTGATATAGCCGTGGCTGAGCAGGACGGCCGGGGCCGGATGGGCGGCGGTCGCGTTGGGCGGCAGATAGAGCAGGCCGCTCATCACCACGCCCTTGTCGCCCGGAAAGCGGACGTCGGTCACCTTGACCCCGCCCGTGGTCTGGACCGCGTGGGCCAGGGTCGCGCCGATCAGGATCACCAGCCAGCCCAAGACGAACAGCCGCCACCTGCCGCGCATGACCTTCACTCCCCCCAAGTGTTCGTTGGGCGGGACTATGGGCGTCACGCGACCGGGCGGGAACCGGCAAAATGGGCTGGCTGACCTAGAGCCTCACCTTCCGCAAGCGCAGGGCGTTGGCGACGACGCTGACCGAGGACAGGGACATGGCGGCCGCAGCCACCGCCGGCGACAGCACCAGGCCGAAGGCCGGGTACAGTACACCAGCCGCCAGCGGCACGCCCGCCAGGTTGTAGGCGAAGGCGAAGGCCAGGTTCTGGCGGATGTTGCGCAAGGTGGCCCGCGACAGGATCGCCGCCCGCTCCAGCCCGGCCAGGTCGCCGGACAACAGGGTCACGCCGGCGCTCTCGATGGCCACGTCGGCGCCGGCGCCCATGGCCACGCCCACGTCGGCGGCAGCCAGGGCGGGCGCGTCGTTGACCCCATCGCCAGCCATGGCGACGACGCGGCCCTCGGCCTTCAGCCGGGCGACCACAGCGGCCTTGTCGGCGGGGGAGACCTCGGCCTCCACCTCGGTCAGCCCCAGACGCTGGGCCACCGCCTGGGCGGTGACGGCGTTGTCCCCCGTCAGCATGACCACGCGCAGGCCTCGGGCCTTGAGGCGGGCGAGGGCGTCAGGCGTGGAGGCCTTGATCGGGTCGGCGATGGCCAGCAGACCGGCCAGGGCGCCGTTGATGGCGACAAACACCACCGTCGCGCCCTCGCGGCGCAGGGCGTCGGCGCGCTCGGCCAGCGGGGCGGGATCGACCCCATGCTCGGCCAGCAGGGCGCGGCCGCCGACCACCACGGCCCGCCCCTCGACCCGGCCCAGAACCCCCTGCCCCACCGGGGAGCGAAAGTCCTGCGGCTCGGCCAGGATCAGGCCTCGGTCCTGGGCGGCGCGGACGATGGCCGCAGCCAGGGGATGTTCGCTGGCCCGCTCCAGCCCGGCGGTGAGGCGCAGCAGTTCGGCCGCGTCGCGGCCGTCGGTGGGGACGATGGCGGTCACCGCGGGCCGGCCTTCCGTAAGGGTGCCGGTCTTGTCGACCACCCGCGTGTCCACCGCCTCGAAGCGCTCCAGGGCGGGGGCGTCACGGAACAGGACGCCGGCCTGGGCGCCCCGGCCCACGCCGACCATGATCGAGATCGGCGTGGCCAGGCCGAGAGCGCAGGGACAGGCGATGATCAGCACACTGACTCCGGCTACCAGGGCGTAGGCCAGACGCGGCTCCGGCCCGAACAGAGCCCAGCCGGCGACGGCCGCAATCGCGGCGGCGACCACGCCGGGCACGAACCAGCCGGAGACCCGATCGGCCAGCCGCTGGATCGGCGCGCGGCTGCGCTGGGCGGCGGCGACCAACTGGACGATCTGGGACAACAGGGTGTCGGCCCCGACCTTCTGAGCGGTCATGACAAAGCCGCCGGTGGTGTTGAGCGCGCCTGCGGTCACGGGATCGCCGGGGGTCTTGGCGACGGGCATGGCCTCGCCGGTGACCAGGCTCTCGTCCACCGCGCCATGACCTTCGGCCACCACGCCGTCGACCGGGATCTTCTCGCCGGGCCGCACGCGCAACCGGTCGCCGGGGCGGATCTGGTCCACCTCGACGTTCTCGTCAGTTCCGTCGGCCCGGACCCGAAGCGCCGTCTTGGGCGCGAGGTTCAGGAGGGCGCGCAGGGCGCCGGAGGTGCGCTCGCGGGCTCGCAGCTCCAGGATCTGGCCCACCAGCACCAGGACCACGATGACGGCGGCGGCCTCGAAATAGAGCGGCGGCTCGCCGTGCATGCCGCGGAAGGCGGCCGGAATCATGTCTGGCGCCAGGGTGGCGGCGACGCTGAACAGCCAGGCGACCCCGGTCCCCAGGGCGATCAGGGTGAACATGTTGAGGTTGCGGGTGGCGAGCGAGGCCCAGCCGCGAGCGAAGAACGGCGCGCCGGCCCACAACACCACAGGCGTCGCCAGGGCGAACTCGATCCAGGCCAAGAGGTTGGGGGCCAGCGGCCAATGCAGCCCGGTCAGGTGCGGCCCCATCTCCAGCACCAGCAGCGGCAGGGCGAGCGCCCCGCCCAGCCAGGCCCGGCGGGCGAAATCCTCAAGCTCCGGATTGGGCGGCGCCTCGGCGGTGACCAGCTCGGGCTCCAGCGCCATGCCGCACAAGGGACAGGACCCGGGCCCTTCCTGGCGGATCTCAGGGTGCATGGGGCAGGTGTAGATTGTCCCAGGCGGCGCCGGCGGATCGGGCTCGCGCGGTTCCAGGTAGCGCGCCGGGTCGGTGGTGAACTTGGTATGGCAGCCCTGGGAACAGAACCGATAGGTCTGGCCTTGGTGCTCGGTGAAGGGCTTCTGGGCCTTGCGATCCACCTTCATGCCGCACACCGGGTCGATATCGAAATCCCCCGACGATGGGTCGTGGGAATGCGCGTGCGAGTGATCGTGATGATGGGACATGGCAGGTCTCCTCATCTCGCAAATATACCCCCAGGGGGCATATTGCAATTACCCCCACAGGGTATAATTTCAATCCATGGACCACGACGCCAAGCCCAAGCTGCTCAATCGCCTGAACCGGATCGAAGGCCAGGTGCGGGGGATCGCCCGCATGGTCGAGGAGGATCGCTACTGCATCGACGTGCTGACCCAGCTGCAGGCGGTGCGCGCGGCCCTGTCCAAGGTGGAGACGGAGATCCTGAAGACCCACCTGGACCACTGCATCGAGGGGGCCATCGTCTCGGGTGACGCCGCGGAACAGCGCAAGAAGGCCGGAGAACTGATCGAACTGCTTAGCCGAACGGCGCGGTGAAGCGTCGCAAGCAGGCAGGCCGTATTTCCGTCTCCGTTCCGACGTCCAAAGCTGCTAGACGAAAGATCAGGGAGAGGAGAGCGGGGCCTTGATGCCGTCACCGACAGTCGCCATTCGCGGCCAGCGCAGCCTGTTGCGCCAGATCCGCGAAGCCTTGGCCGGGGGCGGCCCCGCCCAGGCGCGGCTGGACATGGTCGTGCGGATCATCGCCCGTTCGATGGTTGCCGAAGTCTGCTCGCTCTATATGCGCCGAGCGGTCGGCGACATGGAGCTGTTCGCCACCGAGGGCTTGGATCCCGGCGCCGTCCACGTCACCCGCATGAAGCCGGGCGAGGGCCTGGTCGGCGAGATCATGCGCCTGGGCCGGCCGCTGAACCTGTCCGACGCCCCGAACCATCCGGCCTTCTCCTATCGCCCGGAAACCGGTGAAGACCCCTTCCACGCCTTCATGGGCGTGCCCCTGCTTCGCGGCGGCCGCGCCATCGGCGTGCTGGTGGTCCAGAACCGCACCGAGCGGGTCTATTCCGACGACGAGGTCGAGGACCTGCAGATCGTCGCCATGGTGCTGGCCGAGATGGTGGCCGGCGGCGAGTTGGCGACGGCCGGCCCCCTGAGCGGAATCGACCTGGCCCCCACCAAGCCCGAGCGGGTGAAAGGCGCGAAGTTCGCCGACGGCCTGGCCCTGGGCGTCGCGGTGTTGCACGAGCCGCCGGTGGCCCCGTCCCAGCTGCTGGCCGAGGACATCGGCGCCGAGGACGCGCGCCTGAAGACCGCCATCCACGAGTTGCAGGCTCAGATCGACAGCATGCTGGAGGGTCAGCACGGCCTGGTCGAAGCCTCCTACGAGGTGTTGGAGACCTACCGCATGTTCGCCCACGACCGGGGCGGGGTGGGGGGGGGGGCCGAGCCGGGGGCGGGCGGGGGCCAGGCGCGCGACCCCTATCTGCGCGAACGGCTGCACGATTTCGAGGACCTGGCCGACCGGCTGCTGCGCCACCTGTCCGGCGACGGCGCCGCGGCGCGGACCCTGCCCGACGGCGCCATCCTGATCGCCCGCAACCTGGGTCCGGCCGACCTCTTGGAGTACGACCGCACCAAGCTGAAGGGCCTGCTGCTGGAGGAAGGTTCGGCGGCGAGCCACGCGGCCATCGTCGCGCGCGCCCTGGACATCCCCTGCGTCGGCCGCCTGACCGGCCTGCGCGACAAGGTCAGCGAGGGCGACCCGGTCATCGTCGACGCCGAGACCGGCGAGGCCTATCTGCGCCCGCGGCCTGACGTGGTGAAGGCCCTGCAGGCCCGCCTGGAAGTGCGGCTGCAGCGCCGGGCCGAGTTCGCCAAACTGCGCGACACCCCGGCCTTCACCCGCGACGGGGCCAAGATCACCCTGCTGATGAACGCCGGACTGGACGTCGACCTGGACATCCTGGCTGAGACCGGCGCCGAGGGCATCGGCCTGTTCCGCACCGAATTCCAGTTCATGGTGGCTGAGGAAATGCCCCGGTTCAGCGCCCAGGCCGCGCTCTATGGCCGGGTGATGGACGCCGCCGGCGACCTGCCGGTCACCTTCCGCACCCTGGATCTGGGCGGCGACAAGGTGCTGCCCTATCTGGAGGCCGAGCGGGAGGACAATCCGGCGCTCGGCTGGCGCGCCATCCGCATGGGCCTGGACCGCCCCGCCCTGCTGCGCCTGCAGCTGCGGGCCCTGATCGCCGCCGCGCGTGGGCGGGCCTTGCGCATCATGTTCCCCCTGGTCTCCAGCGTGGACGAGTTCCGCGCCGCCCGCGCCCTGGTGGACACTGAGGTCGCCTGGGCCCAGCGCCGCGGCCGGCCGGCGCCGTCTCGCCTGGACGTGGGCGCGATGATCGAGGCCCCGGCGGTGATCTGGCACCTGGACGCCCTGTTGCCGATGACGGACTTCGTCAGTGTCGGGACCAACGACCTGATGCAGTACCTGTTCGCCGCCGACCGCGGGAACCCGCGGGTGTCGGACCGCTATGACTTCCTGTCGCCGCCGGCCCTGCGCGCCCTGGAGGCGATCCAGCGCGGCTGCGCCGAGACGGGCACGCCGGACTCGGAGTGCGGGGAGATGGCCGGACCGCCGCTGGAGGCCTTCGTCCTCACGGCCCTGGGCTTCGAGCGGCTATCCATGCCGCCGGCCGGCATCGGGCCGGTGAAGCAGATGGTGCTGTCCTGCGACCGGGAGGCCGCGCGGCGCGGGGTTTCGACCCTGATCAAGAGCTCGGCCGGTTCGATCCGCAACGAGATCGAAACCCTGGCCCGCAAGCTCTATCTCGCCATCTAGGAGAAGTGGCGCGGGCGCCGCCCCTGTCTTTCTCAGGAAAAGCCCGCCAGGGTAGCGTCAACAGCAGAACAGCCACGCTCGCGCGAGGCGCGAATTAACCATTCAATTCGAAATATTCTATTGATTTCCGAGGATTAGCGTGATATTTCAAATCTAGAGTTAAGATCCGGTTCGTCCGGGTCCATTGGGGGCGTAGAGGCGCACTAGCGCTGACACGGAAGAGCAGGGGTGCGTGTAGCCATGCCGCTCGATACTGGCGGGGTTACGAATCTTCATTTGCCGACGGACTGGGACCGGGATCCCAGCGTCGCCGAGTCCTATATGCCCACCTTGGATTCTGCTCCTGATATTGGCGTCGCGTTGAAGACCGCCCGTGAGTTCCGCGGCCTGTCGCTGCAGGATGTCGCCGACCAGACCCGCATTCGCCGCGCCTACCTGGCCGCCATCGAGGAGATGCGGCTGGACGAGCTGCCTTCGCGGCCCTTCACCATCGGCTATGTGCGCGCCTATGCGACCGCCCTGGGCCTGGACGCCGAGGCGGCGGTTGAGCGCTTCAAGGCCGACGAGCCGGCCCTGGACGAGCCGCTTCGCGCGCCGGTCGGCGTGCGTCGCGACGGTGATCCGCGGCTGATGACCATCGTCGTGCTCGGCGTACTGCTGGTCGCCGCCATCGTGCTGTGGAACCTCGCCCAGCGGGCGATGAACGAACAGGCCCCGCCGCCGTCCACCGCCCCCGCCGATGTGGCCGCCACCGTGGCGACCGCCAGCGGCCCGGTGTCCCTGGGCGCGCCCCTGCCGGCGCCGGTCGAATCCACGACGCCGACCCCCTATGTGACGCCCGGCCTGGAAGCCGCCGCCGCCGCCTCCGGCTCCGCCGACGCCGTGGACGCGGTTCGCAAGGCCGCCCTCAAGAACCCGCAAGCCCCGGTGGTCGATCCGCACGCCCGGCCCCTGCCCCAGGTCTTCGCCCCCGAGGGCGCGGTCTATGGCGCCCCGGCCAGCGCCTCGGTGGTCACCCTGCAGGCCCGCAAGCCGACCTCGCTGATCGTGCGCGGCGCTGACGGCTCGGTCTATTTCGCCCGCCAGCTGGCCGCCGGCGAAGCCTATCGCGCCCCGACCCTGAAAGGCGTCACCGCCGATGTGGTCGAGGCCGGCGCGGTCCAGGCCTTCGTGGCCGGCCAGAGCCGTGGCCTGCTGCCGGTGGGCCTGAACTCAGTGACCAAACTGGCCGCCACGGCCCCGCCGCCACCCGCGCCGGTGGTCGCCCCGGTGGCTGCTGCGGCCACACCTGCCCCGACGGGTCCCGCCGCGCCGCGCTGAGTTCGAACCGGCCTTGGGTTTTCCCGCGGCAGGGCCTATTTTCCGCACGCCATGACCGTGCAAGATCACACCCACGTCCGCCCGTGGCGCGCCATTGACCGGCGCGTCTCCCGCAAGATCCGCGTCGGCAATGTCGAGGTG
>CAZXVO010000034.1:18436-24682 GCA_964643835.1 uncultured Phenylobacterium sp. | reverse complement strand
ACGCCCAGCTTGAGGGCCTCGGCCCTGGCCCCGCCCTCGCCGATGATCGGCACGCGAGCTCCGCTCGCGTCGGCGAAATAGGCCATGTTCTCCACCACCCCCAGGATCGGGGTCGCGGTCTTGAGGAACATGGCCGCCGCCCGGCGGGCGTCGATCAGGGCGATCTCCTGCGGGGTCGAGACAATCACCACCCCGTCGAGCTTCAGCTTCTGGACCAGGGTCAGTTGGATATCGCCCGTGCCCGGAGGCAGGTCGACCACCAGCACGTCCAGCGGCTCGGCCTCCGAGCCCCAGGCCACGTCGTGGACCATCTGGCGCACGGCCGAGGAGGCCATGGGCCCGCGCCAGATCATCGGCGCGCCCTCGTCCACCAGGAAACCGATGGACATCACCTTCAGCCCCCAGGCCTCCAGCGGGATCAGCTTCTTCTCCGGCCCGAAGCCGGGCTCGCCATCGACGCCCAGCATGCGCGGGGCGGACGGGCCATAGACGTCGGCGTCCAGCAGGCCCACGCGCAGCCCCTGCCGCGCCAGCGCCGTCGCCAAATTCACCGAGATGGTCGACTTGCCGACCCCGCCCTTGCCGCTGGCCACGGCGATGACCCGCTTCACATGGGCCGGACGCTCGGCCTCGGCTGGCGGGCCGGCCTGGGCGCCGGGATCATGGGCGACCCGCGCGCCCTTCTTCACTCGCGTCACGCCTGGCGCGGGCGGCTGCGACGGCGCCTCGCTGGTCAGGACGACCTGAGCCTTGGTCACGCCCGGCAGGGTCGACAGCAGTTGCTCTGCGCTGCTGCGGACGGGGGCGTAGAGGGCGGCGTCGGCGGCCGGCACCTCCAGCATGAAGCCCGCCCGGCCAGGCGCCAGGATCAGGCCCTTGACCAGGCCGGCGTCGGCCAGGCCCTGTCCGGTCTTCGGATCGCTGATCGTGTTCAGGGCGGCCAGCAGGCCGGCGCGGTCGAGGGGGGCGGTCGGGTCCATGGGCCTCATATCCGGCTCGCCGCCTCGCATTACAAGAGGTTGGCGCGGCCTTCGACTCGCAGGCTAGGTCCCCGCAGATCAACAGGACGCCGCCAATGGCCGAGCTCGTCAGACCCGCAGAGCGCTACCTCGCCTCCTTCATCGAGGCGCTGCACGAGGGCTACAACCGCGACACCCTGCGCCCTGAGACGCCGGAAAGCATTGCTCAGGTCGAGGCCGACCCGATGGCCTTCCTGCAGAGCCAGCTGACCCCGCCGGAGACCTTCGTCCAGCCGGACGGCTCGTTGGGCCGCGCCGTGCCCTGGACCCCGCTGTGGTGGGTGGAGGGCGACCAGTTCCTGGGCACGGTCCATGTGCGCCATGAACTCAGCGAGAGCCTGTCAAAGGTGGGCGGCCATGTCGGCTACGCCATGCGTCCCTCGGCGCGCGGCCAGGGCCACGCCTCCGCGGCGCTGGCGGCCGGGCTGGACTGGATCCGCGCCAACCTGCCGCTGACGCGGGTGCTTCTGACAGTGAACCCGAACAACCCGCACTCGATCCGCGTCATCGAGAAGAACGGCGGCGTCCACACGCAGACCATCCCGCACATCTGGCGGCCCGGCGAGCAGGCCCTGCACTACTGGATCGAGCTCTAGCCCAGCCAGCCGCGGACTTCGTGCAGGTCGCGGGCGATGCGGACGCAGAGATCGTGCATCTCCTGCGTCGGGTCGAGCAGGTCCGGGACCATCACCGTCATCATCCCCGCCGAGGCCGCCGCGCGGACGCCGTTGTGGCTGTCCTCCAGGGCCAGGCATAGGGCCGGATCAACACCGAGCCGCTCGGCGGCGGTGAGGTAGGGATCGGGATTGGGCTTGCCGCGGGCGTAGTCACCCTTGGCGACAATGGTGTGGAAGCGCGGGATCAGGCCGCTGGGCCCCAAGTGCGAGGCCACGGCCCGGTGGCTGGACGAGGTGGCGATGGCCCGCGGCAGGGCCAGCTCATCCAGGCGATCGAGGATCTCCCCCGCGCCAGCCTTCAGCGCCACGCCAGCGGCGATGATCTCATCGGCCAGCACCATGGTGCGATCGTTGAAGGTCCGGACCGGGAAGTCGGCGCCATAGTGGCGGGTCAGGATGTGGTCGTTGCTGGGCAGGCCGATCATCGCCTTGAAGACGTCCAGCGACATCTCGTGACCCAGCTCCCGCGCGGTCATCGCCATGGCGTCGCGATAGACCGTCTCAGTGTCGACCAGGAGGCCGTCCATGTCGAAGACGACGGCGATGGGTTGGCGCGGCAGGCTCATGCGCGGCTGACTACCCCAGGTCGCGCTGCGCCCGAAATCACACCGCGCTTCAATCTGTGACGAAGTCGGCGGCCGCATAGCCCTGGAAGTAGAGCAGCGCGGTCAGGTCGGCATGGTCGACCTTGGCGTCGGCTTGCTCGGCCACGATCGGCTTGGCGCGATAGGCGCCGCCCAGGCCCGCGGCGCCGATCATGGCGAGGTCGTTGGCGCCGTCGCCGATGGCCAGGGTCTCGGCCAGGTCGATCCCCAGCGCCGCGGCCTGGTCCTTCAGGGCGGCGAGCTTGGCCTCGCGGCCCAGGATCGGTTCGCCGACCGTGCCGTCCAGCGCGCCGGCGGCTTCCCCGAGCGTGTTGGCGCGATCCGCGTGGAAGCCGGCGGCGGCGGCGACGCGGGAGGTGAAGAAGGTGAAGCCGCCGGAGACCAGCCAGCAGCGGGCGCCGTTCGCGGCCATGGTGCGCACGAAGGTCCGCGCGCCGGGATTGAGCCGGACGCGCTGGTCATAGGCCAACTGCAGGTCGGCGACCGGCAAACCCCTGAGCATGGCGACGCGCTCGCGCAGGGCGCCTTCGAACTCCAGCTCGCCGCGCATGGCGCGCTCGGTGATGGCTGAGACCTCGGCCTTCTTGCCGGCGAAGTCGGCGAGCTCGTCGAGGCATTCGACGTTGATGATCGTGGAGTCCATGTCCGCGACCAGCAGCTTCTTGCGCCGACCGTTCCAGGCTTGAGCGCAGAGATCGACGGCGAGGCCTTCGACAGCCTCCAGCGCGGCGGCGCGGACGGCGGCGAGGTCCTCGGCCTCAAGGGCGAGGTCGACGGCGCCGGGGCCGAGCGGGCGAGGCTCCTTGACGCGGGCCTTCGCGGCTGCGAGCGCTTGCGGCAGACGGCCGAGGGCGGCCTGGACCTGGTCCGCTTCGGGACCGACGAGGGTGAGAGCGATCTGCATGACGCGCCGCATCTGGCTGATCGCCGGGCCGACGGCAAGCGGCAAGTCGGCGCTGGCGCTGCGGCTGGCCCGCAAGATGGGCGCTCAGATCATCGGCGCGGACGCCCTGCAGCTCTATCGCGATATCCCAATCCTGAGCGCCGCGCCGAGCGAGGCGGAGCGCGCCCAAGTCCCGCATCACCTGATCGGCGTGGCCGACGCCGCCGATGGCTGGAGCGTCGGACGCTGGCAGCGCGCGGCGTTGGAGGTGCTGGACCGGCTTGACGGACCCGCGGTGATCGTCGGCGGCACGGGCCTGTACTTCAAGGCGCTGACGGATGGCCTGGCCGAGGTGCCGCAGATCCCCGCCAAGGTGCGCGAGGAGATTTGGACGCTTGATGAAGTTGTATTGAGATCCAAACTGACTGATTGCGATCCGCAAGCAGAATCGCGGATTTCGCCCGGCGACCTGCAGCGCCTGCGCCGGGCCTATGAGGTGTTCGTCGCCACCGGCCGGTCGCTGACCGATTGGCAGACGGACGCCGCAGGCGCCCTGCCGGCCGACAGCTACGCCGCCGTCTGCCTGGCCCCGCCCCGGGACGCCCTCTACGCCCGCTGCGACGCCCGGCTGGAGGCGATGCTGGACCAGGGCGTGCTGGCCGAAGTCGAGGCCCTGATGGGGCGAAACCTTTCCCCCGCCCTGCCCGCCTTGAAGGCCGTCGGCTACCGCGAGTTCGCCGCCCATCTGCGCGGCGAGACCGGCCTGGAGACGGCCCTGGCCGCCGCCCAGATGGAGACCCGCCGCTACGCCAAGCGCCAGATGACCTGGATGCGGGGCCAGATGGCCGACTGGCCACGCATCGAGGCCCTGGATCCAGAGGCTCAGTGGAGGCAGTTTCTTGCCCTCGCACCCGGCTTGACGCCCTGAACGGGGCATGCGATGAGCCTTGCCAACCTGTTTGGAGCAATCCGTTGCGCAAGCTGCTTGTACTCGTAGGGCGACCCGCCGCGGCCTGACCTCGTTGTCAGCCGTGAAAGGTCGCATTTGCCCAGGCCCCCAGCGGGCCTTTTTTATTGCCCTATCCAAGGCCCTCCGAAATGACCGCCCACCAGACCATCGAAGCCGACGCCGCCCAGGACACCCTGACTGGAGCCGAGATCGTCGTCCGTTCCCTCGTCGACCAGGGGGTGGAAGTGCTTTTCGGTTATCCGGGCGGGGCGGTGCTGCCGATCTATGACGCTCTGTTCCATGAGGAGCGCCTGCAGCATGTCCTGGTCCGCCACGAGCAGGGCGCGACCCACGCCGCCGAGGGCTATGCCCGCTCGACCGGCAAGCCGGGCGTGGTCCTGGTCACCTCGGGGCCCGGGGCGACCAACGCCATCACCGGCATCGTCGACGCCCTGATGGACTCGATCCCGCTGGTGGTCATCACCGGCCAGGTGGCCACCCACCTGATCGGCACCGACGCCTTCCAGGAGTGCGACACGATCGGCATCACCCGCTCGATCACCAAGCACAACTACCTGGTCAAGGACGTGGCCGACCTGCCGCGGATCATGCACGAGGCTTTCCATATCGCCACCTCGGGGCGTCCCGGCCCGGTGGTCATCGATATCCCCAAGGACGTCCAGTTCGGCCGCGCGGCCTATAAGGGTCCGAAGGACGTGGCCTACGCCCACAACTACTTCCCGCGCACCAAGGGCGATCCGGCCCGGATCGCCGAGGCCGCGGCCCTGATCGCCGGCGCCCGCCGTCCGATCCTCTATACCGGTGGCGGCGTGATCAACGCCGGCCCCCGCGCCGCCGAGCTGCTGCGCGAATTCGCCAAGCTGACCGGTGCGCCGGTCACCTCGACCCTGATGGGCCTGGGCGCCTTCCCGGCCTCGGACCCGCAGTGGCTGGGCATGCTGGGCATGCACGGCAGCTTCGAGGCCAACAACGCCATGCACGACTGCGACGTCATGGTGGCCATCGGCGCGCGCTTTGACGACCGGGTGACCGGCCGCCTGGACGCCTTCGCCCCGATGTCGAAGAAGATCCACATCGACATCGACGCCTCGTCGATCTCGAAGAACGTCCGCGCCGACATCGGCATCGTCGGCGACGCCGCCAGCGTGCTGGAGGACCTGATCGCCGCCTGGACATCCCGCAACCTCGCCACCGACAAGGCCGCCATCGCCGATTGGATGCGCCAGATCGACACCTGGCGCGCCCGCCAGTCGTTCCGCTATGCGCCGGACGCCCAGTACATCAAGCCGCAATACGCCATCGAGCGGCTGTACCAGCTGTCCAAGGACCGCGACGTCTACATCACCACCGAGGTCGGCCAGCACCAGATGTGGGCCGCCCAGCACTTCCACTTCGACGAGCCGAACCGCTGGATGACCTCCGGCGGCCTGGGCACCATGGGCTATGGCCTGCCCGCCGCCCTGGGCGTGCAGATGGCCCACCCCAAGGCCCTGGTGGTCGACATCGCCGGCGACGCCTCGGTGCAGATGACCATGCAGGAAATGTCGACGGCCATGCAGTACGGCCTGCCGATCAAGATCTTCATCCTCAACAACGAGTGGATGGGCATGGTGCGCCAGTGGCAGCAGCTGCTGCACGGCGAGCGCTATTCGCACTCCTATTCGGAGAGCCTGCCGGACTTCGTGAAGATGGCCGAGGCCTTCGGGTGTTTGGGCCTGCGCGCGGAGCGTCCCGAAGAGCTGGACGAGAAGCTCAAGCAGATGATCGACTATGACGGCCCGGTGATCTTCGACTGCCGCGTCACCAAGGACGAGAACTGCTTCCCGATGATCCCGTCGGGCAAGGCGCACAACGAAATGCTCCTCGCCGACGACGGCCGCGACCTCGGCGACGTGATCGACGACGCCGGCAAGCGGCTGGTCTAAGGCCACCGACACTCCGCTTGCACGTCATCCTCCGGTCGCCGGGACGGCGATCCGGGGGACCCAAGCGGCCCCTCTCCAGATTGAACATCAGCATGGGTCCCCCGGACCCGCCCGCGGCCCGCCCGGGGGAGACGCCAAGGATGGAAACCCCCAACCCCCCCCCCCGG
>CAZXVO010000034.1:10478-18426 GCA_964643835.1 uncultured Phenylobacterium sp. | reverse complement strand
GACCCCCGGGGCCCCTCCCCTTTTTTAACTTCAGCTGGGGCCCCCGGGCCGGGCGGGCGGGGGGGGGTTGTTTCACGCCATGGATGGAAGCCCCATGCCCCGCACCCTGGACATCACCAGCGCCGTCGCCGCCCCCGCCGCCTGGAACCGCATCGCCGACGAAACCGCCCGCCTCGGCTTCGACATGCCGTCCGAGCCGCGCACCGGCGCCTTCCTGAAGATGCTCGCCGCCAGCAAGCCCGGCGGGCGGATGCTGGAACTCGGCACCGGCACGGGCTTAGCCACCGCCTGGCTGCTGGCCGGGATGGACGCGCAGACCCGGCTGACCAGCGTGGACGTGTCCGACGAACTGCAGGCCGTCGCCCGCGCCGAACTGGGCGGCGACGCCCGCGTGGACTTTGTCATCGAGGACGGCGCAGCCTTCCTGGCCCGCCAGACGCCCGCCAGCTTCGACCTGATCTTCGCCGACGCCATGCCCGGCAAGTACGAAGCCCTGGATACGGCGCTCGCCCTGCTCAAGCCCGGCGGCCTATGGATCGGCGACGACATGCTGCCGCAAGCCAACTGGCCCGAGGGTCACGAGACGCGGGTGGCGGGGCTGCTGGAAACGCTCGCGGCGCGGGAAGACTTGGCGGTGGTCGAGATGGCCTGGGCGTCGGGGCTCGTGGTGGCGGCGAGGCGGTAGGCCTCTCCCCGCCCCGCCCCTGTCGTCCTCCGGTCGCCGGGACGGCGATCCGGGGGACCCAAGCGGCCTAGGAGAAGGCGCGCCGTGGAGGTCGCATCCTGGCGGCATGCTCGGGAGACGACGCATAGCCGCGCCGGGTCGGCTGATCTACCAACAACCCTGATAGCTTTGGGGAGATTCGGGCGCGTGCCGACGCCACCCGTCGAGACGGACGTCCTGGAGCGGCTGCGGTTGCAGTCCGCCATCCTGGATCACGCGGCCTACGCGATCATCGCCACGACGCCTGACGGGACCATCACTCAGTTCAATCGTTCCGCAGAGGCCATGCTGGGCTGGACGGCCGCTGAGCTGGTCGGGCTGCGCTCTCCTGACGTGTTCCACCTGGCCGCAGAGGTCGAGGCCCGGGCGCTGGAGTTCGGCGCCGAGCTGGGGACGCCGCTGGAGCCCGGCTTTGGCGTGTTCGTGGCCAAGACCGACAAGGGCCAGCCGAACGAGCACGAGTGGACCTATGTCCGCCGGGACGGCTCGCACTTCCCGGTCCTGCTGAGCGTCACCGCCCTGCGCGACGAGACCGGCGCGATCACCGGCTATCTGGGCGTCGCCTCGGACATCACCAAGCGCAAGCAGGCCGAGGCGGCGCTGCGGACCAGCGAGGAGAAGCTGCGCAACCTGTTCGAGCTGTCCTCCGTCGGCATCGCCCTGACCGACATGGAGGGGCGCTATGTGGAGTTCAACGCGGCCTTCCTGCGGATTGTCGGCTACGCGGCAGAGGAACTGCGGAATCTCGACTACTGGGTCCTGACGCCGGACGACTATCTGGAGGCCGAGCAATCGGCCCTGGAGCAGATGGCCCGGACCGGCCGCTACACGCCGTTCGAAAAGGAATACATCCGCAAGGACGGCTCGCGCGTGCCGATCCTGTTGAGCGGGGCGCGGGTCACGGGCAGCGATGGGGCCCAGTACATCTGGTCCATCATCGAGGACATGTCGCAGCAGAAGCGCACCGAGCAGAGCCTGATCGAGGCCAAGGTCCGCGCCGAAGCCGCCAACCAGGCCAAGTCCGACTTCCTGGCCAATGTCAGCCACGAACTGCGCACGCCGCTGAACGGGGTGATCGCCCTGGCCGACGCCCTGGGCAAGACCCGGCTGGACGGCCGCCAGCAGGAGCTGGTGGAGATCATCAGCCGTTCCAGCGTCGCGCTGGAAGGGATCCTGTCGCAGATCCTGGACCTGTCGAAGGTGGAGGCCGGCCACGTGGCCATCGCCGCCCAGCCGCTGGACCTGGTCGACCAGGTGCGCCAGGCGGTCGAGGTGCTGCGCGGCAAGGCCGAGGACCGGGGGCTGTGGCTGCGCCTGGAGAGCGCGCCGGGGGCGGAGGGCTGGTTCCTGGGCGACGCGGGGCGCATCCGCCAGGTGGCCTCCAACCTGGTCGCCAACGCCGTGAAGTTCACCGAGACCGGTGGCATCACCGTCACCCTGCAGGTCGAGGACGGCGCCGAGGGCGAGCGTGCGACCGCGACCATCGCGGTGGTCGACACCGGGATCGGCATTGATCCGGACGTGCTGCCCCGGCTGTTCGAACGCTTCACCCAGGCCGATGAGTCCATCACCCGCCGCTTCGGCGGCACTGGGCTCGGCCTGTCGATCTCGCGCCAGTTGGCCCGGCTGATGGGCGGCGACCTGCTGGCCAGTTCCGCCGCCGGCGCGGGCAGCCGCTTCGTGCTGACCCTGCCGTTGACCCGGACCGCCGACCCGGCGCCGACCCCGCCGCCCGCGGACGCCGCGGCCGAGGCCCTGGACGCGGAGGGCCTGCGCATCCTGCTGGCCGAGGACCATCCGGTGAATCGCCGGGTGATCGAGCTGCTGCTTGAGCCGCTTGGGGTGAACCTGACCATGGCCGAAGACGGTCACGCGGCGGTGGAGGCGTTTCGGGCGCACGCCTTCGACCTGGTCCTGATGGACATGCAGATGCCGCACATGGACGGCCTGGCCGCCACCCGGGCGATCCGGACGGCGGAGACGGCGAACGGCGCCCCGCGCACCCCGGTGATCATGCTGACCGCCAACAGCTTCGACACCCACCGCGACCAGGCCTTCGCCGCCGGCGCCGACGCCTTCCTGGCCAAGCCAGTGACCGTGGACGCCCTGATGACCGCGATCAGCGGGCTGGCGGAAGACTGAGGTCTGGGTTGGGGCGCGGGCTGCGGCGCCCCTCCCGCAAGCGGCTTGGCGGGACTACATTGCCCCCGACATCCACCGACACCTTGCGAGCATCATGAGCGACACGTCCGGGCCCTGGGGGCCGCGCGATCCCGTCGAGGGCAAGACCCGCAAGGGAGACAGGGAGCCGCTGGTTCCTACCCCGCCGACGCCGGCGCGCACGGTGTGGCCCCGGGGCGCGCCCGCCGAGGCGCCGCGGGCGGTGTCCGGCCTGCGGGTCGCCCTGTGGATCGGGCTGGTGACCGCCATCTGCGCCATGGTCTTCGGCCTGGCCGCCGCCTATCCCGGCGCGGTCAGCACGGACGAGGACTGGATGTGGGCGATCCGCGGCCTGGGGTTTGCGGTGCTGCTGTCCGCCGCCCTGCTGCGCGCCGGCCCTATCGCCTGGCGCCAGGCCCTGCGCCACATCACCATCTGGGGCGCGCTCGTGGTCGGTCTGCTGATGGGCTACGCCTATCGCGGCGAACTGCAGGATTTCGGGCAGAAGGTCCTGGCCGAGGTCTCGGGCGGCCGGCCGGTGCTCACCCGCACCTCGGAGCTGGTGGTCACCGCCGACGAGGGCGGCGGCTTCATGGTGGTGGGCCAGCTGGACGGCAAGCCGGTGCGTTTCCTGGTCGACACCGGGGCCTCGGACATCGTGCTCTCGCCCGCCGACGCCGAACGCCTGGGCTATGACCCGAAGACCCTGAAGTTCGACCGCCCCAGCGAGACCGCCAACGGGATCGGCTATGGCGCGGAGGTGATGGCCGGCAGCGTCGCGGTCGGCCCGATCCGCTTCGACCAGGTCCCGGTCTCCATCAACCAGGCGCCCATGCGCCAGTCCCTGCTGGGCATGAGCTTCCTGAACCGCCTGGAGGGCGTTCGGATCGAAGGCGACAAGCTGTACATGAAGTACAAGGCCCAGCCCGACAAAGGCCCAGCCAAGCCCGCGCCGACCAGCCCTGGCGAGGTCTAGTCCGCGACGAGGCGGGTCGGCGGCGCCGCGTCAGTCCTGGCGTTCGAATTCGGCGTCGATGACGAGTTCGATGGGGTCGAGGAAGAACGGGCCCATGTTGTAGGCCTGGGGGTCCATCAGGCCGACGGCTTCGGCGCCCAGGCGCGGATGGCCGAAGCCCTTGCCAGCGCCGACCAGGGCGATCTTCAGGGTCAGGGGCTTGGCCACGCCGGCGAGCGTGAACTGGCCGTCGATCTCGCCGTGGGTGGGGTCGATGCGGCGAAAGGCGGTGGAGACGAAGCTGGCCTGGGGGAACTTGTCCGCCTTCAGGAACTGGCCGGAGATCTCCTTGGCGAAGCCCGGCACGTTGGAGGTGATCGAGGCGGTGTCGATGGTCGCCTTCAGCGAGGCCTTGGACAGGTCGGCCGGGTCCCAGACCAGGGTCGCCTGGGCCTTATCAAACCGGAAGACGCTCTTCGAGTAGCCGATATGGGAGACCTTCGCGAGGACGGCGGCGTGGGTCTCGTCCATCTTGTAGGTCCCGGCCACGGCGGCGGCGGGGTCCAGCGACCCGCAATAGACCCCCGGCGGCAGGCCCGTCGGGCAGGCGGCCAGGGCGGCGCCCGGCAGGACGAGGGCGGCCAGAACAGCGATGGGCGCGGCGGCGGTGGCGTAGCGGGTCATGAGGTGTCCTCCTTCGGCATCCGTCGCATGACGGGGACTGTCTTGGAAGACGCAGGCTGGCGCACGGATCCGACAGGATCGGACGGACAAGGTGCGCCGCCCCCGCTAAGGTGAAGGTCTGGGAAGAGGGCCGCGCGGCGTGAACCTGTCGACGATCGCCAGTTGGGAAGGCGTGGCCGCCGTGGTCTCGGCGGTGATCGGCCTGTTGACCGTGGGCGGCGCGGTGGTGCGCTGGCGCGAACAGGCCCTGCGGCGCGAGGATGTCCAGGCCTGGGCGGATCAGGCCATCGCGGCCTTGCAGAGCCTGGTGCTGCTGGCCGCCCTGCCGCCGGGGCGCATCCCGTCCGACGAGGCCAGGCGGCGGCTCACCGAGGTGATCTTTGCGACCTCGATCCTGGTCGAGCAGGGCCGGATGTTCTTCCGCAACCGGCCCTGGGGCGGCTATGGGCGGGGCAAGCCGCGGGCCTATCAGGGCCGCCGGCCGGCGATCCTGGATGACCTGGTGGCGGCGCATCAGGCGGCCCTGCGCCTGGAGGGGGCGGACCTGCGCACGCGGGCCCAGCTGAGCCTGGTGGCCGAGGACGCCCTGAAGGATTTCGTAACCCGGATGCAGCAGGAGGTCGGCCGCAGCCGCAGCGCCTCGCCCACCGCCGGCAAGGCGGGCGGGTCCGTGGACGTCGCCCGCCTGGTCAGCCTGATTGACCCTGCCCGGCTGGCCGAGCGGATCGCGGAGATGGGCGGCTAGCCCACCTCCGGCGTCCAGGCTTAGCGCTTCAGGCGCAGCGGACCCAGATAGTCGCGCTTGCCCAGCGGCACGCCCTTGGTGCGCAGGATGTCGTAGGCGGTGGTGGCGTGGAAGTGCAGGTTCGGCAGGGAGAAGCTCATCAGGAAGCCCTCGGCCGTGAACGGCATGGCGGCCTGGCCGAACTTGAAGATCACGTCCTTGCCCTCATAGGCCTCGACCTCTTCGCGGGTCAGGGCTTCGAGGCCGGCCTTGGCGTCGGCCACCAGCTTCTGCAGCTCGGCGTAGGACAGGGGCGGCAGGCTGGTCCCCGGCGAGAACTCGCCGGCCTTCACGCCCTCGAGCGCGCCCATCGAATGGTGCGCCACGCTGATGATCTGGAAGCGGAAGGGCAGCATGTCCGGGAACAGGCGGGTGTCGACGATGGATTCCGGGTCGATGTTGTTGTCCTGGCAGTGCGACAGGCCCCGGTCGAGGAAGCCGGCGACGCCGGTCACGGTCTGCAGGAAGTTGGTGACGCTGACGTCGTAAAGCGAAATGGCCATTGAGGCTCCTCCCAAGGATGTTGTGGCGCTTGATATCGGGGACCTGAGGCCGGCAAGGCCAGCGGTTTTTTAGATCTACAGCCCGACGACCAGGGCGAGACCGGCGAAAACCAGGGCGTAGCCGACCAGCATGGCTCGGTTCAGCGGCTCCTTGAACACCAGGTGGGCCAGGACAGGCACCAGGGCCGAGCCCAGGATGGCGAAGGGATAAGCCAGGTTGAAGGCGACCTTGGTGAGGACGAAGAACCAGAACAGGGCGGTGAAGCCGTACCAGGCGCCGGCCAGGATCAGGCGCGGATTGGCCAGCATCGCCAGGCCCACGACCGGGCGGCCGGTGTCGCGGCCCATGGCGGCCCATTTGAACAGCAGCTGGCCCACCGGCAGGGTCACGGCGAACACCACGCAGAGCAGGATGTCGCCGACAGCCATCAGGGCTTGCGGAAGAACGAGGCCACCGCATCGGCGGGGGCCAGGCGCGCAAGAGGATAGG
Source organism: uncultured Phenylobacterium sp. (assembly GCA_964643835.1). Taxonomy (GTDB): domain Bacteria; phylum Pseudomonadota; class Alphaproteobacteria; order Caulobacterales; family Caulobacteraceae; genus Phenylobacterium. The sequence continues at coordinate 12,126 of CAZXVO010000034.1, read as the reverse complement.
TGGCCACCGCAAACACATAGGCGGCCATGGAGCGCAGCAGGGGCTCGTCGCGCACACAGCGGATCCGGCTCCACAGGCCCTTGATCTGCACGGTGTCGAGGTCGAGCCGGCGCGCGGGCGCCAGACCGACCCGGCCGGCGGCGCGAACCAGGTCGCGTGGCGCGAAATACCAGAGGTGCGGCGAAGGAAGCCCCCGCTGCCACAGCCGCTCATAGGCGCCGCCCATCCCCAGCCGGTCCAGCACCGCGGCGACCCTGAAGAAGAAGCCGTCGCGGTTGGGACAGTTCAGGCAAAGCACCCCGCCCGGCGCCAGGTGGCGGGCGCAGGCCTCGAAGGCGGCGGTGATGTCGGGCAGGTGCTCGAACACATCATTGAAGACGATGACGTCGAAGCGATCGTCCGGGGCGAGCACATCGGGAAAGAAGCCGTGGCGCACCGGCACGCCGCGCTCGCGGGCGGTGGCGATCACATTGGCGTCCGGCTCGATCCCTTCGACCATGAAGCCCAGCCGGGCGGCGTGCTGCAGCAGGAAGCCCGGCCCCGCGCCCACGTCCAGCAGGCGGGCGCCCGGCGGCGACATCGCCTTCAGCGCCTCAAGCAGGCGGGTGTTGTTGCGATCGCGCACCGCTTCCAGCCCGGCCTCGCGGCGGCTCTCGTCCACCAGGTCGCCGCCGGCCGTCTGGGGAATGTCCACGGGGAAGGCCGCATGCAGCAGGCCGCAGTCCCGGCACTGGAACAGCCAGTCGTGCCGCCCCGAAGCCAGCGTCCCGCCGCAAGCCGGACAGGCTCCAGCGCTTCCCACAGGATCATCGGATTTCACCATCACGCCCTAGTGGACCACCCCCACCCGAGGCGCAATCCCTCACCGCAGGGCCGTCCGCGCGCGTCCCGAAGGGCCCGGATTTGATACGGCCGGTTGCGGCGAAGGCCAGCATGTGACAGGTCGGGCCACGTTATTGTCTCCAGGACCGCCGCCATGTCCGACGCCCAGCCCGCCTCCGTCTACGACCTCGCCCATGCCGGCGAAGCCGAGAGCCTCGCCACCTTCGCCATCCTGGTGGACAACGAGCCGGGCGTGCTGCACCGGCTGGTCGGGCTGTTCGCGGCCCGGGGCTACAATATCGAGAGCCTGACGGTGGCCGAGACCGACCGCCGGGCCCACACCAGCCGGGTGACCATCGTCACCCGCGGCGCGCCGCACGTCCTGGCCCAGATCGAGGCCCAGCTGACCAAGATGGTCGCCGCTCGCCACGTCCAGGACATCACCCGCGATCCCAACGGCCTGGAGCGCGAGCTCGCCCTGGTGAAGGTCAAGGGGACCGGCGCCGACCGGGTCGAGGCCCTGCGCATCGCCGACATCTTCCGCGCCAAGGTGCTGGACACCGGCATCGACAGCTTCATCTTCGAACTGACCGGCGCCTCGCACAAGATCGACAAGTTCGTGGACCTGATGCGGCCGCTGGGCCTGGTGGAGCTGTCGCGCACCGGCGTCCTGTCCATCACCCGCGGCGGCGAGGCGATCTGAGGCGGCTCAAAGCTCCCCTTTCCAGACCGTCATGGCCGGGACCAGCCCGCCCATGACGACCAGAGAGAATGGCGGCGAAGACGAGCCGCTGGACATGAGCCACAGCGTCTTGCGCAGCGTGTC
>CAZXVO010000034.1:1979-10468 GCA_964643835.1 uncultured Phenylobacterium sp. | reverse complement strand
TGCGGCGGGACCTGCGCCCAATCCGCACCCGCGGTGTTCATGGGTGGCCGGGACAAGCCCGGCCATGACGATCAGAGAGGATAGCGGCCAAGATGGGTCGCCTTGGCGTCCGACTTGCCGGCCATCATTCGCTGAAAATCATGCCCCCCAATCTGGGGCTCGAGGGTCAAACTCGACCTCACCGGCCGCCGTTCGGGAAACACTCTTTCGACCTCATCCAAACACAGACCGATTGGACGGTTTGTTTGTTGACGAGGTCGTTTCGGCATGGTCCATTGAGTCTTGAGAGCCGGCGCGGAAGACCCGGGAACGGGACGGAAGCAGCGGGGATCAATTCTTTAGACGACTGATTTTTTGAAACTTTCTGCGTTCGCATCGTCAGATGTGGCCGCGACCGACCTTTTCAGGGACGAGTAGATGACTTCGAGACGGCCCGGCGCCATGGCGGCTCTTATTTCGGAGCCCGCCGCCGGACGTCCTCAACACCTGAGGCGCTGGGGCGCGGCTTTCGCCGCGTCCCGCGCCCATGCTTGGTTCGAATTCCAGAGGTCCTCCCCAGCGGCGCCGCGAGGCATGCTGGCCCTCTCGCCGGCGCGGCCCTAGTCGCCCCCCCCGCGGCGGTCCCCCCCCGCCCCGTTGCCGTGGGCCGATTATGCGTTGAGCATTATGGCGAACCGAGGAACCCCGATGGCGGACGCCCTACCCAGCGCGATCAAGACTCCCCGGCGCAGCCAGGCCGAACGCACGGCCGCCATGCGCGCCCGGCTGATCGACGCCGCCATCACCTGCCTGAACCGCCTGGGCTATTCGGCCACCACCCTGGCCACCATCGCCGAGGAGGCCGGCGTCAGCCGCGGCGGCATGCTGCACCAATTCCCGACCAAGGTGGACCTGATGCTGGCCGTGGTGGCCTACGCCTCGGGTTATGACGACCGGCCCCAGGCGCCGCGCCCGCACAATGACGATGTGGACCTGCGCGCCGACTATATCGACCAGACCGACAAGGTCTGGCGCGCCCAGATGACCCCGCCGGTGAAGGCCAAGCTGGACATCATGGTCGCCGCCCGTTCCGACCCGCAGCTGGCCGCCCAGCTGCCGTCGATGTTCAACGCCATCGAGGCCCGGCGGCGTCAGTTCATGATCGATTTCGCCCGCGAGCTGGGCATCGAGGACGACGCGGCCATCGAGGACATGGTCACCCTGCACATGGCCGCCATGCGCGGCCTGTCCATCGAGATGCTTTTGACCGACGATCCCGACCGGATCGAGCGGGCCTATGTGCTCCTGAAGCGCTACAAGCAGGAACTGGTCGACCGCCTGCTCACCGAAGCGGCGCAAGCGCGCGCGACGGCTTAGAAGACGGCTCCGCTCCGCGTCCCCTCTCCCCTCGGGGAGAGGGCTAGGGTGAGGGGGCCGGCGCCCCGGCGAGTGCGCTCTGTTCTGTAACGCGGCGAGCGAGATCCGCCGCCCCTCCCCTCACCCCAACCCTCTCCCCGCACGCGGGGGCGAGGGAGGTTCTACGCCGCAGCCATCTGGGCCCGCACGCTGCGGACCACGCTTGCGCGGACGGTGACGTACTGGATCAGGAACAGCACGACCTTCGAGGCCAGGGGGAAGATCGCGACGAAGACGGGCCAGTGGGCGGTGTAGGCGACCGCGATCACGGCGTTGGCGATGGCGCTGACAAACATCAGGCCGGCCCAGACATAGCCGAAGGCGGTCATCAGGCGATCGCCGTGGCCCTGGGCGACGGGGGGCATGTAGCGCAGCATCCAGCCCTTCTGCAGCATGGCCCCGCCAACCACGACATAGATGATCGAGGGCTTCACCATCACGAAGCGCGGATCGTGGGTGAAATAGCTGGCCGCGCCGAACACCAGCACGAGGCCGAGCGACATCCACTGCAGGGCCGCCACCGGCTGGCGGCGGATCAGGCGCCAGGCCAGCTGGGCCACCCCGATGGCCGTCGCGCAGACCACGGCGACGCGGACATCGACGTGCAGGGCGGTGAGTACGACGAAGATCAGGGTGGAGAAGAAGTCCTCCATCAGAGGACGGGCGGCGTAGGCGAAGTTCTTCATGGATAGACCCGGTGTTTGGGGTGGCGACCTGCGCAAACCCTATCCCCGCAAGGCTTTGGAGCGTGAACCCGCTCGCGAAGCCCAGGTGGCCGTCCGCGAAATCTGCCTGTCCATCCGCGCATCGCGAACGGCGCGCCTTCAAATCGCCCCGGTGATCCCCTATATCCAAGCCGTCCGGTTCGCCGGACTATGGTGATAAACGCGCACGTAATAAGCGGACTGGACCCGGGTGCGATTCCCGGCGGCTCCACCAAATCCTCCCAGCAGGTTGTCGCTGCGGGAGCACGGGGCCGATCAGCATCGACAGACGTGTAAAGGTGTTGCTTTCACCCGGCCTGACCCACCGTTTCGGGTCTTGATCTAAATGCGAACGATAACTTCGCTGAAGAAGTCCGTCTGGCCGCGTAAGCGTCAGATTGATTTCATCATAAAGCCCTAGGGGGTTTAGCTCCTCTAGGCGGGGCTCGGAGGGGGCCTGGCAACAGAACCCCTCCACTTTCCTTCCCCGCGCATTCGTTTGACCCACGCCTTGCGCGGCGTGCGCGACGCGTTACGCTGGCGGCCAGGAATGTTCGGAGACCCCATGGCCCAGGACCCGCCGGCCCAAGACCAGATGCACTACGAGGCCATGGCCCAGGAGGCCCTGCGCGGCGTGGTCAAGGCCGCCCTGAAACGGGCCGCGGCGCCGGAAGGCCTGCCGGGCGCGCACCATTTCTACATCACGTTCAAGACCGACGCGCCGGGCGTGTCCGGTCCCGTCGACCTTTTGTCGAAGTACCCGGACGAGATGACCATCGTCCTGCAGCACCAGTACTGGGACCTGGCGCCCGGCGAGACCTTCTTCACGGTCACCCTGAAGTTCGGCGGCCAGCCCAAGCGGCTCAGCGTGCCCTATGCGGCCCTGACCCGCTTCTATGACCCCAGCGTACAGTTCCTGCTGCAGTTCGAGACCCCGACCTCGACGCCCGCCGCCAAGGCCGAGGCGCCGGCCGAGGCCGCGCCCGAGCCGCCGACCGATCCGGACGCGCCCAATGTCGTGTCCCTCGACCATTTCCGTAAGAAGTAGACCATGACCGACGTCGCCGCCGATGCGCCGGAAGCCTTGACCGACGAGGCGATCCTCGCCCGCTTCCTGCGCTCCAAGAATCAGCCCACCGGCTCCCAGACCCTGGGCTTCCGCATGGTCTCGGTGAACCAGGCGCAGAAGATGGTCGAGGTGGCTTTCGACGCCAAGGCCGAGCTGCTGCTCAATCCCATGAAGCAGATCCAGGGCGGCTATCTGTGCGCCATGCTGGACGAGGCCATGAGCGTGGCCTGCATGGTCGCCTCCGGCATGACCCATGTGGCGCCGACGGCGGAGATGAAGACCACCTTCTTCCGCCCCGCCATGCCCGGCGTGATCCGCGGGGTCGGCAAGGTGGCCAAGTGGGGCCGCACCATCGCCTTCACCGAGGGCGAGCTCTATGACGCCGAAGGCCGGCTGCTGGCCAAGGCCACGGGGACGGCGGTGCCCACCCCCTTCCAAAGCTACAAGAAGTAAGGCGATGGGTCGGCCTGGGCTTTCCCGCCTGCTGACCCTGACCTTCGCCGCAATCGCGCTCGCCTGGAGCGCGCCGGCCGCCGCGTCCGGCCCGTTCGCCAACTGGGCGGCCGTCGTGGTGGCCGGGGATTGGCACGCCCATTCCGGCGGCCCCTCCGAGGCCTTCGACAACGCCCGCCGCGACGTGGCCGGCGAGCTGGAGCGGATCGGCTTTCCCCGCGAGAACCTGCGCCAGTTCTCGGTGCGGCCGGAGCGCTACAAGACGCCGGGCCTCGCCAAATCCGATCCCCGGACCATCTACGAGGGCCTGACAGAACTGGCCGCCAAGCAGCCCGACGGATGCCTGGTCTATTTCTCCAGCCATGGCGCGCCGACCGGGGTGGTGGTGGACCAGACCATCCTGCCGCCGGGCATACTGGGCGCCATGCTCGACCGCACCTGCGGCGCGCGCCCGACCGTGGTGGTGATCTCGGCCTGTTTCTCCGGGGTGTTTATCCCGAGCCTGGCCACGCCCAACCGCATGGTGCTGACCGCCGCGCGGCCCGACCGGACCTCGTTCGGCTGCGGCGAGGCCGACAAGTATCCCTATTTCGACGACTGTTTCCTGCAATCCACGCCGCTGGCGAAGGACTTTCCGGGCCTGGCGGCGGCGGTGCGGACCTGCGTCGCCCAGCGGGAACAGAAGGAAGGCATGAAGCCGCCGTCGGAGCCGCAGGTCTATATCGGCCCGGAACTGCGCCCCATGCTGCCGCTCTACGCCTTCCCGGCGCCGCCCACGAAGGGCGGATAGTCCGCCGGGTGGTTTGACGCCCCCGCCCGGCGCCCTACAAGTGCGTTCCGCCGCACTTCCGACCCCGAGCGACCTGCCTTTGCGAATGCGACCTGCCGTCAAAACCCTTCTCGCCGCCCTGGCCGCGATGCTTCTCGTCCCCGCCTCGTCGGGCGCCCAGGACAAAGCCCCATCGTCCGGGCCGGCGGTCAATCCGCAAGGGCCGATCCCCTACACCGCCCTGCGCAGGCCGGCGAAGAAGCCGAACGTCACGCGCCCGGCCGTCGCCGCAAGCGCAGCCGCCGTCGCAGCCAATGCGCCGACGTCCAGCGCCGCGCCCCCGTCCCTGCTGGTCGCCGCCCCGCCGCCGCCGCCCGGCGCCCGGCTGACCGCCGCCGATCCCCTGCCCCCGCTGGAGCTGGAAGCCTTCGCCGACGGCCTGGTCCGCGACGCCATGGACCGCGAGCACATCGCCGGGGTCACCGTCTCGGTGGTGCAGAACGGCCAGATCCTGCTGAAAAAGGGCTATGGCGCCGCCAGCCTGGCCCCGGTGCGCAAGGTCGATCCGGACACGACGCTGTTCCGCATCGGCTCGATCTCCAAGACCTTCACCTGGATCGCCCTGATGCGCGAGGTCGAGGCCGGCCGCATCCGCATCGACGGGCCGGTCAACCTGTACCTGCCCGAGACCCTGCAGGTCCGCGACCAGGGCTTCCGCGCCCCGGTGCGGGTGATCAACCTGATGGACCATTCCGCGGGCTTCGAAGACCGCGCGCTCGGCCAGCTGATCGAGCGCGACCTGCGCCGCGAACGCCCCATGGTCGAGTACCTGCGCCAGGAACGGCCGCAGCGGGTGCATGCCCCGGGCGCCATCGCCAGCTATTCCAACTATGGCGCGGCCCTGGCCGGCGAGGCCGTGGCCTATGTCACCGGCAAGCCCTACGAGCAGCTGATCGAGGAAGAGATCTTCGGGCCGCTCGGCCTGCGCCACACCACCTTCCGCGAGATGCGCCCGGCGGAGAAGGACCTCGCCGCCCCCATGCTGGCCTATATGGCCCGCGACATCTCGCAGGGCTTCCGCTGGACGGACGCCGGCTTCAAGGCCCGCCCCTATGAGTTGCTGGGCCATATCGCCCCGGCGGGCGCCGCCTCGTCCACCGCCGCCGACATGGCGCGCTACATGGCCGCCCTGTTGAATGACGGAAGCCTGGACGGCGCGACCCTTTTCGGGCCGCGCGCCGCCAAGGCCTTCCGCACCCCGATCCGCCAGGTCCCCGAGGGCATCAACGGCTGGGCCCACGGCTTCATCACCTATGACCTGCCCGGCGGCCACCGGGGCTATGGCCACGACGGCGCGACCCTGAGCTTCGTCTCGCGCATGGTGGTGATCCCGGACCTGAAGCTGGGGGTGTTCATCTCCACCAACACAGAGACCGGCGGAGAGCTGGTCCGCCGCTTCCCGGACCGGCTGGTGCGCCAGTTCTACATGCGCCCGCAGATCTTCCCGCGCGCCGGCTCCCCGGCCCTCGCCGCCCAGGCCAAGCGCTATGAGGGCGACTATCTGGGCTCGCGCCGCGCCTATGGCGGGCTTGAGGGCTTCATCGGCCTGCTGCGCGCCGGGGTGAAGGTCGAGGTGTCGCCGGAGGGCCGGCTGCTGACCAGCGCCGGCGGCGAGACCCACGCCTGGGTTCCCGAGGGCGACCCCGCCCAGGGCCGCTTCATCTCGGCCACCGACGACCAGCGGCTGGCCTTCATCATGGAGAACGGCCGCGCCAAGGCCATGCTGGGCGCCATCGGCGAGCAGACCTATGAGCGCACCACGATCTGGCGCGAGGGCGGCCTGATGTCGATGCTGGCGGGCCTGACCCTGCTGTGCGCCGTGGCGACCTTCGCCGGCATCTTCGTGCGCAATCGCCGCGAGTTCCGCGAGACCTCGATCCAGAACCGCGCCGGCCTGATCCAGAACATTCAGTCGATCCTGTGGCTGACCAGCTTCAGCCTGTTCGGCGTGTGGCTGTCCAAGACCGGCGACACGGCCAATGTCATGTACAACTGGCCCGGCGTCTCCCTGCGTATCGCCTCGGCCTGCGCCGTGGTCTCGGCCGTGCTGACCTTGATCACCGCCGTGGCCGTTCCGGCGGTCTGGCGCGGCGGGCGGCGAGTCGACAGCTGGAGCCAAATTCGTAAAGCCGGATTCACTTTTACGGTTTTGACCTATCTGGGCTTCTCGATCCTGCTGCTGCTCTGGGGCGCTCTGGAGCCCTGGCGCGGCTGATCCGGCGGGCGAGGTTCGCCACCTAAGCCTTTCAATTGTCTCACTTTGACACAGACCCCGGGCATCTCAACCCGGGGTCAACCCTAACGCTCGTGGTGCGACAACGAGCTCCATCGAAATGACCGCGTTAGCCCAAATCTTAAACGCGTCGTTTACCATGGACTGGGTAAATCCTGCCTAGCGGCGGGCGATCTGCGTCTGTCCCGCGTACTGGGAATAGGGGCGCTGCGCGTTGAACGGTTTCGTCGCCGCTTTGCAGAATTTCGGTATTGGACGCCTGGCGGCGATCCTGGGCATCGGCGCTGGCGTCGCGGCGGCCCTGTTCGCCATGACCATGAACCTGGGCCAGCCCAAGGCCCTGCTCTATTCCAACCTTGACCTGAAGGAGGCCGGGACCATCACCCAGGCCCTGGACCAGGCCGGGGTGAAGTACGAGGTCAAGGGCGACGGCTCCACCATCCTGGTGCCCAGGGACGAGGTGGCCTCCACCCGCCTGATGCTGTCGTCCAAGGGCCTGCCGACCTCGGGGTCGGTGGGCTATGAGATTTTCGACAACTCCAATGCGCTGGGCCAGACCGACTTCGTCCAGCAGCTGAACCGCCAGCGCGCCCTGGAAGGCGAACTGGCCCGCACCATCCAGAGCCTGGACGGCGTGACCTCGGCCCGCGTCCACCTGGTGCTGCCCAAGCGCGAGCTGTTCGAGGAAGAGGCCCAGCAGCCCTCGGCCTCGGTGAGCATCGGGGTCGGCGGCCGCGAGCCGGGTCCGGACCAGGTCCGCGCCATCCAGAATCTGGTGGCCGGCGCGGTGCCGAACATGAAGCCTGACAAGGTCACCGTGGTCGACCAGCACGCCAAGACCCTGTCCGGCGGCGAGGCCGGCGACGCCCTGGCCGCCGATGGCCGCAAGAGCGAGGTCGAGGCCCGCATCGCCAAGTCGGTGAAGACCATGGTCGAGGGCCTGGTCGGGGCCGGCAAGGCCCGTGTCAATGTCACCGCCGACCTGGACCTGGCCCGCGTCACCACCCAGCAGGAGACCTATGATCCCGACGGCCAGGTGGTGCGCTCGGAATCGACCACGGAGAGCAGCTCCAAGGAGAACCAACCGGACGCCAGCGGCGGGACGACGGCCACGGCCAACATCCCCGGCGGCGGCGCGGGCTCCAGCGCCACCAACTCCTCGGCCACGGGCGCCACGGAATCCACCACCAACTACGAGATCTCCAAGACCCTGCGCACCGAGACCGTCGAGCCGGGCCAGGTGAAGCGGATCAGCGTCGCCGTCGCCGTCGACGGGGCCACCGCCGTCGGCAAGGACGGCAAGCCCGGCGCCTACACCCCGCGCTCGGCCGAGGAGATGCAGCGCATCGAGCAGCTGGTCCGCACCGCCGTGGGCTTCGACCAGACCCGCGGCGACCAGGTCACCGTCGTCAATGTCCGCTTCCCCACCGAGGCCGACCCGGACGGCGTGACCACGGCCAGCCCGCTGATGGGCTTCGACAAGAACGACATCATGCGCGGCGCCGAGCTGCTGGTCCTGGCCATCGTCGCCATCCTGATGATGCTGTTCGTGGTCCGGCCTCTGCTGCGCGGCGCGGGTGGCGGCGGCGGCGGCGGCGCGATGACCCTGCCGCCCCTGACCATGGCCGCCTCGCCGGGCGTGACCCGCATCGTCACCACCGCCGACGGCCAGCCGATGCAGATCCAGGTGGATCCCACCACCGGCCAGCCCCTGGCCCTGCCTGGCCCCGGCGGCGGCGATATGGACAACAAGCTCGACATCGCCCGCATCGAGGGCCAGGTGAAGGCGTCGTCCGTGAAGCGGGT
>CAZXVO010000034.1:0-1933 GCA_964643835.1 uncultured Phenylobacterium sp. | reverse complement strand
CTGCGCACCTGGCTGCATGAGACGACCTGATGGCCGTCAAGGGAAAGAGCATCAACGAAGTCTCGCGGCTGACCGGCCCGGAAAAGGCCGCCGTGATCCTGCTCGCCCTGGGCGAAGAGCACACGGTCATCTGGCAGCAGCTGGACGAAGAGGAGATCAAGGAGATCTCCCAGGCCATGGCCGGCCTCGGCAATGTCTCGTCCAGCGTGGTCGAGCAGCTGCTGGTCGACTTTATCTCCGGCATGTCGGGCGCGGGCTCGATCATGGGCTCGTTCGAACAGACCCAGCGCCTGCTGGCGTCGTTCCTGCCGGCCGAGAAGGTCGACAACCTCATGGAAGAAATCCGCGGTCCCGCGGGTCGGACCATGTGGGACAAGCTGGGCAACGTGAACGAGGCGGTGCTCGCCAACTATCTGAAGAACGAATACCCCCAGACTGTCGCCGTCGTGCTGTCCAAGGTGAAGCCCGACCACGCCTCGCGCGTGCTGGCCTCCCTGCCCGAGGACTTCGCCCTGGAATGCGTGCAGCGGATGCTGCGCATGGAGCCGGTGCAGCGCGAGATCCTCGACAAGATCGAGCAGACCCTGCGCATCGAGTTCATGTCGAACCTGGCCCGCACCTCGAAGCGCGACAGCCACGAGATGATGGCCGACATCTTCAACGCCTTCGACCGCCAGACCGAGGCGCGCTTCATCGCCGCCCTGGAAGAGCGCAACCGCGAGAGCGCCGAGCGCATCCGGGCGCTGATGTTCGTGTTCGAAGAACTGTCCAAGCTCGATCCGGGCGGCATCCAGACCCTGCTGCGCGGCGTCGACAAGGCCCAGCTGGGCCTGGCCCTGAAGGGCGCCTCGGATTCCTTGCGCGAACTGTTCTTCTCCAACATGTCCGAGCGGGCCTCGAAGATCCTGCGCGAGGACATGGAGAACATGGGCCCCGTGCGCCTGAAGGATGTCGATGGCGCTCAGATGGCCATGGTCCAGGTCGCCAAGGACCTGGCCGCCAAGGGCGAGATCATGCTGGCTGGCAACAGCAGCGAAGATGAGCTGATCTACTGATGTCCGAGCGAGCCCCCGAAAAATTCGGCTTCGACACGGTGTTCGACAACGCCGGCGATGTCGCTTTCGCCCAGCCCCGGCCCAAGCGCCTGTTCCCGGCCGAGGAGGTCGAGGAGATCCGCGCCCGCGCCATGGCCGAGGGCGAACGCAAGGCCATGGCCTCCATCGCCGCCCAGCAGGCCCAGGCCCTGTCGGTCATCGCCGACTCCACCCGGCTCGCCCTGTCCAAGCTGGTCGAGGTGGCCCACGAGCACCGCCAGGGCTCGGCCGAGCTGGCGCTCGCCTGCGCCAAGGCGATCGCCGACGCCGCCCTGTTCAAGTTTCCCCAGGCCGTGATCCGCGAGGCCCTGGAAGCCCTGGCCCGCGAGGTCGAGGCCGCGCCGCGCCTCCTGGTGTCCACCCGGCCGGAGCTGGTCGAGGCCTTGACCCAGGCCCTGGACGAGACCGCCCAGATCATCGGCTATCCCGGCCAGATCCTGGTCCGCGCCGCGCCCGGCGCGCCGCCGGCCGCCTTCACCCTCGATTTCGGCGACGGCCAGGCGAGCTTTGACCCGCAGGCCGCCTTCGAACGCGTCAGCCAGGCCCTGGAGGCGGCGCTCGCCGCCGAAGGCCTCCACGCCGAACCCCTCATCCCCGGAGTCTAAGGCGAATGTCTGAGAACGAACTCAAGCTCGACGAATTCGGCCCTGGCGACGGTCCGGTCATGGACTTCTCCGAAGGCGAGGAGAAGTCGGCCACCGATCTGGCGCCGGTCTTCGATGTGCCGGTGTCCATCTCCGCCGTGCTGGGCCGGGCCCAGCTGTCGGTCCCCCACCTGTTGCAGCTGGCCACGGGCAGCGTGCTCGAGCTGGACCGCAAGGTCGGCGAGGCCAACGACA
>CAZXVO010000033.1:581-24710 GCA_964643835.1 uncultured Phenylobacterium sp. | reverse complement strand
TGGATCTGGCGCGGCGCGGTCGGCGCGGGCCTCGCAGGCGCCTGCGCCGCCGGCCTCTTGATGGGGGTTAGCCTGTCCTCCGCTTCCGGAGGCGGCCACACCACGGATACTTTGAGCGCCGCCATGGGCGCCTATGATGGGGACACTACGGCCCCGCTCAATACCTCGGCTATTGGAGCCGCCGCCTAGATGAGCCCACGCGCCCTCACAATCGCCCTGCTGGCCTCGGTGGCCGTCAATCTGTTCGCCATTGGGGCGGGGGTGGGGGTCCTGGTGGCCGGCCGCCTGCCAGAGCCCGCCCGTGGCCAGCCTGTCGGCCCCGCGGCCCTCTGGCGGGCCGGCGACACCCTGCCAGACGGGGAGCGCCAGGCCTATCGGGACCTGTTGCGCCGCCAGGCGATGGAGGTGCGCGACGAGGTGCGCCGCTCACGGCAGGCCCGGCGCGAGGCCTTTGAGTCCCTGGCCAATGAGCCGGTGGATGCGCCCGCCGTGCGCGCTCGCCTGGACGAGGCCCGGCGCCTGGAGATGCAGGCTCGCGGCGGTGTCGAGGGATCGCTGGTGGACTTCGCCGCCCGCCTGCCGCCCCGCGAGCGCGCGGAACTGGCCCGCGGCCTGACCGAGTTCGCCCCGGGGCCCAGGCCAGGGCGCTTCGGCATGGGCCGTCCTGGGATGAGACCGCTGCACGGGCCGCCGGGCGGGCCGGAAGAGCCTTAGGGCCAGGGCTTATTTGCGAGCTTGGCGATCCGGGTCCTTCTCCCTCTGTGGGAGCGTTGCGAATGCCGTGAGCCCTAACTTGCGCCGTCATGGCCGGGCTTGTCCCGGCCACCCATGAACTCCGTGGCAGCGGATAGAGTGAGGCGGAGCCGCCCTGCCCAGATCTGAACCTGAGGCGCGTATGGGTGGCCGGGACAAGCCCGGCCATGACGGTCCGGAGGAGAGGCGTTTCGCAACGGTTCGGCGAGGCGGATGGACGCCTGACGTCGCGCCGGCTCAGGCCACCCGGCTGGCGGCGCCGGTCTGGTGGATCGGGATTGAGAAGCTGACCATGGTGCCCTCGCCGGGAGCGCTTTGCATGTCCAGCGAGCCACCGTGCATCTCCACCAGGGACTTGGTGAGGGCCAGGCCAAGGCCAGTGCCCTGGGTGGTCTTGGAGTGCTGGTTCTCCACCTGCTCGAAGGGCTGGGCCAGGCGGGCGAGGTCGTCCGAGGCGATGCCAATGCCGGTGTCCTGCACGCTGATCCGCAGGCGCTCGCCCAGGGGATCGTGACGGCCCTCGGCCCGGACCGTGACCCGGCCGCCGCGCGGGGTGAACTTGATGGCGTTGGAGAGCAGGTTGAGCAGCACCTGCTTGATCGCCCGATAGTCGGCCTCGATCTCGGGCAGGTGCGGCGGGAAGTCGATGGTCAGGGCCAGGCCCGCGGTCTCGGCGCGGTTGCGCACCAAGCGGACGGCGTCCTCGGTGACGTCCTCCAGCGACAGGGGCTCGAACTTCAGGTTCATCTTGCCGGCCTCGATCTTCGACATGTCGAGGATGTCGTTGATCAGGGCCAGCAGGTGCTGGCCGGAGGACAGGATGTCCTGGGAGTAGCCCTTGTAGCGGGCGTCGCCCAGCGGGCCGAACATCTCCTGGACCATGATCTCAGAGAAGCCGTTGATGGCGTTCAGCGGGGTGCGCAGCTCGTGGCTCATATTGGCCAGGAACTCGCTCTTGGCGGTGTTGGCGCTTTCGGCGCGGACCTTCTCGGCCTCGTACTTGCGGGCCAGTTCCGATAGCTGCTCCTGGCTGCGTTCCAGGCTGTCGACTGCCTTCTGCAGCTGTTCCTCGTTGAGGCGACGGGCCTCTTCCTGGGTCTTGATGGCGGTGATGTCGGCGGCGGTCATGACCAGGCCGCCCTCGGCCGTGCGCCGCTCGGAGATCTGGATCCAGCGGCCGTCGTGCAGTTCGGCCTCTCGCACGCCCTTGCGGCCGTCGGGGGAGGGGTGCTCGTGCTTGATGGCCAGCTGGGCGTAGCGGTTGACCTGGTCGCGCAGGGCGCCCGGCTTCAAGAGCCGCGGCTCCAGGGAGAAGACATTGCGATAGTTGCGGTTGCACATCAGCAGCCGCCCGCCGCGGTCCCACAAAACGAAGGCCTCGGAGAAGCTCTCGATGGCGTCGCGCAGGCGGATTTCGGCGGCCTGGGCGCGGGCCTGGGCCATGCGCTCCTCGGTCACGTCGAGGGCCACGCCGATGATCCGGGTGTAGCTCTGGCCGTCCCCGAAGGCCTGGCCGCGGGCGTCGATCCAGATGGGGCGGCCGCCATTGGGGCCGGGAACGCGGAACGAGACGTCAAAGCCGCCATAGGCGGCGGCGGTGGCCAGGGCCTGGCGGACCCGTTCGCGGTGGTCGGGGGAGACGCGCTCCAGCACCTGCTGGCCCTCGACCACACCGCCGCCCCCCCAGCCGAAGATCGCGCCGGTGACGTCGGACATGTACATCCGGTCTTGCAGCAGGTCCCACTCCCAGATCCCGCAGCGGGCGGCCTCGACGGCGAGGCGGAAGCGCTGTTCGGAATCGACGAAGGCCTTGGTGGCGGTCTCGGCCTTGCGGCTCTGGATGATCAGCATCAGGCCCAACAGCAGGGCCGCGGCCAGGGGCAGGAGCAGCCAGGTCAGCTGTTCGGCGGTGGTGGCTTCCTCATTGGCGGCCGAGGGCGCGGCGGCGACCACGTAGAGCGCGCCGCCCAGGGCCGGGCGGGCGGCCAGGTCGATGCTGGCGCCGTCGGGACGCTTGCCGCGGCTCAGTCCCCCATCCAACACCAGTTCGTCGGGGGTGACGCCGAAGCCGGCGTTCAGGCTGTCGGCCATGGCCACGCCGCCGGGACCGGAGGCGGCGAGTACGCGACCGTCCGGGGTGGCGATGGCCTCGTCGCGGGTCTTGGACAGCCAGGCGGTCAGGCGCGAGGCCTTGCCCACAACCACGACCCAGCGGCGGCCCTTGTCGGTGGCGGCCGAGGTGGCCAGGGCGATGGCCGGCTTGGTTTGGGAGGTGACACCCAGCCAGGGATCGCGGCCGGTCCGTTCGACGGTCTGGGCCAGTTCCTGCCAGTTGATCCCGGCGGTGTCGCCAGCGGTAGCCAGGACGCCATCCTCGCCGACCACGGCCACGCCCGAGGCCGCGCCGGCGCTGGCCGCCAGGCCCAGCTGGGCGGCGTCGGCGGCCTGGCTGGAGGGTTGCTGCAGCAGGCTGCGGGCCGCGAGCAGGGTGGCCTTGAGGCCGGCAGCTTCGCCGTCCAGCCGCGCGGCCACCGCGTCGGCGCGATCGGGCAGGGCGGCGTTGGCCAGGGTGGTGCTTTGCGGCTCGCGCTGGATGCGGGCGATGGCGAAGACGGTGTAGATGGCCAGCAGCAGCAGGGTGGACAGGATCGCGGCGCGCGCGAAGGCCTGGCCGGGCGGCGTGTCCGATCCAGGCGTCTTCGCCCGTTTTCGCCCGCCCGCCGGACGGTCAGCCGCGTCTTGCCCCACGCGTCTGGCCAAAGCCCGCCGCTCCTTCAACCTTTGCCGAGTCACCCCGAAGCCCTGAGTCTACGCGGGCGAGTCCGTCGCGTCACGGGGCACGTTGGTCACACCCGGCTCAAGGCGGGCAATGAGCAGCTCAGATCATGGCGGGGCCGCGGCGGCGGTCCGGACCCTTGTACTTCGGGTCGTTGTGGCGCCGGCGGTCGGGGCCGACATAGCCGCCCGGATTGCGGATGAAGGGCCGCGGGCTCTCGAAGGTGGTGAGCATGCGCTTCATCAGGTCGGCCGGGGTGAATGGCTTCACGCAGATTTCATTCACGCCGGAGTCGCGGGCCGCCACCACGCGGGCGCGGTCGGCGTGCCCGGTCAGCATGATGATCGGCACATCTTCATGCTTGCTGGCCGGGTTGGCGCGGATCCAGCGGGCCAGGGTGGTCCCTTCCTCAGGCCCCAGGATGTAGTCCAGCAGGACCAGATCCAC
The DNA here is from genome assembly GCA_964643835.1 of uncultured Phenylobacterium sp. GTDB lineage: Bacteria > Pseudomonadota > Alphaproteobacteria > Caulobacterales > Caulobacteraceae > Phenylobacterium. Next base: position 20,734 of record CAZXVO010000033.1, on the reverse strand, counting down.
GGGCTTGGTGCGCAGGATCTGCTGGGCGTCGGCGATGTTGGTCGCCTCGTAGAACTGCTCGAAGCCGAAGCCGCGCAGCATTGTCTTCACGAGGTCAATGGTCCGGATGTTGTCGTCCACCAGCAGAACGCGCAGCCGAGCCAACGGATTGGTCATGTGAAGAGCCCCCTTCCGCGCTCGTCTATCCTGGCGAAAGCGTGCATCACCAGCATCTCTGGGTTGTCGAACTTCTAGTCGGCGAGCGCCTTGGAGGCTAGTTCGTAGACATTCTTCGACAAGCCCGGCGCCTCGACGATCCGCTGTAGCTGCGCCTTCATCAGGGCCCCGAGCTCCGGCGTGTAACGCCGCCAGCCGCCCAGAGGCTCCACCATGCGGGCCGCGGTCATCGGGTTGAAGCCATCCACCGCCAGGATCTGGTCGGCGAGGAAGCGATAGCCCGCCCCGCTGGGATCGTGGAAACGGGCCGGGTTGAAGCTGGCGAAGGTCGAGACCAGGGCGCGCAGGCGGTTCGGATTCTTCTGATCAAAGGCCGGATGGGCGGTGAGGCCAAGCACGCGGCCTAGCGCGCTGTCGGCCGGGTCGCGGGCTTGCAGGGCGAACCACTTGTCGATGACCAGGGGCTCGGATTTCCAGCGATCAAAGAAGTCGGCCAGGGCCGCCTCGAAGGCCTCGCCGCCGATCTGCATCAGGGCCGAGAGACCGCCCATGGCGTCGGTCATGTTGAGGGCGGCGCGGTAGTGGCCGTCCGCCAGCTCGGCGATCTCGGAGCGGGGATTGGCGGCCAGCAGGTCGAGGGCGGCGTTGCGCAGGGCGCGGCGGCCGGCGCTGGCGGCGTCAGGCGAGAAGTCGCCCAGGCCCTGAAGGCCGATGTGCAGGCGCTTGAGGTCCTCGTCCAGGTGCAGGGACAGGCGCTGGCGCAGGGTGTCCCGGGCGGCGTGGATGGCGGCCGGGTCCGCCGGCTGGCGGGCCAGGGCCAGGTCCGACTCGCTGGGCAGGGCGAGCAGCAGGGCCTTGAAGGCCGGGTCGGCGGCCTGGTCAGCCAGGGCGCGCTGGACGGCGTGGGCGTAGCGCTCCTCGCCCACCTCGTCAGGTTTGCCGGCGGCGCGGGTCAGGATCAGGTCGCGGGCCAGGTCCTGTCCGGCTTCCCAGCGGTTGAACAGGTCCGGATCGCCGGCCAGCTGGACGTAACGGTCCTTGGGCGCAGCGTCGGTGGTCATCACCACGGGCGCCGAGAAGCCGCGCAGGGCCGAGACGACGGGCGCCTGGTCGACGTCGGTCAGGGTGACGCTGGCCTTGGCGTCCTTGAGCACCACCACGGTCTCGTCCATGGCCTGGCCGTCGCGCTGGAAGGCCAGGGTCCGGCCCTCGGCGTCCAGCAGGCCCACGCGGACCGGCGTGGGCAGGGGGCGCTTGTCCGGCTGGCCCGGCGTCGGGTCGATCTTCTGGGACAGCTCCAGGGTCAGGGTGCGGGCGGCGGCGTCATAGGCGTGCTTCAGGTCCAGCCGCGGGGTGCCGGCCTGTTCGTACCAGGCGAAGAAGTCGGACAGGTCCTGGCCGCTGACCTCGGCGAAGCAACGGATGAATTCCTCCACCGTGGTGGCGTGGCCGTCCCAGCGGTCGAAATAGAGGTCCATGCCTTTGCGGAACAGCTCAGGCCCGATCAGGGTCTTGAGCATCCGGATGACCTCCGCGCCCTTCTCGTAGATGGTCGCGGTGTAGAAGTTGTCGATCTTCAAATAGCTGGACGGGCGCACCGGGTGGGCCAGCGGGCCCTGGTCCTCGGCGAACTGGCGGGCGCGCAGGGCCTTCACGTCCTTGATCCGCTGGACGGCCTCGCCGCGCATGTCGGCGGAGAAGCTCTGGTCGCGGAAGACGGTCAGGCCTTCCTTCAGGCACAGCTGGAACCAGTCGCGGCAGGTGATCCGGTCGCCGGTCCAGTTGTGGAAGTATTCGTGGGCGACGACGCTCTCGATCCGCTCATAGTCGAGGTCGGTGGCCGTCGCCGGGTCGGCCAGCAGGAGCGAAGAGTTGAAGATGTTCAGCCCCTTGTTCTCCATCGCCCCGAAATTGAAGTCGCGGACGGCGACGATCATGAACAGGTCGAGGTCGTACTCGCGGCCAAAGGCGTCCTCGTCCCACTTCATGGAGCGCTTGAGTGCGTCCATGGCGTAGGTGGCGCGGTCGGCCATGCCGGGGTCGACATAGATGCGCAGATCGATGGTCCGGCCGCTCATGGTGACCAGGGTGTCGGCCAGCTCGTCCAGCTCACCGGCCACCAGGGCGCACAGGTAGCAGGGCTTGGGGAAAGGGTCGTTCCAGACGGCGAAGTGACGCCCGCCCGGCAGGTCGCCCGCCTCCATCAGGTTGCCGTTGGACAACAGCCGCTGGAAGCTCTTCGGCGCCTCGATCCGCACCGTGTAGCGGGCCAGCACGTCGGGGCGGTCGGCGAACCAGGTGATCTTGCGGAAGCCCTCGGCCTCGCACTGGGTGCAGAAGCGGCCGCCGGACATGTAGAGGCCGTCGAGCGCCTTGTTGTTCTCCGGATCGATCTCGACCTCGGTGGTGAGCTCGAAGGCCGCAGGCGGGTTCGGAATGGTCAGGAATTCGGCGTCGATCGTGCGTTCCGACTCGGCCAACTCGCGGCCGTCGATCGCCACGGAGATCGGCTTCAGCCGCTCGCCGTTCAGCACCAGCGGCTCGGCATGGTCGCCATTGCGCCGGATCGCGAGCTTCGCCTTCACCCGCGTCGTGTTCGGGGCGAGGTCGAAGGTCAGGTGGACCGTGTCGATCAGGTAGGCGGGCGGGCGATAGTCGGAGAGCCGGATCGGCTGGGGCGTTTCGGTGCGCATGACCTGGATTTAGGGCATCGCGAGCCGAAGGGCGAGAGGCGCGACAGGGGGAAAGTCGATCCATCCACGCCCCTGGCCACGGGCGGTGGATGGATGCGCCCATGCGACCCGCAAGCCACACCGTGGGGCGTCAAACGCGCGTTTGAGTTAGATCAAGGTGGCGCTGTCCGCTTGGCGCGATCCCACGGTCAAGGCGATCCGAGAGACCGCCTCCACCAAGGGGATAGACACCAATGAAAGCTCTCCGCATCGCCCTGTTCGCCACGGCCGCTCTGGCCGTCGCCGGCGCCGCCCAGGCCCAGGATTTCCAGCCCAAGCAAAAGGGCACCATCATGCTGAACGTCCGGCTCACGGACGTTTCGTCGAACGCCGATGACGCCATCACCACGGCGGCCGGCGCGGCCACCGGCCTGCATGTGGATGTGAAGCGCGACACCGTGCCGACCATCGGCATCAGCTACTTCTTGACCGACCACGTGGCCATCGAGGCCATCGCCGGCACCAGCAAGCACAGCATCAAGGCCGTAGGCCCGGCGACCAATGTCGAGGTGCATGATACCTGGGTTCTGCCGCCGGTCGTGGCCCTGCAGTACCACTTCGCCCCTGACGCCAAGGTCAGCCCCTATGTCGGCGCCGGCATCAACTACATGCTGTTCTACAACGACAAGGACAAGAACGGCTTCAAGGTGAAGCTGGACGACGGCTTCGGCTACGCCCTGCAGGCGGGCGTGGACATCGCCACCGCCGGCAAGTGGAGCGTGAACGTCGACGCCAAGAAGATCTTCTTCGAGACCGACGCCTCCATCAACGGCGGCGCCCTGAAGTCCAAGGTGAAGCTGGACCCGTGGGTGATCTCGGCCGGCGTCGGCTACAAGTTCTAGGCTATTCGGCCGCGTGAACTTCCGTGTCGGCCTCGACCTCCTCAGCGGTCGGCACGGACTTCACATAGGCCTCGATCTTCACGACCTCCTCGGCCAAGCGCAGCAGTTCGGGCGGCGCATGGCCGGGGTTTTCGTCCACGATCCGGACCAGCGCGCGGCAGGCCGATAGCAGGCGCGGCGCAGAGGCGATCATCCGGGCCTGGAATTCGATCCGCATCGGGTCGCGGTCGTACTCGGCCCCCGGCACCCGCCAGCCGCCCCAGTCATTCACATCCGTGACCACCACCGGGTAGCTGCCCGGATAGGGATGGTGTCGGCAGTTCTCCGGCGCCTGCCACTTGTTCTTGGCCCTGAGCAGCCGCCAGCGCGAGCCGTCATCGGCCAGGGCCTCGGCGCCGTCCTGCTCGGCCTTCAGTTCGTGGGCCTGGAAATCGCGGCCCAACCCTACGTCGTAGGTGACGCGCACCGGCTCATCGAAGCCCCGCGCCCAGATCGGCACGATCTTGTCGACCACGGCCCAGGCGCCGACGCTCTCGACCCAAACCTTCTGGTTCCGCTGGAAAATCGCCTTGGCCATTCTTACGAGCCCTGCACCCCTTTAAAACTGGGACCCATAAGAGCCTGAAATCCTTGACGCGAGGTCAATCTTTCCAAGGGCTTCGCCTTCGCTATGCTCGCGCCCGAAGCAAGATGGAACCGACCCCCAAACGGGGCGGGATGGGCGGAAATGAATTTCGATTTCTCAGACGACCAGAAGTTCCTGAAGAGCGAGGCGCGCAAGTTCCTCGAGGCCAATTGCCCGACGGCGCGGGTGCGCAAGGTGCTCGACGACGACGCCAAGCCCTATGACGAGGCGTTGTGGAAGGCCGTGGCCGAGCAGGGCTGGCTGGGTGCGGCGATCCCGGAATCGCACGGCGGCCTGGGCCTGGGCCACCTGGAGCTGTGCGTGATCGCCGAGGAGCTGGGTCGCGTCGTCGCGCCGATCCCCTTCGCGTCCACTGTCTACATCCTGGCCGAGGCCGTGATGCTGGCCGGCTCAGAGGCCCAGAAGGCCGAGCTGCTGCCCAAGATCGCCGCCGGTGAGGTGATCGGCGCGCTGGCCACCTCGGAAGGTCCCGGTCCTGTGACCGCGGGCGCGATCAACGCCACTGTGTCCGAAGGCAAGCTCTCTGGCGCCAAGGTGCCGGTGACCGACGGCGACATCGCCACCGTCGGCCTGGTCCTGGCCAAGGAGGGCGGCAAGCCCGGCTTGTTCCTGGTGGACCTGACGGGCGCGGGCGTCACCCGCGAGCCGGTGAAGACGCTGGATCCCACTCGCGACGCCGCCAAGCTGACCTTTGCAGGCGCCAAGGCCGAGCGCCTGGGCGCGGCGGGCGAGGGCCTGGCGCTGCTGGAGCAGATCCTGGATCGCGCCGCGGTGCTGCTCAGCTTCGAGCAGTGCGGCGGGGCGGATCGCTGCCTGGAGATGGCCAAGGAGTATGCGCTCGAGCGCTACGCCTTCGGCCGAGTCATCGCCTCGTACCAGGCGATCAAGCACAAGCTGGCCGACATGTACGTGAAGAACGAGTTGGCCCGCTCCAACGCCTATTACGGCGCCTGGGCGCTGAACACCGGCGCGACCGAACTGCCGGTGGCGGCCAGCGCCGCCCGGATCGCGGGCTCGGAAGCCTTCTGGTTTGCGTCCAAGGAAAACATCCAGACCCACGGCGGCATCGGCTTCACCTGGGAAATGGACTGTCATCTCTACTACCGGCGCTCGCGCCAGCTTTCCCTCGTGGCGGGCGCGCCGCGGGTCTGGAAGGAACGTCTCGTCAGCCAGCTTGAGCGCCGCAACGCCACGGCCGCCGCCTAAGGAGGACATACACATGGACTTCAACGACTCTCCCGACGAAGCCGCCTACCGCAAGGCCGCCCAGGATTGGCTGGCCGCCAACGCCCCGAAGACCTATGCCGGCGGCGATCCCGAGGGCGGCGACAGCCTTGCCGCCTCCAAGGCCTGGCAGGCCAAGAAGGCCGCGGCTGGCTATGCCTGCATCACCTGGCCCAAGGAGTGGGGCGGGGCCGGCGGCACGCCGATTCAGCAGGTGATCTTCAACCAGGAAGAAGCCAAGCACCCGATCCCGCCGAACCCCTTCCAGATCGGCCTGGGCATGTGCGTGCCGACGGTGATGACCTTCGCCGACGATGAGACCAAGAAGCGCTTTGTCGGCCCCGCCCTGCGCGGCGAGGAGATCTGGTGCCAGCTGTTCTCCGAACCGTCGGGCGGTTCTGACGTCGCGGGCTCGCGCACCAAGGCGGTGCGGGCGCCGGACGGCTCCGGCGATTGGCTGATCTCGGGCCAGAAGGTCTGGACGACGGGCGCCCAGTTCTCGGACTTCGGCATCGTGATCTGCCGCACCAACCCCGATGTGCCCAAGCACAAGGGCCTGACCATGTTCTGGCTCGACATGCGCTCGCCGGGCGTTGAGGTGAAGCCGATCCACCAGATGTCGGGCGGCTCGGGCTTCAACGAGGTGTTCTTCACCGAGGTCCGCGTGAAGGACAGCCAGCGTCTGGGCGCCGAGGGCGATGGCTGGAAGGTCAGCCTGGTGACCCTGATGAACGAGCGCCTGGCCGTGGGCGGGGCGACCGGCGCGAGCTGGGAGCACTTCCTGGAAGCTGCCCGCGCCACGCCGGGCCTGGATGGCGCTGCGGCCATCAAGGACGCGGCCCTGCGGGACAAGCTGGCCGACTGGTACGTCCAGGCCGAGGGGCTGAAGCACACCCGCAACCGGACCATGACCGCCCTGTCGCGCGGCCAGACGCCGGGCCCGGAAAGCTCGATCGGCAAGATCGTCTCGGCCCTGCAGCTGCAGGACCTGTCGAACACCGCCGTCGAGATGATGGATCAGTACGGGATCATCAATGATCCGGAGCTGGCCTCGCTGAGCGGCATGTTCCACGGCTCGCTGATGTTCGTGCCTGGCCTGCGCATCGCCGGCGGCACGGACGAGATCCTGAAGAACATCATCGCCGAGCGGGTCCTGGGTCTGCCGGGCGACATCCGGGTCGATAAGGACATTCCGTTCAAGGACATGCCCACGGGTCGCTAAGCCCACCTCAGGATCTCAAAGACCTAAGCCGCCCACCCCTGGAGCACCCAAGGGTGGGCGGTCTGCTGTCTGGGCCTCGGTCAGCGGGCGGTGTCGTGGGCGGCGCGGACCAGCTGGACGAACTCGGCGCGCTGGCCGAAGGGGTCGTCGCCACGGGCGGTCTGGGCCAGCTCGGCGATGCGGTCCCAGGTGAAGGCCGGCGACATCCACGGGTCGCCCCGCAGCTTCTGGCCAAAGGCGGCGACCGCCACGGCGAACCGCACCGGCTCCGGCGCCTTGGCGAGGTCGGCGACGGTGTCGGGGGCGGCGATGGGCCGTTCCATCAGCTGCGATGTCGCCTGGCCGGGCAGCTTATAGCGGATCTTCAGGAAGGCCAGCTCGCCGGCCTTGGGGGCGGGCGTCGTCGCCGCGCCGTAGCGCAGCGAATCCGAGGCGCCTGGCTGGCCAACCGGGGTGATTTCATAGAGCGCGGTGACCGAGGTTCCGGACCCGACCTCGCCCGCGTCGACCTGATCGTTGTTGAAGTCCTCGCGGTTCAGTAGCCGGGTCTCGTAGCCGATAAGCCGGTATTCCGAGACCGTGGCCGGGTTGAACTCCACCTGGATCTTCACATCGTCGGCGATGGGGAACAGCGAGCCGGAGAAGTCGTCCCGGAACGCCCGCCGGGCCTCGGCCAGGGTGTCCACATAGCCGGCGGTCCCGTTGCCGTTCTGGGCCAGGGCCTGCATCAGGGTGTCGTTGTAGTTGCCCTGGCCGAAGCCGTAGACCGACAGGTAGACCCCGGTCTTGCGCTTGTCGGCGACCACGTCGGTCAGGCGAGCGGGGTCGGCCACGCCGACATTGAAGTCGCCATCGGTCATCAGGATAACCCGGTTGACGGCCTTGGGATCGAAGTTCTGCTGGGCCAGGGCGTAGGCCAGGTCGAGGCCCGCGCCGCCCGCGGTGGATCCGCCGGCCTCCAGGGCGCCCAGGGCGCAGCGCATCTTGAGCTTCTGGGTCCCGTCGGTGGGCGCCAGCACCGCTCCGGCCGAGCCCGCATAGGCGACCATGGCCACCCGGTCGCCGGGCCGAAGCTGGTCGATCAGCAGGTTCAGGGCCTTGCGCGCCAGGGGCAGCTTGGCCTCGTCGGACATGGAGCCCGAGGTGTCGATCAGGAACACCAGGTTCAGGGGCGGGCGCTCGGCCCTGGGGATGTCATAGCCCTGCAGGCCGATCTGGATCAGCTGGTGGCCGGGGCTCCAGGGCGAGGGCGCGACGGCGACAAAGGGCTGGAAGGGCTTGGCCGGGTCGGTGGGCCGGGCGTAGCCATAGTCGAAGTAGTTGATCAGCTCCTCGGTGCGCACCGCGTCGCGCGGCGGAGCCTGGCCGTCATTCAGGAAGCGCCGGACATTGGCGTAGGCGGCGGTGTCGACGTCTACGGAGAAGGTGGAGACCGGATCCTGCGCCGTACGGTGGACGCCCTGGACCGCGGCGTGGGGGTAGCGCTCGGTGTCCAGGCCCTGGTCGGACGGGGGCGACGTCATGTAGGCCGCGCCCGGTACAGGCGGCGCCATTGCGGGCGAGGGCGGCGGCGGCGGCACCGGGGTAGCCAGGGCCATAGGGGCGTAGGTCTTGGCCGACCGTCGCCAGCCGACGCCCGACATGCGCTCATCCTCCCGCGGCGGGGGCTTGAACCCCAGGGCCTCGCAGGCGGCGGGGGTGGGGGATCCATCTCGAATCGTAGGGGCGGCGATGGCGGGCGCAGGCTGGGCGAGGCCGGCGACCAGGAAGCATAGGGCCCCGCGACTCATCTTAAGAAACGTCGACATTGTCTTTGTCGCCTCCCTGGCAGGTCTTTACAGTCAAGACTGCCTTCGCCTCTGAGGCGAAATAGCGACGAAGAATTGGCCCCGCAGAGGCGAAGCTGTTGATGAAGCGGCCTCATCATTCCTTGGAACGGGGCAAACCGTTGCTGGAAAGCTTGACAGGCCGGGGCTGCCCGTCGCTAGTGACGGCTGAGGGAATATGGTTAACGCTTTGGGGGAGCGCATGGCCGGACATGAAGCTGCCCAGGACGCCCGGCGATGGGGGCGAAGGGCCCTGACCATCGCTGCGATGGCGGCTCTGGTGCCGCTGATGGGCGGTTGCGAGCCTAAGGCGCCTGGCGGCAAGAGCGGATTCGCCTCCGCCACCTGTCCGCGCCCGCAGTCCCCCATCGGGGTGGCGCCGCAGTTCAACGCCCAGGAACAGGACATCCGATTCCTGCGCCGTCAGGCCTTCCACGGCGACTTCTTCGCCCAGATCGACCTCGCCCGCCGCTACACCGGCCGCGACGCCCGTGAGCGTAACCTGGAAGATCCGGTCGAGGCCGCCACCTGGTACGAGCTCGCCCTGTCCAACCCGGACGGCTACTCGCCGATCGTGCCCTATCCGACGGCGCGCAAGGACAATCGCGGTCCCAAGAAGATCACCGACTGTCGCACCGCGGAGCGCCGCGCGGCCTTCGGGACGATGGAACGTCTGCTCTCGATGATGAGTTCGGACGAACGCCAGGACGTGAAGAACCGGGTGATCTATGTGCTCTCGACCCAGGGCGCGCCCGGCTTCCGCACCCTGGCGCGGCTGCATGACGTGGCCTTTGGCCCGTTCGGCGATCCGCCGGACACCTCGCCCATTGATCCCAAGGACCTGGCGCGGGTGAAGCCGCCGGCCTCGGCGACCCTGTTCACGCGCAACGACGTGGACGTCTATCTCTACAACTACCTGGCCACCCAAGCCGGCGACGTGGCCGGCTTCGTGATGCTCAAGGACTTCGAGCGGTCCTCGCCGGAGCGCGCGGCCCTGGCGGCCGACGCCCAGGCTACGGCCGCCCGCTGGGTGCCGCCCTACGAATTCTATCCGCCGGACGCTCCGGCCTCGGGCGTGCCGCACTCCGACGAGAGCGACACCCAGGGCGAGAGCGGCGCTGTCGCGCTGAGCCGCCTGGACGAGCTGCCCTTTGTCCATGTGGCCCGCGCCATGACCTATCTGCGCGTCCTGGCCCGGCCGGTGACCGACGAAAAGTCCCTGGCGCCGCAGGAGGTCCAGGCCATGCAGGGCATGCTGGGCCGCATCGGCTCCGGCCGTCGCCTGAGCCCGTTGGAGAAGGTTCGCGCCATCCAGTACGCGGCGGTGAATGGCTCCGCCAATTCGCAGCTGGTGCTGGCGGTGATGTACGCCGAGGGCGTGGGCGTGCCGCGCGACTATGCGCGCGCTTTCCACTGGTTCTCCGAGGCCGAGAAGCAGGGCAACCCTGAGGCCAAGTACGCCATGTCCACCTATTTCAGCCTCGGTGTGGCCGGCATCGCCGACCAGGATCGCGCCCAGGCGGTGGTCTACCAGATCGATTCCGCGCTCTCCGGCTTCAGTCCCTCAGTGGGCCGGCTGCGCAATGTCCTGGCCCAGGTCTCCGGCCAGCCCCAGCGTGAGGGGGACCGTTGATGACCCGGCCGCTACTGAACGCCTTCCTGGCCCTCAGCCTCGTCTTCGCGGCCGGACTGGCGGCGCCCGCCCCGGCCCTGGCCGCCGCCGACGCCCGGGTGGACGCCCTGATCCGGCCGTGCTTCGGCGTGCTGACCGATCCGACGCTGTCGGCCCGCTGCAAGCCCGCCAAGCGCAAGGGCGGGGGCGGCGGTCCGCCGCCGCTGCGCCCGCCGCCGACCCTGATCGACTGCGCCTATGCTCGGCCGGGCCAGATCAGCGACGCCATCGCCCGTAACTTCGACGGCGTGACGATCACCCTGACCTCGTCCAACGGCCGGGCCTGCGAGGAATCAGTGGTGATCAACCGCCCGGCCCGCATCGTCGGCGACCTGCGCGGTCCCGTCCGCTTTGACCGGCCGCTGCTGAAGGCGCCCCCCGGCGCGCCCTGCATCCGCATCGCGCCGTCGGTTTGGGTTTCGCTCGAGAACCTGACCATCGCCCAGTACGAGGGCGGCTCCGCCCCCTGCATCCTGGGCCAGAGCGATGAACTGACCCTGGGTAATGTGAACCTGGCCTATTCCGGCTCCGGCGGCGGCGTGGTCCTGCCCGGCGACAGCCGCCTGACCCTGGCCGACAGCCGCATCGTGGCGCGCAGCCAGGAAGCCGCCGTGGCGGTCCGTGGCCGGCTGCGGATCAGCAATTCCACCATCGGCGCCGCCGTGGTCGGCCTGAAGGCCGCGCCCACCGAGGACGCTCAGATCGACGGACTGGAACTGGTGCGCCTGGATGACTGGACCGGCTCGCGCCGCTCCGCCGCCTCGGCCGGCCTGGTCCTGGCCGATATCGCCGCCAACGACCTGATCGAGATCCGCGGCCTGGAAGTGACCGGCTTCTCGCGCGGCGCCTATGTCGCCGGGGCGGGCGAGGTCGCCTTCACCGCGCCGGTGGTGCGTAGCGCCGATTGGGCCTTGCTGGTCGAAGGGCCGTCCACCCGGATCGCTCGCGCCCAGCTCTCGGCCGCCGAGGTCGGTGTCTATGCCGCGGCAGGGACGACCTATGTGGCCGGCGCCAACATCCAGGGCGTGATGCGCTCTGGCATCTTCGCCGAGCGCGGCGCCCAGGTGCGCGGCGTCGACAATGTGGTCTACGCTTCCAAGGACGGCTGCGCGGCCCTGAAGACCGGCTTCTTCGACGGCGCGCTGACCTGCCGCAACTGGTACGAGGCCCCTGAGCTCGGCGGCGTGAAGGGCCAGCCCAGCCTGCCGACCTTTGACAGCTTCCGCGCCGTGCTTGACGACGAGCAGAACGTCCGCGCGACCCAGCTGCAGGGCGGGCCGGCGCTGCAGGGCGGTCCCGGCGTCGCCGCCCCCCTGCCGGGCGCGCCCGTTAGACCTTCTAATTCCGGCCCCTCTAATTCCGGCGGCGTGAGCCCAGGAGGAGTTTCGAAATGACCTCGATGTCCAACAAGGGCGCCGCCGTCCTGGCCGCCGCCGCCATGATCTCGTCCAGCTGCGTGGTGTGGGCCGCGCCGGCCGCCGCCCAGCCCCTGCCGCCGCGGCCCGCCGCCGGCTGCGGGACCCAGTCCCTGACCGGTGTCGCGCCCGACATCATGACCTATGACTCGCGCACCGGGACCCAGGTCTTTGTCGACCAGGGCGCGCGGACCGACATCACCGCCTACAACGCCCGCACCCGCTCGGCGGCGCATGTGGATGGCGACCTGTCCAAGCACGGCACCCCGGAAGTCTGCGTCACCGACGGCACGCCGGGCGGCGACTCCTATTCGATCCGCCCGGTGGGCGACAGCGCCCAGATCACCGGCTTCGATGGCAAGACCGGCCAGACCTGGCGCATGGATGGCGACGGCTACCTGACCCGCGAACACGACTGCTTCAAGCTGGGCCTGGGCCTGTTCGCGGGCGACCGCGGCAACACCGCCACCCTCGGCCCGCAGATCGCCGCCGGCCGCGACTTCGCCGCTATCGGTGTGGGCGTCGGCGACGCCATGATCGCTCCGCTGGCGGTCAAGGACGGCATGATCGGCATGGGCGTGCTCAAGTGCTGAGCCGCCTTATCCTGCTGGGCGTCGCGGCCCTGACCCTGTCGGCCTGCATGGTGGGCCCGCCGCCGCCCAAGCCGGGGCCGCAGGCGCCGGGCGCGAACCGGGTGATCCCGCCGCCGCCGCCGATCGACGCCATCCGCCCGAAGGTCTAGGCGGGCAAGGCTGCGATCACGCGCGCCAGGCTCTCGTCGATGGCGGGCGCGCCCTCGATCCTGACCACCGGACATCCGAGGCCGTCCAACCACGCCAGGTGTCTCCCAAGGCTGCGGCCGGCGAAGGCTGGGTCGTCATAGCTGGCGGCCCAGGTCATGAAGGCCGCATGCTGCTCCGCCATCGGGCCATCGGGCGCGATGCGGTCGCCATAGCGGCCCTGCTCGCGGCGCTTCAGCCTAGGCAGGCGGACCTCGGGTGGAACCTGCAGGAACACCACCAGGCTGAACCGCTGGGCGAGTGGATCGCCCCAGCCCATAAGCGACCCGGACAGGACCCAGCTCGGATGACGGCCGAGGGCCTTCTCCAGGGCCTCGAGGCGCTGCGGCATCGGCTGCGGCGCCTGGAAGGGTGGATCGCTCGGCGCCCAGTAAAAGGCGTCGGTGTCGATGTGGGCGCAGGCCAGCCGCGCGGCCAGCGCCGCGCCCAGAGTGGTGGTCCCCGAACCCGACGCGCCGGTGATGTGGATGCGATAGCCGGTCATGGCGTCAACGTCGCATAGGCCCAGGCGAGGTCCGCGCCCCCTCAAGGCCGCCATTGGTGGGCGTTGCGCGCCGGAAGTCCACACACGACGAGGGGGCCGCGCCCTGCTGGACGCGGCCCTTTGAAGTCCGTGCGCGATTGGGGTCAGTGCTTCAGGGCGTCGCGGGCTGCGTCCTTGAGGTCGCCGACGCCCTTCTGGACCTTGCCTACCGTCTTGTCGGCGGCGCCTTCGGCCTCGAGGCGCTCATTTCCGGTGGCCTTGCCGATCGCCTGCTTGGCGGAACCCACGGCGTCCTTGGCGGCGCCCTTGATGGTGTCCTTGTGCATGCGGGGTCTCCTTCATGTGGGGTCCCTGCAATACGTCCAGCCGGCGCGGGGGGTTCCGCCGCACCAGCTAGAGCAGATCGGCCATGGTCGGCTCCAGGCCCAGGGCGATGCGGCCGCCGATCTGGGCCGCGCGGTCCCAGTCGAAGACCACATGGCCGCGCATCATCTGCACATCCCGCAGGTGGCGCTGGAGGGGCGAACTCAGGAAACCCGAACTGGCGCCCGCCGCGCCCGCCAGGCTGTTCACGGCGACATTGGCCAGGCGCACCACGTCGGCTGCAGCCAGCCGGATGGCGGCGAGATCGGCCGGCGCCGCCGGTCCGCCCTGGGCGCCGACCCGCTCCAGGGTGGCGATGGCGTCCGCCCAGACCAGGCGGGCCGCGCGGACCGTCGCCGTCGCCTCGCCAAGCCGCAGGTGGATGGAAGGTAGCTCGGCCGCCTTCACCCCGCCGCCATAGGCCTGCTGCTTCTCCTGCATGCGTCGGGTGAACACCTCTAGCGAGGCCTCGGCCGCGCCGAGCGCGGGCGTGCAGGCGACCAGGGCCAAGGCGGCGTTCAGCGGCCAGCCGACATTGGAGCCTGCATGAAAGGCCTCGCCCGGCGTCTGGCCGAGCTTCGTGCGCCAGGCCTCCAGGGTGCGATGCTCGGGCACGAAGACGTCGCGGACATGGATGGTGTTGGACCCGGTCGCGCACATGCCGGCCGTATGCCAGACGTCCTCGATCTCAACGTCGGCCATCGGGACGATGCAGAAGCGGGGACCCATGCCTTCGGGATCGATGCCGGTGACCATGGCCCAGTCGGAGTGCATGACCCCGGTCGCCCATTCCCAGCGGCCGGTGAGGCGAAAGCCGCCCTCGACTCTTGTGAGCTTGCCCGTGGGGGCAAGCGGCGCCGGCGCGCGAGGCGCAGGGCCTGCGGCGAACACCTCCTCCTGCAGGCGGGGATCGAAGCGGCACAAGAACCAGCAATGCAGGGCCAGGAACGACAAGGTCCAGGCGCTGGAGGGGCAGCCGTGAGCTAGCCGTCGGGTCGCGTCATAGAAGGCGGAAAAGCCCGCTTCCGACCCACCCCAGCGGCGCGGAGTCATCATGCCGAGGAACCCCGCCGCCTCGGCCTCGGCGACGGTGGCGTCCGGCAGACGACGCAGGGCCTCAGCCTCGGCGGCCCGCGCGGCGAGCCGCGGCACCATGGCGTCGACGGCCGCCGAGATGGCTTCAGAATCCATGGCGCGCCAGCCAGTCCGCCACCGTGGCCACCGCCGTCGGCAGCAGGTCGCGGCGTTCGACGTAGTAGTGGTCGGCGTCCTTGATCTGGACGATCTCCTTGTCCTTGGAGGCGACGGCGTCGAACAGGCGCTGGGCGTGGCTGGGCGTGCAGGCGAGGTCGGCGGTGTTGTTGATCACCAGCACCGGGCAGGAGATGCGCTGGGCATTGACCACGCCGTTCGCCCGGCTCTCGTCATAGCTCCACTGCGACAGCCACGAGCGCAGGGTGGTGAAGCGGCCCAGGCCCACCGGTCCGTCATTGGCGATCTTCGGCTCGCCCAGATAGCAGGTCCCCGGCCGGCGGTCGGAAGGGTCCTGGGTCGGGTCGGTCCAGCGGACGTCGGACATGGTGCCATAGACCACGAAGGGCCGCTCGGCGTCCGGCTCGCCGGAGGCCTTGAGGTCGGCCAGGGTCTGCTTGACCCGGGCGGTGATGCGCCGATTGCGGGCCACCTGGGCGGCGCGGAACTTCGCCACGAATTCGGCCGAGTAGGGCGGCTGGTTCGGGCAGTCGGGGGCGTAGATATTGAGCTCGCGATCCCGCTCGAAGGGCTTGTCCTCGTCCAGGATCGAGGGGTCCAGCCATTCGGTCATGGTGATCGAGCGGCTGATGTGGGCGGCCAGCAGCAGGATCCCATCGGCGGGCTCGAGACCTGCGCCCACCAGATCGACGGCGTCACCGGCCGGGGTGTCGGTGAGGGTCGGGTGCTCGGCCTGGTCCTGGTAGAACAGGGACAGGGACCCGCCACCGGACCAGCCGCCCAGGACCACCTTCTCGTAGCCGAACCGGGTCTTCAGGTCCTTGATGCAGGCCCCCAGGTCGAGGACGCACTTCTCCATGATCAGGGCGGTGTCGTTCCCGCGATAGCGCGGGTTGCAGTAGATGACGTGGTGGCCGCCATGGGCCAGGGCGTTGACCAGCGGCAGGAACGAGCCGCCGCCGACCGGATGGCTGAAGACGATGGCGGTCTTGGAGTCGCCCGTCTCCGGCCGGATGCGCATGCACTCCACGAAGACCTGGCCGGTCGGGCCGCCATAGACCTCCTTCAGCCGGCTGTTATCCGCATGAACGAAGCCATAGGGCTCACGCATCACCGCCATCTGATCCTCCCTGATCGTCCAGGGCGCGCTTGCCCTGACCCCATTTTTGAGTATCAAATCAGGAAAGCTGATTAGAAAGTCAATTCTGTTGTCAAAGACCGCCACCGTCGTCGCTCTGGGCAAGGGCGAACGCACCGCCGCCCGCATCCGCGAGGTGGCGCTGGACCAGTTCTCCAGGCTGGGATTCGAGCGAGTGACCTTGGCCGGCATCGCCGAGGCCGCGGAGGTCAGCCAGCCGACACTGCACTACCATTTCCAGGACAAGGACCATCTGTGGCGCAGCGCCATGCTGGAGCTGGCGGCGGTGATCAGTGACGAGGAGCGGCTGCTGAAGGCGGCCCGTGACGCCTCGCCGCTCACCCAGCTGCGCATGGCCATGCGGATGTTCCTGGAGGTGAGCTGGCGTCACCCGGCGCTCGGCCGGATCATCGCCCTGGAAGGCATGGCCGGTGGCGAGCGGCTGGCCTGGCTGAACGAGAACCTGACCGGCGCGCGCAATCGCCGGCTGGCCGAGCTGGCGCGGCGCGCCATGGCGGCCGGCGAGCTGAAGCCGTTTCCGCCTGAACTGCTGGTGGTCACCGTGCAGGCCGCCGCCGTCGGCGCGGTCAACCTCGCGCCCCTGCTGCGCAGCGAGTTCGGCTACGAGCCCGATACGCCAGAGGGCCGCGCGGCCCACGAGGACCTTATCTTGAACGCCCTGATGCAGGGCCTGGTCGCCGACAGAAGCGGCCGCGATGCGGAGGAAGCCCAATGACCCAGCCGAACGGCATTCACCACCTGGCCTTCATGGCCTCGGACATCAAGAAGCACATCGCCTTCTTCTCGGAGGTGATGGGCTGTCCGCTCGTGGCCATCTTCGACATGCACGGGGTGCCGGGCGCCCTGCACGCCTTCCTGCGCATGAATGATCACGGCTATTTCTCGATCGTGCAGATGCCCCAGGTGGCCGACATCCCCATCGAGATCGGCAAGACCCACGCCGGGTCCGGCGGCCTGCCGAGCGCGGCGGGGACCCTGCAGCACGTCGCCTTCCGGGTGGACACGCCGGAACAGCTGGTGGCCATGCGCGACCGGATCCGCAGCCACGGTATCAATGTGATCGGCCCTATCGACCATGGCATGTGCAGCTCGATCTACTTCGCTGGCCCCGACCAGATGACCCTGGAGGTCGCCACCTCCGCCGAGCCGGTCGACCCCGCCAAGTGGATCGACCCCGCGGTGCTGGCCAAGGCCGGGATCTCGCCCGAGGAGGCCGCGCGCTTCAAGGCGCCGGCGGCCTACGCCGGCCCGAGCCCGGTGCCGCAGCCGGCCTATGACCCGGCCAAGCCGCACATGGTCTATCCGCCCGAGGTCTATCAGCAGATGCTGAAGATCCCCGACGAGGTGCTGACCAAGTCGGCCTCCTACACCGCCCCGCCGGTGGGCGAGCCGGCCTGATCGCCCAGGCCTGACGCCCCAAAAGAAAACCCCGCCGCGCGGACGCGGCGGGGCCGGAAAATCCGGGAGGGGAGGGGAACTTAGAACTGCTTGCGGACGGTCACGAAGACCTGGCGCGGAGCCGCGGCCAGCAGGGTCTGGTTGTCGCCGGCGTTGGAGAAGCCGTTCGAGCCGATGGTCGAGACGTACTTCTTGTCCAGCAGGTTGGTGACGTTGGCCTGGATCTCGAGACCCTTGGTCAGGCCCTCGCCCTCGAACCGATAGCCCAGGTTCAGGTCGAAGGTGGTGACGCCAGAGACGCTGATATCGTTGGTGTAGGTCGCGAAGCGCTTGCCCGTGTAGTGGGCGTTCAGCGCGCCGAACCAGCCGTCCTGGTCGTAGGCCAGGGACAGGTTGGCCACCGACTTGGGCGCGTCTGGCAGGGTCTTGCCGCTGATCTTGGCGACCAGGGCGCCGGCGCCGTTGCGCACATCGTCATCGAACTTCGATGAGTTGTAGGCGTAGGAGCCGAACAGCGACCAGGCGTCGTTGATGTCCCAGGTGGCGGCGGTCTCCAGGCCGTTGGTGGTGACGCTGCCGACGTTGGACAAGACGCTGGGATTGCCCGCGACGCCCGAGCCCGAGGCCGTGGCCAGCAGGCGGTTCTCGAACTTCACGTGGTAGGCGGCGATAACGCCCTGGACGTCCGCCGTGCGGAAGCGCCAGCCGGCTTCCACCGTCTTGGAGCTTTCCGGCTTCAGCTTCGACTTGATGGCGTCGAAGCCGGCCTGGGTGGTGGAGAACGGACCGGCGGTGGCGGCGCTGACGAAGGCGCGCATGTTCTCGGTGTAGGAGCCGAAGACCTCGCTGTTGTCGCTCAGCTTGTAGTTGACGCCCACCTGCGGAAGGAAGCTGTCCTTCGACTGGATGGAGCCGGAGTTCACCAGCGGGCCGTAGCCGTCCAGGAACTTCGCCGAGTTCTCGACCTTCAGAGACTTGAAGCCGAAGTTCACCTTCAGGGCGTCGGTGACGGTCCAGACATCCTCGACCGAGAACTGGGTGGTCTTGGTGTTGAAGGCGTAGTGCCAGCGGGTCTTGAAGGGGTTCGACTGGAAGGACAGAGCGCTGCGGTTGTTGGCCGCGCGGTCCAGGGCGTAGTAGCGCCGGGCCTGTTCGAAGTCGTTGTCTTCATACCAGCCGCCCAGGTGGATGGCGTGGGCGCCCAGGTTGATGTCGCCGCCCAGGACGACGCCGTTACGGTCGATGTTGTACTCGGTGGTCCGGTAGGACATGGACGAGTTCGAGGTCGTCGCGCCCACCACGCCGAAGTTCGGCGACGGGTTCAGCGGGGCGTACCAGGTGCCCTGGCCCTTGTTGGTGTGGCCGTAGAGTACGGCGGTGACCTTCACGGCCTCGCCGAACGGCATCTCGCCGGTCAGCGACCAGAGCTTGTCGTCGCGCAGGCCGCCGGCGTCGAAATAGGCGTCGTCATCGCACTTGATCGGCGAGGCGTAGACGTTCGTGCCCGTGCCCGGATCGGAGACGCAGTAGGCGGGATCACCCGAGACGCCCTTGGTCAGGTAGTTGGCGAGCGCGGTCTCGGCGACCTGGTTGGCCAGCGCATAGTTGCCCGAGATGTTGTCCCAGCTGTAGCCCAGGCGCTTGATCATCTCGAGCGACAGGTCCTGGTAGTCGTTCTCGCGGCGCTTGGACCAGCCGTAGAAGCCGCTGACCTTGCCCTCGCCGATCGGCTGGACGAACTTGAAGTCGGCCTGTTCCTGCTTCTGGACGCCCACGCCCTTCCACTTGTCGGCGTCCTGGTTGCCGTAGCTGATGAAGGCGCGGCCGCCGCTCGGCAGCTCGCCGGTCTCCAGTCGGACGAAGCCGCGGCGCATGTTGTCCGAGCCCACGGTGGCGGCCACGAACACGCCCATGTCGGCGGACGGATCGCGCGAGGCGAACTTCAGGGTGCCGCCCAGGTTGGACGAAGACGCGGTGCCCAGGGCGCCGGAGCCTTGGGCCAGTTCAACGCCGCCCAGGTCTTCCGACATGATGGCGCGCGAGATGTGCAGGCCGTTGTGGTTGCCGTAGCTCATGTCGCCCAGCGGCACGCCGTCGAGGGTGAAGCCCAGCTGGTTCTGGTTGAAGCCACGGATCGAGATGCGGGTCGACCACTCATAGGCGCCGAAGGCGTCGGCGGACTGGAAGTTCACGCCCGGCAGCTTCTCGACCAGCTTGATCGGACTGGTGCCCGGGGCGGCCTGTTCGACTTCCTGGATCGCGATCTGCTGGACCTGGCGGCTCTCGCCCTTGCCGTAGACGACCAGTTCTTCGACGGAGGCCGAGGCGTCGGCGGCGTCAGCAGCCGCCTCGGCGGCGAAAGCCTGGCCGGCGACCAGGAGGAGGGCGCCGGCGCAGGCGCCGGCCAGAAGTTGTTGTTTCATGTTGTCATCCCCATGCGTCCGCCGCGAGAGGGCGGGCGTTGGGCGTCAGCTAGCGCTGCTATGCGACACTTGGGCGACGGGCCTGCGTCGGATCGGTGAAGCTTCCGCGGTCTCGCGGACATTGCGCCCGGAGCCCTGGACCGCTATCTCCGCACGCGAATTCCCTTATTCCGACGAGCGAGCCGAACGCCCCATGGCGCAGCAGTACATTTTCCAGATGCAGGGCCTGACCAAGGCCTATCCCGGCGGCAAGAAGGTGTTCGAGAACATCTGGCTGTCGTTCTACCCGGACGCCAAGATCGGCGTGGTCGGGGTCAACGGCTCGGGCAAGTCGACCCTGCTGAAGATCATGGCCGGCCTGGACACCGAGTTCCAGGGCGAGGCCAAGGCCGCCGACGGCGTGAAGATGGGCTACCTGGAGCAGGAGCCCCACCTCGACCCGGCCCTGAACGTCTGGGAAAACGTCATCGCCTGGTGCGAAGAAAAGAAGATCTTCGACCGCTACAACGCCATCGCCGCCGAACTGGGCGACAACTACACCGACGAGCTCATGGAGGAGATGACCGCCCTCCAGGAGAA
>CAZXVO010000033.1:0-421 GCA_964643835.1 uncultured Phenylobacterium sp. | reverse complement strand
CGGTGAAAAGCGCCGCGTGGCGCTGGCCCGCCTGCTGCTGTCGAAGCCCGACATGCTGCTGCTCGACGAACCGACCAACCACCTGGACGCCGAAAGCGTCGCCTGGCTGCAGCACCACCTGGAAGCCTTCCCGGGCTGCGTGATCCTCGTCACCCACGACCGCTACTTCCTGGACCAGGTGACCAAGTGGACCCTGGAACTCGACCGCGGCAAGGGCATCCCCTACGAGGGCAACTACTCCGGCTGGCTGGAGCAGAAGACCAAGCGCATCGTTCAGGAGCAGTCCGAGAGCGAAGCCCGCCAGCGCGCCATGACCCGCGAACTGGAATGGGTGCGGTCGGGCGCCAAGGCCCGCCAGGCCAAGTCCAAGGCCCGTCTGGCCGCCTATGACGAGATGGTCCGCGAGCAGGAGAACGCCCGC
>CAZXVO010000032.1:0-25355 GCA_964643835.1 uncultured Phenylobacterium sp. | reverse complement strand
CCTCGGAAGTGCGGGCGCTGGCTCAGCGCTCGGCCGACGCGGCCAAGGAAATCAAGGGCCTGATCAGCGCCTCAACCCAGCTGGTGGGCGAGGGTGTGCAACTGGTCGGCCAGGCCGGCGGCGCGCTGGACCGGATCCTCACCCAGATGGAGGGTGTGGCCACCCTGGTGCGCACCATATCGGCCTCAGCCGAGGAGCAGTCGGTGGGTCTGTCGGAGGTCAACTCGGCGGTCAACCAGATGGACCAGGTAACCCAGCAGAACGCCGCCATGGTCGAAGAAACCACCGCGGCCGCCCACTCCCTGAAGGGCCAGGCCCAGGTCCTGGACGACCTGGTCTCGGCTTTCCGCCTCGCGGCCCAGGCCCAGGCGCAAAACCGGCGCGCCGCGTAACCCAGGCCGTCATGGCCGGGCTTGTCCCGGCCACCCATGAACACCCGATCAGCCAAACGGCGCGCGTGCGCCGCCGCAGCGCATTCTCTTCAACCGCAGGCGCGTATGGGTGGCCGGGACAAGCCCGGCCATGACGTCTGGGGGAGGTGAAGGGGGCGACCCTAGTGCGGAATATAGGTCCGCAGGACGTCTTCGATGATCCGTTCCAGCTGGGCGAGCGTGTTGCAGTGCTTGGCCACGTGGCAGAAGCGCTCGTAGCGGTACATGACGCTGTCGCCCTGCGCCCAATAGCTCTCGGGCTCGGGGTTCAGCCAGATCACCGCGCGGCTGCGCTTCTGGATGGTCGCCATCAGGTCCAGGCGCGGGTCGGCGTAGTTTGACCGCGCGTCGCCCAGGATGATCACCGTGGTGTGGCGGTCGAGCTGGTCCAGGTGCTGCTCGCAAAAGTCCTCCAGCGAGCGGCCATAGTCGGTCTGCTGGAAGCCGATCTGCTTCAGGACCTCCAGGATTGCGGTCTCCACCCGGTGCTCGTCCAGCACGTCGTTCACGCGGATCATGCGGCCGGAAAAGGCGAAGGCCTCCATCCGGTCGACCACCTCGTTCAGCGAATAGAGGAAGGTCAGCAGGAACTGGGCGGCGGCGGCCACCGACTTGGACACGTCGCAAATGGCGACGATGGACGGCTTGTCGACCTTCTTGGTCTTGAAGACGATGTCGAAGGGCACGCCCCCGTGGCCCATGGAGCGGCGCAGGGTCTTGCGGACGTCCATGTGGCCGGTCCAGGCCACGTGCTTGCGGCGCGAATAGCGGTCGGCCAGCCGCTTGGCCATGCGCTTGACCAGGGCCTGCATCATCGCCTGGTCGACGGGATCGATCCCGCCGTCGGCGTTCAGGGCCTTACGGGCCAGCAGGTCCTCGCGCAGCATGCGGCCGCTTTCCGAGGCGTAGAGCTCGTGCTGCCGCTCCACATAGCGGCCGGCCTCCTCGACCAGGGCCTTGCGGGCGGCGTCGAGCCGGTCGCCGGCGGCCTGGGTGCGGTCGTCCTCGGCCTTGCGGGCCATGGCGATGATCCGCTCGATCTCGGACAGGCCCATCTCCTCCAGCATCTTCCGCGTCAGGCGGCTGCGCTGGGTGGACAGACGGATCTGCGAGACCTGGGCCCGCTCGGCGGCTTCCTCCATGGCCTGCGCCAGCGCGGACGCGTCGCCCGCCATCAGCATCTTGGCCAGCTGCGACTGCTCGGCCTCCGGCGGCAGGTCAGCGGCGGGGTCACCGTCACCCTCCGGCGGCGGCGCGGCCTGGAAGGCCTGGCGGTCGAAGAAGGTCTCGAACACCCGGTCGAAGGTCACGACCTCTTCGGCGCTCTTGGCCAGCGTCGCGCACATGGCGTCCTTGAACAGGGTCCGGTCCTCGAACCCGACCAAGGCCACGGTGCGGTGGGCGTCGATGGCCTCGGCCGGCGAGATGCGGACATCCGCGGCCCTGAGCGCGCGGAAGAAGTCCTCTAGCGCGGTCTGCATCGGATCAGGCCCTGGGGCTGCGGATCAGCTCCACGATCTGGGGCTCTACCGCGGCGATGTCCTGCTCGAACTTGAGCAGCACGTTCAGGCTGTCGCGCACGACCTCGCCGTCCAGGCTCTCGGCGTTGAGCAGGATGAGCGCGCGGGCCCAGTCCACAGTCTCCGAGATCGAGGGCGACTTGCGCAGGTCGAGGGTGCGCAGGGACTGGACGAAGCTGACCAGCTCCTGGGTCAGCTTGGCCTCGATGCCTGGCACGCGGCTGGCGACGATCTTCTGCTCCAGGGCGGCGTCCGGCAGCGGGATGTGCAGGTGCATACAGCGGCGCTTCAGGGCGTCGCCCAGGTCGCGGACATTGTTCGAGGTCAGGAAGACGATGGGCGGGGTCTTGGCCTTGATCACGCCCAGCTCGGGGACCGAGCATTGGTAGGCGGACAGGACCTCCAGCAGGAAGGCCTCGAAGGCCTCGTCCGACTTGTCGATCTCGTCGATCAGCAGGACGCAGCCGTCATCCTCGCGCAGGGCCTTCATCAGCGGCCGGGGCTCGAGGAAGGCTTCCGAGAAGAACAGGTCGCCGATGCCGTGCAGCCGGTCCATGGCGGCGTCCATGTCGGGCGCGTCGGCCAGGGCGGCGCCCATGCGGTCCTTCAGGATCTGGGTATAGAGCAGCTGCTTGCCGTACTTCCACTCATACAGGGCCTTGGACTCGTCCAGGCCCTCGTAGCACTGCATCCGGATCAGGGGCAGGCCGAGCAGGGCGGCGGTGCAGAGCGCCAGTTCGGTCTTGCCGACCCCCGCCGAGCCTTCCACCAGGATGGGCTTCTGCAGGTTGACCGCCATGTACAGGGCGGTGGCGATGCGGCGGGAGGCGATATAGCCCACCCCGGCCAGGCCCTCGATCAGGGCGTCCACCGAAGTCATGGATTCAGGCAGGCCCTGGTTCGCGGCCGTCACGCCCACGCGCGCGGCGGAAGTCGAAATCGTCAAAGTCGTCGGCTTTCAAAAGGCGCGTGGAAATGCACGCGGACGCGGAGATCAATGCCGACAGTGTGCCTGTTGCCCTTGGCCCATGGCAAGGGGGGAGGGCGACGCGGTGGCCGCCCCCTGCTGGGCCGGGCCTCAGAGCTTGCGGCCCAGGGCCTTCTCGACCTCGCGGCGCTCCCAGTCGGCGCCCAGGAAGGGCACGACCTGGAACACGCCCGCGCCGTGGGACAGGACCCCAAGCCCCCAACCCAGGGCGGGCCAAACGAACCAGAGGTACTTCGGTGAGGTCATGAAGTTCACGACCGCCAGCAGACCGATCACCAGCACGTACTGGGTCAGGTGAACGAAGAAGGCGCGCTTCTTTCGGACATGGGCGAAGGCGAGCGCCTCGGCGGAATCAACGCCCGGTTCCGTATGGCGGGGATGGGGCGTGTCGGTGGTGGTCATGGCGGGTCCTTGAAGCTGGTCGAAGTCGACATCAAAGACCGCCGCCAGGGCTTTCAACGTCTCCAGGCTGCCGGGCTGGCCGCGCTCGATACGCTGGATGGTGCGCACACTGACCCCTGAGACATCGGCGAGCTGCTCCTGGGACCAGCCCCGCTGCAGCCTCAGTTTCTGGATCACTATGGTCATCTTGTCCTCGTCGGCGATCGCCATGAACATCCGCCGCACTGGTATTGGACGGCCACGCCACCTAGCCGTCAATGGCCCGCCAGCGCCCCGCCACCAGCCCGTCAGCGACCCGACACGCAGCCGCCAGACCATGAAGTAGCGCATGAAAAAGGGCCCGCGGCGAACCGCGGGCCCCTCGTCTTCACCGATGGGGCGAAGGCTCAGTACTTGTAGGCGACCGTGACGAACCAGGTCCGCGGCGCGCCGTAGTAGGCGGTGCGGATGCCGCCAACCGACGAGAACTCCTGGGCGTCGGTCTTGTAGACCTCGTCGGCCAGGTTCTTACCGTAGAGGCCGGCCGACAGGCTGCGGTCGGCGTTTTCCCAGACGATCTGGGCGTCATAGAGCCAGTAGCTCGACTGCCACATGCCCGGGAACTTGGCGCGGGTCGTCAGGTTGGCGTTGTCGACGGCCAGCGCCATCTCCGAACGGTAGCGGGCCTGGCCGCCCACCGTGACATAGCCCTTGCCGCCCAGGTCGAACTCGTAGGAGCCAGCCAGGCGCGCGGTCCATTCCGGCGAGAAGGCCGGGGTCTGCCAGGCGCGGTCCAGGGTGATGAAACCGGTAGCCGGAGCCGAGGCGGCGCGCTGTTCCTTGAACTCGCCGTACTCGGCGTGAAGGTAGCCGATGTCGGCGTTCAGGCTCAGGCCCGGGATCGGGTTGGCGGCGAGTTCCAGCTCGGCGCCGTAGATCTCCAGCTGGCCGGCGTTCAGCACCGCGAAGTCGATCGAGGGGATCGGCTGGCTGGGCGAGGTGACGGCGCGGCCGATGCGGGCCTGGAAGTCCTGATAGTCGTTGTAGAACACCGTGGCGTTGGCCCGCACGCGGCGGTCGAACAGTTGGCTCTTCACGCCGGCTTCGTAGGAGACGACGCTCTCGGGATTGTAGGGTTGTTCCTCGCCCGGATTGTTGGCCCGGCCGTTGAAGCCGCCCGACTTGAAGCCCTTGGCGACGCGTCCGTAGAAGAACAGGTCGTCATTGGCCTGGTAGTCGACGCTGACCATCGGCGAGACGTCGTCCCAGCTTTCCTTGGCGGTGAAGGCGAACTTGCCGTTCAGGGCCGCCAGGTTCGAGAAGGTCGAGGTGGTGCGGAAGTACTTCTTTTCGTCCTGGGTGTAGCGCAGGCCGGCGGAGACCCGCAGGGCGTCGCTGACGCTGTAGGACGCGTTCACATAGCCGGCCCAGCTGGTGGTGGTCAGCGAGTCGTCGATGGTGCGCAGGAAGCTGAAGGGCGCGACGAAGGCGTCGGCATAGGCTTCCTGGTGCGAGGTCACCTTTTCACGCAGGTAGTAGACGCCGCCGACGACGTTCCAGGCGCCGTTCGTGTAGGCCGCCTGAACTTCCTGGCTGACCTGGGTCTGGTCGGGGGCGACCAGCACGTCGCCCAGCTTCACGGCCGTGGCGTCGATGTCGATGTAGTCGTCGCTCGACAGGGCGCGATAGGCGGTGATCGACTTCAGCGTCAGCGTATCCGAGACCTTGTAGGTCTGGGTGGCCGCCGCGCCCCAGTGCTCGAACCGGGTCGAGTTGGGCAGGGTGGGCGTGGTGACGGTCTGGAACTTGTACTCGGTCGGGGTCGCCGGGAAGGCCTGGAGGACCGCGCCGAAGGCCGAGGCCAGGGTGCTGGTCGGCTGGCCGACGGTCATGGCCGACTTGTCGTGGGTGTAGTCCACCGAGGCGTCGAGGCGGTAGGCGTCCGTGGGCGTCCAGGCCAGGGCGCCGCGGACCGCGACCGTGTTCTTGTCGTTGTAGTCGCGGTGGTTCACCGGGTCGGTGACGTAGCCGTCGCGGGTGGAGCCCATGGCCGACAGGCCCAGCGACAGGGTGTCGCTGACCGGGCCGGACAGGCCGAGCTTGGCTTCAAACAGGCCGTAGTCGCCGACGCTGACCGAGGCCTTGGACCGCACGGTCTTGCCCGGCGCTTGCGTCACGAGCTTCAGGGCGCCGCCGATGGTGTTCTTGCCGTAGAGCGTGCCTTGCGGGCCGCGCAGCACTTCGACGCGGGCGAGGTCCAGCAGGTCGAACTGGGTGCCGCGGATGCGGCTGTAATAGACGTCGTCCACATAGACGCCGACGGCGGGGTCGAAGGTCTGCAGGGCGTCCGGCTGGCCGACGCCACGGATGTAGATGTTGGTGGCGTTGGACGAACCCCGGCCCTGGACCAGGTTCATGTTCGGCACCGCGCCTTGCAGGTCGGTGATGGCCAGGGCGCCTTGGCGCTCCAGGGCCTTTTCCGAGAAGGCGGTGATGGCGACCGGGGTCGACTGAAGGTTTTCCTCGGTGCGGCGGGCGGTGACGACGAGTTCCTCGACGGTCGCCTCGGGCGCCGCGGCGGCGACACCGGCGAAGACGGACCAAGCCGCGCTCGCGGCGAGCGCGAGCTTCAGATTGAAGCGCATGATTTCCTCCCCTTGCGCCCTGTTGGCGCAGCTGATTGCCGCAAAGCCTGGAGGGGCGGGGTCGTGGCGTCAATAATTCATTCTGCGTTGAGTGAATGAACTGCGCAGTTCGTTTCCCCAGCGATGCAGACGGGTCACACAGGAGGGGGCTAGGGCGCCTCGGCCAGGAAGGCGTCGATGGCCGCCAGGGCCTGGGGCTCTTCCAGGGTGGGGGCGTGGCCGACGCCGGGGATGTCGACCCTGGCCATGTGCGGCGCGGCCAGGCTCATGCGCTCGGCGGTGTCGGCTTCCAGGATGTCGGAGGTTTCGCCGCGCACCAAAAGGATCGGGCGGGCCGTCGCCAGGGCGCCGAACAGGGGCCACAGGTCCACCGCGGCTGCGGCCGGGGCGGCGGTGGGGGCGATCCTGAACACCTCGGAGATGGCGGGGTCGTAGTCGAGGACGAAGCCGGTCTCGGTCTTGCGGAAGATGCGACGGGCGAAACGGTCCCAGTCAGCGTCCGACAGGCCGGGCAGGGCCTCGCCATTGGTCTTGCGGGCATAGGCGGCGGCCTCAGCCCAGGACGACACGTCCGGCGCGCCGCCCACATAGCCGCCGATGCGGGCCAGGCCCGCGGCCCCCACCTCCGGCCCCACGTCATTGAGCACCGCGCCGCAGATCATGTCCGGCCGCAGGGCCGCGAGCGTCATGGTGATCAGCCCGCCCATGGAGGTGCCGACAAAGATCGCCCGGGCGATCCCGGCCTGTTCGAACAGGGCGATGACGTCGCCGGCATAGGTGGCCGGATTGTAGTTCAGCGGATTGGGATCCCAGGCCGAGTTCCCCCGGCCGCGGACGTCCAGCGCCAGGACCCTGCGGCCCTGGTCGGCGATGTGCGGGGCCACGACCTCGAAGTCGCGGGCGTTGCGCGTCAGGCCGTGCAGGCAGACCACCGGCAGGCGCGCGGGCCCATCGCAGGCGGCGTAGTCCAGGGCGGCGAGGGCCAGGCCGTCGAGGCTGGTCCAGGTGCGGGCGGCGGGCTGGGTCATGGGGGGCTCCTCAACACCAATGGGTGCGTCTCGCCGCTGGGGGTGTCAATAATTCATCGCATGATGAATAATCGCAGAGCAGCGTTCGGTTGAACCCTCCGCCCGGCGCTCGTACTCCTTCTTCGACGCCAATCCCCCGGAGCGCGCCCTTGACCATTGAACTCGAGCCCGCCGAGGCGCCTCGCGGGCGCAGGCCGCGAGGGCGGTCTCGGGCGGAAAAGAGCGCCGAGACCCGGGAGCGGATTCTCGATGTCGCCGAACTGGAGTTCTCCAAGCACGGCTTCGAGGGCGTGACCTTGCGGGCGGTCGCCCGGCTGGCCAAGGTCGACACCGCCCTGCTGCACTACTACTTCGACTCCAAGCGCGGCCTGTTCGACGCGGTGTTCCTGCGCCGGGCCGAGGTGCTGAACCAGGACCGCATGGAGGCGCTGGACCGCTACGAGGCGGAGGCGGGCGAGGCGGTGACCGTGGAGGGCGCGGTGGCCGCCTTCCTGAACCCGGTGCTGGACCGCTGCGCCAACGCTGGCCCCGGCTGGCGGGCCTATTTCGCGTTGATCGGGGTCGTGAACAACACGCCGGTCTGGGGCGGCGAGACCATGACCCGCTATTTCGATCCCGTGATCCACCGGCTGATCAGCGTGGTCAAAAAGGCCCTGCCCAAGGCGCGGGAAGAGGACCTGTTCTGGTCCTACCACATGCTGTCCGGGTCCCTGACCCTGACCCTGGCCGAGACGGGCCGCATCGACACCCTGTCCGGCGGGATCTGTCGGTCGGAGGACATCGCCGCGGTGGCGCCGCGCATGGTGGCCTACGCGGCGGCGGGGTTCCGGGCGGTGTGCGAGGACTAGAGGCGCGCCGACTTCATCCGCAGCTCAGTCACCCCAAGACTTGTTCTTGGGGTCCCTCGGTCAGCTTGCTTTGAGTCTGTGATTGCGAGGGGAAAGCGCCGGGTCTTGCTCCCCAAGCCCCGTGCCGCGGACGCAGGGACCCCAAGAACAAGTCTTGGGGTGACGATGTTTGGTGCGAGTGGGGGGCGGACGGGTTCGAGCCTGCCCGCCCCCGCTTGAGTCAGCCCACGCCGTAGGGGTGATACGGCCCCAGGATCAGCTGTTCGAACACGCCCATGCCGCGCTCCGGGTCCTTGCCGGGCAGGGTGAGGGTGACGTGGCTGAGGGCCTGGATGTGGAAGTTCTCCATGGCGCCCATGTTTTCCTTGGCCAGGTCGATATCCTCGCGCTCCACCACCAGCGGCCCCTTGAAGCCGCCGTGGCGCCATTGCGGGTGGCCGTAGCCGATGCCCTTCATCAGGAAGGTCAGGAAGGGCTCGAACTTCACCTTAGCCTGGCCTTGCGCCAGCGGGATCACCAGCTCGCCGGTCTGGGCGTGGCGGGTGCCCGGGATGAAGCTGACCTCGCCGATGGAGGCGCCGGCGGTATGGTAGCCGCCGTCATGGTCGGCGCCATCGGGCAGGATCACTGCGCGGGTGTTCCAGGGCGTGCCGTCCGGGTTGGCGTTGACGTGGAAGAAGACGCTGGAGTCGGCGAAGTTCAGCGGGGTCCACTGCCAGAAGAAGCTCGGCATCACCGGCGGGACCGGCGGCTGGGCGTCCGGCGCGCCGATGGGGCGCACGCCCCAGGAACGGTCGCGGGTGCCGACGGCGCCGGCCTGCAGCTCCTTGCGCACGCCGTCGATCTCGATCCAGCCCGAGCAGCGCACGTTCTGGGTCAGGCGGGTGTAGTCCATGAAGGCGCGCGGGCCGATGCGGTGGACGAAGCGCGGCTCCTCGATGGGGAAGGAGCGGCCCTCGAAGGTGATCTCGGCGGCGAATCCGTTGGACGGCTCGACGATCAGCTTCAGCTTCACCAGCGGCTCGACCACCTCGATGCGGATCGGGCCGCACGACATGTCCATGCGCTCCATGTTCAGGAAGCGCGAGGTGTGCAGGCAGTGCTCCACCCCGTCCCGGATCACCGAGAAGTGGGCGTCGCAGATGTTCACGTGCGGATAGACGCCGAAGGCGGCGGCAAAGAACTCGGAGCCGTCGGGGTTGTAGCCGTTGAAGAAATAGCGGTCGTAGAAGTTCCGGTCGGTGCCCGAATAGGCGATCGGCTCGGGCGTCTGGTGGATCGGAAATTCGTCGGCTTTGGTCAGCATTTGGCGGCTCCCTAACGGCGGGCGAGCCTAGGTTCGCCCTGCGTCAATCTTGCGACCGTTGTCCGGTCGGCGGTATCCAGGTGAACAGAGATAACAACAACAAGGGAGGCGTGGCCCTGCTGACGCTGGGGAAGGAAAGAGCTGACGTTGCGTCACTCGTTCCTTGGCGTCTGTTCGGCCGAGGACGACGCACATGACCACAAGCGAAATTCGGATTCCGGACGCCGTCGCGGCGAACCTTGTCGACCCTACGGCCTATGCCGACCACCGCATCCACGAGACCTATGACTGGCTGCGGGCCAACAACCCCTTCGGCATGGCCGAGATCCCCGGCGTCGATCCGTTCTGGGTGGTCACCAAGCACGCCGACATCCTGGAAATCAGCCGCCAGAACAGCCTGTTCCTGAACGGCGACCGCTCGCCCACCCTGGTCAGCCAGGAGGCCGACGCGCGCATCCGCCAGATGATGGGCGGCAGCCCGCACCTGCTGCGCACCCTGATCCACATGGATGCGCCGGACCATCCGAAGTACCGGGCGCTGACCCAGGCCTGGTTCATGCCCCAGAACCTGCGCGGCCTTGAGGACCGGATCCGCAAGATCGCCCGCGCCGCGGTGGACAAGATGGCCGCGACCGGCGGCGAGTGCGACTTCGTCCGCGAGGTGGCCCTGCACTATCCGCTGCGCGTGGTCATGGAGATCCTGGGCGTTCCGGAAGAGGACGAGCCCCGGATGCTGATGCTGACCCAGGAGCTGTTCGGCGCCGCCGATCCCGAGCTGGGCCGCAAGCCCTCGGAGCAGACGCTCGATAAGGACACCGGCGGCCAGCAGCTGGACCTGGGCGTCATCACCGACTTCTTCCAGTATTTCGCCAAGATCTCGGCGGACCGCCGGGCCAATCCGCGTGACGACCTGGCCAGCGTGATCGCCAATTCCAAGATCGACGGCCAGCCGATCTCCGAGCTGGAGGCGATGAGCTACTACATCATCGTCGCCACCGCCGGCCACGACACCACCTCGTCCTCCACCGGCGGCGCCCTGTGGGCCCTGGCCGAGAACCCGGGCGAACTGGCCAAGCTGAAGGCCGACCCCTCGCTGATCCCGGGCCTGGTGGACGAATCCATCCGCTGGACCACCCCGGTGAAGACCTTCATGCGCACGGTGGCCGAGGACACCGAGATGGCGGGCCGCAAGCTCTCCAAGGGCGACTGGATGATGCTCTGCTACGCCTCGGGCAATCGCGACGACGAGGTCTTCGACGCGCCCAAGTCCTTCCGCGTGGACCGCTCGCCCAACAAGCACCTGGCCTTCGGCTATGGGGCGCACCTGTGCCTGGGCCAGCACCTGGCCAAGATGGAGATGCGCATCCTCTGGGAAGAGCTGATCCCGCGCCTGAAGAGCGTGGAACTGGCCGGCGAGCCGGCTCTCAGCCAGGCGGTGTTCGTCAACGGACCCAAGACCCTGCCCATCCGCTTCGAGATGGCCTGACCCTTTGAGCAGCCTCGAACCCCGTCTCGCAGCCTTTATCGCCGGGCGTCTGGCGAACGCCTCGGACGTCTCGGTCACCGGCCTGACCCGTATTTCCGGCGGGGCCAGCCGGGAGACCTACCGCTTCGTGCTGAACTGGCGCGAGGGCGGCGAGGCGCGGGAGCGCCGGCTGATCCTGCGCCGGGACCCGCCGGCCAGCCTGATCGACACCGAGCGGCGGGTGGAGTTCGAGGCCTATCGCGCCTTCCACGGCTCCAGCGTGCCGGTGCCGGAGATGCTGTGGCTGGAGGAGGGGTCCGAGGCCCTCGACCATCCCTTCTCCATCGCCGAGGAGCTGCACGGCTTTGAGGCCTCGCCGGCGCTGCTGTTCACCGAGCCCTACCTGCCGCACCTGCAGCGGCTGGGGGAGCGCAAGTGGACCATCCTGGGCGAGATCGCCAAGGCGGATCCGGTGGCGCTGGGCCTCACCGAGGTCATGCCGCCGCCGGCCCTCGAGGACTGCTGGGATCGCGAGCTGAGCTATTGGGAAAAGGTGCTCGACGACGACGAGGCCGAGCCCCTGCCGATCACCCGCGCGGCCATCCGCTGGCTGCGCGCGAATCCGCCGCCGCCGGCCCAGAAGCTGTCGGTGGTGCACGGCGACTATCGCACCGGCAACTTCCTCTATGACGCCCACGGCGAGATCCGGGGCATCCTCGACTGGGAGATGGCCCACCTGGGCGATCCGCTGGAAGACCTGGGCTGGAGCCTCAATCCCGTCTGGTCCTTCGGCCAGCCGCGGGCCGGCGGCCTGCTGCCGGAAGCCGAGGCCATCGCCGTCTGGGAACGCGCCTCGGGCCTGAAGGCCGATCCGGCGGCGGTCCATTGGTGGACCCTGTTCAACTGCGTGAAGGGCCAGGGGATCTGGATCTCCTCGGCCCGGGTGTTCATCGACGGCGGCAGCAAGGCGCCGATCACCGTCGTGCCGCCCTGGATGCTGCAGACCGCCCAGGACCGGGCGACGCTGAAGGTGATGGGGCGGCTATGAAACCGGAAGTTCCCGAAGTTCTCGCCGAGCTGGCCCAGCTCCTGGTCCGTAACGCCGACCCGAGCGTCCATCCCGCTGACCGCGCCAGCGACCTGGGCATGAGCGCCATGCTGCTGGGCTATGTGGTGGAGTCCTGGGACGGCCGCGCCCACCTGCTGGTGGAGGAGAACCGCGCCCTCTACGCCCTGCTCCAGCGGGGCGGGGCCTATGGGCCGATCCCGGCCCCGCCGGCCGAGGACAACCTGCGCCTCTCGGCGCTGACGGCCGAGAACCAGCGGCTGGCGGCCGCCCTGATCACCTTGCACGCCGCCGTGGAGGCCGACCCCGCCGCGGCCGACCTCAACGAAGCGATCTGGGCCGAACTGCGCGCCTCCACGGAGCGGCGCAAGTGGTCGACCTCGGTGGTCTAGCTGGGCGCCTGGTCGCGGTCGGTGAGGCCGTAATCTCGCAGCACATGCGCCACCCGCAGGCGATAGCCGGCGAAGACGCCGGCGCGTCCCGCCTGCTGGGCGCCGCGGTGCGGGGCGTGATTGCGCCAGGCCGCCACCGCCGCCTCGTCGCGCCAGAAAGACAGGGAGAGCACCTTGCCCGGCGTTGTCAGGCTCTCGAACCGCTCGATGGAGAGGAAGCCGTCCACCTGGTCCAGGTCCGGGCGTAGGGCGGCGGCCAGGTCGAGATAGGTCTCGCGCTGGCCCTCGGCGGGCTCGGCCTCGAAGATGACCGCGATCACGTGACCGGCTCCAGAAAGGTGCGGCGCTCCGACAGGATGAAGCGCTTGTCCTGGGCCAGCTGGAAGTTGGCGGCGCCGGCCGGATCGGTCTTCAGCCGGGCGCGATAGGCCTCGTAGGCCGCGAGGCTGTCGAAGGTGATGAGCGCCAGGGCGACATCGTTCGTCCCCTCATGCGGCAGCCAATAGCCCAGCAGGTCGCCGCCGCACGCCGGGATGATGGTCAGCCAGTTGCGGGCGTAGTCGGCGAAGGCCGGGCGCTGAAAGGGATCGATCCGGTATTCTATGCAGCAGGTGATGGTCATGGGGGCTCCTTCGTCAGGGCTCGGGTCCTAGCGCCTGCGCCGCCGTCCATGCTTCGACCGGCGCCGAAGTGTCGCCGCTGGCGCCGTCGCGGGCGGAAGCCTAGGCTTGGGGCATGAAACAGGGGCTCGACATCGCCCGCGTGGCCGCCCTGCTGGGCGATCCGGCCCGGGCCAACATGGCGGTCGCCTTGATGGGCGGAACCGCCCTGACCGCCGGGGAGCTGGCGGCGGAAGCGGGCGTCACGCCCCAGACGGCCAGCAGCCATCTGGCCCGCCTGACCGACGGCGGCCTGGTTACGGCGCGCCGCCAGGGACGCCACGCCTATTTCGCCCTGTCGGGGCCAGAGGTGGCTGAGCTGCTGGAGACCTTGATGGGCCTGGGCGCCCGGGCGGGCGAGACCCGGACGCGGCCCGGTCCGCGAGAGCCGGCGATGCGCCGGGCGCGGGTCTGCTACGACCACCTGGCCGGAGCGCTGGGGGTGGAGATGCTGGACAGCCTGGTGGCCCGCGCCCTGATCGTCGACCATGACGGCGCCCTGGAACTGACTGAGGGCGGGGCGGCGGCCATGCGGGCCTTTGGCGTGGAGCCCCTCAGGCGCGGACGGCGGCCCCTGTGCCGAGCCTGCCTCGACTGGAGCGAGCGGCGCAGCCACCTGGCGGGATCGCTGGGGGCGGCGATCCTACAGCAGGTCTATGCTCGCGGCTGGGCCAGGCGGCTCGAGGGGACACGGGTCGTGGCCTTCAGCGCCCCCGGCCTGGCGGCGTTTCAATCTGTCTTCCCGGCGCCCTGACATGGACCAGACCCAACTTCTCCACCTGGCCACCGCCCTGGGCGTCGGGCTGCTGATCGGCGCCGAGCGGGAGCGCCGCAAGCGGGAGCAGGACCAGCCGGCGGCGGCCGGCATTCGCACCTTCGCCGTAGCCTCGGTAGCCGGCGCCCTGGGCTATGTGCTGGGCGGGGCCTTCCTGCTGGGCGCGGTGATGGCGGCGGTGACGGTGTTCGCCGCGGTCTCGGCTTGGCGGATCGGGCGCAAGGATCCCGGCGTGACCACTGAGGTCGCCCTGGTGCTGACGGTGCTGACCGGCGGCCTGGCCATGCGCGAACCGGCCCTGGCGGCGGCGGTCGGGGTGACGGCGGCGGCCGTGCTGGCGGCGCGCACGCCCCTGCATCACTTCGTGTCCAAGGTGCTGACCGAGGACGAGGTGCGCGACGGCCTGATCCTGGCAGGCGCGACCCTGGTGGTCCTGCCCCTGTTGCCGGACCAGGCCATGGGGCCGTTCGGGGCGATCAATCCGCATGACCTGTGGGTGGTGCTGGTGCTGATCCTGGCGATCGGCGCGGCGGGCCACGTGGCGGTGCGCTTTGTCGGCGCGCGCTACGGCCTGCCCATCGCCGGCCTGGTCTCAGGCTTTGTCTCCAGCGCCGCCACCATCGCCGCCATGGGCCAGCGGGCCACCCGCACCCCAGACCTGCAAGGCCCGGCCGTGGCCGGCGCCGTGCTCTCCACCGTCGCCACCATCGCCCAGATGGCCATCGTGATCGGCGCCACCAGCCCGGCGGTCTTGAAGGCGATGGCCCCGTCCCTGGCCGCGGCGGGCGGCATGGCCCTGGTCTATGGCGTGGTGTTCACCGCCCGCGCCTTCCGGCATCAGGCCAAGGACGAGCCTGAGGGCGGCGCGGCGTTCAGCCTGACCTCGGCCGGGATCTTCGCCCTGACGCTCGGGGCGATCCTTTTGGTTTCGGCGGCGCTCCGGGCCCGCTTTGGCGAGGCCGGGGTGCTGATCGCCGCCAGCCTGGGCGGGCTGGTGGACACCCACGCCGCAGGCATCTCGGTCGCGGCCCTGGCCGCCACCGGCCGCATGCCGGCCGAAGCGGCGGTCATCCCGATCCTGGCGGCCATCTCCACCAATAGCCTGACTAAGGCGATCATGGCCTGGACAGCCGGCGGCCCGGCCTTCGCCTTGCGGGTGATTCCTGGCCTGGTGCTGGTGGCTGGCGCAGCCTGGCTGGGGGCGTTGCTGACCTGAGGCCGTCGGGGGAACCCGATCGCCCGCCCGGAATTCCGCAGGACGAGGGCGCGCGATCTCGCGCGCCGCCTGATGGAGGCCCGCGATGTCTGAACCCCTGAACCCTCAGCCCAATGGCGCCGACGCCGCGCCTGCCGACGGCGAGCCCCACGTCCGCGAGGCCATGACCAGTTTCATGCGCGAGGCCCGGGTCGCCCTGGAGGACCTGACCGAGGACCTGCTCGCCAAGGCTCGCATGGGCTACGGGCTGGTCCGCAACCAGGCCAAGGAGCGCAGCGAGCAGACCGTCGAGATGGTCCGTGAGAAGCCCTATGCGGCCTTGGGCGCCGCCGTCGGGATCGGGTTCCTGGTCGGCCACCTCTTCAGCGCCAGCCGCACCCACGTGATCTATCTGCGGGACGGCCGCCACGGCCTCTAGGCGGCCAGGATCTCCGCGAGCGCCGATAGCAGGGCCTCAGTCTGGCTATCGGTTCCCACCGTGATCCGCAGGTGGTCGGCGATGCGTGGAGCGTTGAAGCGGCGCACCAGGATCGCCCGCTCGCGCAGGGCCGCGGCCAGGTCCGCGCCACCGTGGGCGGGATGGCGGGCGAAGACGAAGTTGGCCGCCGACGGCAGGACTTGGAAGCCCAGCGCCTCCAGGCCCGCTGTCATCCGCCCTCGGGTGGCTATGATGGCCGCCAGGCCCGCCTGGAAGGCTGCATCATCCTTGACCGAGGCGATGGCGCCGGCTTGGGCCGGTCGTCCGAGCGGATAGGAGTTGAAGCTGTCCTTCACCCGGGTCAGGGCCTCGATCAGGTCGGGGTGGCCGAGCGCGTAGCCGACGCGCAGGCCCGCGAGCGCTCTGGACTTTGAGAAGGTGCGCACCACCAGCAGGTTGGGGTGGGCGGCGATCAGCGGAACGGCCGTCTCCGCCCCGAAATCCACATAGGCCTCGTCGATCACCACCGGGATCTCCGGATGGTCGCGCAGTAGGGCCTCGATCTCGGCCAGGGTCAGCGGCGTCCCCGTCGGGGCGTTGGGGTTGGGCAGGATGATCGACCCGGCCGGGCGGCGGTAGTCGGCGATACGGATGCGGAAGTCCGCATCCAGCGGCACGGCCTCGGTCGCCACCCCGAACAGCTGGGCCCAGACCGGATAGAAGCTGTAGGTGATGTCTGGATAGAGCAGGGGCGCGTCGTGCTTCAGCAGGCCGGCGAAGGCGTGGGCCAGCACCTCGTCCGAGCCATTGCCCACGAACACCTGGTCCGCCGACAGGCCGTGATAGGCGGCGAGCGTCTCGCGCAGGGCCGTCGCCGCCGGATCCGGATAGAGCCGCAGGGCCTCCGTCGCCTCGCCCGCAATCGCCGCCAGGACGGCAGGGGAGGGCGCAAGCGGACTCTCATTGGTGTTGAGCTTGATCAGGTTCGCAATGCGCGGCTGCTCGCCGGGCGTATAGGGCGACAGGTCGTGGACGAGGGCGCTCCAGTAGCGGCTCATGGCGGGCTCCTGTGGTTCGGGCTCGTCCATGACCGGCGGACCCCGGCGGCGCAAGCCCCGGCGCGCCGGCCAAATCCCCCATCGACAACGGCCCCGACCTCGGGTTTGCTGCGCCGCCCTCGTTAGGGGGCCAAAGGCTTAGCCATTTTTCGATTAGGGACCTGATTTCTCATGCCTCGCATGTTGCCCGAGCCCACGCCGGAAACCCGGCATTTCTGGGAGGGTTGCAAGGACGGCGAGCTGCGCCTGCAGCGTTGCACGGACTGCGACCACAACTATTTCCCGCCGCGCCCCTTCTGCCCCAAGTGCGGCAGCCGTGACGTCGAGGTCTTCAAGGCCTCCGGCAAGGGGATCCTGTATTCCTACGTCATCAATCACCGGCCCCGTCCGGACATGGGGACCGAGCCGCATTCGATCGCGGTCGTCGAGCTGGCCGAGGGCCCGCGCATGATGACCAACATCATCGGATGCCCGCAGACGCCTGAGGCGCTGCAGCTCGACATGGCCGTGGAGGTCGTCTTCGAAAAGCAGACGGACGACATCTCCCTGCCCCTGTTCCAACCGGCGAAGGGCTGAGACGAGACATGCAACCCAAATCCGTCGCGGTCGTCGGGGCCGCTGAAACCACCAAGATGGGCAAGATCCCGGACGTCTCCGTGATCGGCCTGCACGCCGACGCCGCCCTCAACGCCATGAAGGACGCCGGCCTGAAGCCGTCGGACATCGACGGCGTCGCAACCGCGGGCGTCAGCCCGGTCGAGCTGGCCCACTATCTGGGCATCACGCCCACCTATGCCGACGGCACCAGTGTCGGCGGCTGCTCGTTCATGCTGCACGTCCGCCATGCGGCGGCGGCGATCAACGCCGGCCTGGCCAAGACCATCCTGATCACCCACGGGGAGTCGGGCCGCAGCCGCGTGGGCGCCGGGGGCTTCGCCCGCTCGCCGTCCAGCCTGATGGGCCAGTTCGAGATGCCCTATGGCGTCACCAGCCCGCCGACCATGTTCACCGTGCCGGTGCTGCGCTACCTGAAGGCCCGCGGCTACACCGAGGAAGACCTGGCCACGGTTGCGGTGATCCAGCGCGAATGGGCGGCCAAGAACCCCCGCGCCAGCTTCAAGGACCCGATCACGGTCGACGACGTGCTGAACTCGCCCATGATCGCCTGGCCGTTCCGCATGCTGATGTGCTGCCTGGTCACCGACGGCGGCGGCGCCCTGATCGTCACCAGCGCCGACCGGGCCAAGGACTTCCCGAACAAGCCGGTCTACGTGCTGGGTACGGGCGAGAGCGTCGAGACCCCGATGGTCAGCCAGATGGAGGACTTCACCTCGTCCAAGGCCTTCCGGGTCTCGGGCAAGAAGGCCTTCGAGACCGCCGGCATCACCCACGCCGACGTCGATCACCTGATGATCTACGACGCCTTCGCCCACCTGCCGCTCTATGGCCTGGAGGACCTGGGCTTCTGCGAGCCGGGCGAGGCGGCGGGCTTCATCCGCGACCGCAACACCGCGATCGGGGGTAAACTGCCGCTGAACACCAATGGTGGCGGCCTGTCCTACATGCACTCCGGGATGTACGGCATGTACGCCCTGCAGGAGAGCGTGCGGCAGATGCGCGGCATCGCTCCGGCCCAGGTG
Organism: uncultured Phenylobacterium sp.; assembly: GCA_964643835.1. GTDB lineage: Bacteria > Pseudomonadota > Alphaproteobacteria > Caulobacterales > Caulobacteraceae > Phenylobacterium. The sequence continues at coordinate 7,519 of CAZXVO010000032.1, read as the reverse complement.
GAAGGCGCCAAGATCAGCGTCTGCCACGGCGTCGGCGGCATGTTCGCGGCCTCTGGCACGATCATCTTCACCAACGAGAAGTGATCTTAGAACAGTAACTTACCGCAGTAATGCTGCGCAGCATAAGTTGCAGCATGAACGCCCCCGCCGAACCCCGGCGGGGGCGTTTTTGTTTCAGCCGGTCGGGGTCGCGGGGAAGTCCGGCCAGTCCCACGGAATGGGGCGCGTGACAGGCTTGATGCGACATTCCGTCCACCGGCGGCCACGGGATATTAAGGGTCCTCGTTCATCCTGCGAGCGTCCGAGGCGGCGCGCGCCCCCGGGCCTTTGTGGTGGTGTGGAGCAGGCATGGGGATCAATCCGGAATCGCGGGCGAGGTTTAACCTTCAGCGCGCCTCCATTCTGATCCTGGACCAGAATCCCATGGGGATGAGCATCCTGGTTCAGATCCTCACCGGGTTCGGCGCCAAGACGATTCATCGGTGCGAGAACGTCGCCGAGGCCGAGGCCACCGTCCAGAAGAACGAGATCGACCTGATGGTCGTCGACAGCCTGGGGCCGGGCGGCGCCGGCTACAAGTTCGTCCACTGGCTGCGCCGGTCCAAGATCCAACCCAACTGTTTCGCGCCGGTGCTGATCATCGCCGGCCACACCCCGCAGCGCGCCGTGGCCATGGCCCGCGACTGCGGCGCCCATTTCATCCTGGCCAAGCCGCTCACCCCCATCGCGGTGCTCGAGCGGGTGCTGTGGATCTCCAAGGAAGGCCGTCGCTTCGTCGAGTGCGGCACCTATGTCGGTCCCGACCGGCGCTTCAAGAACGAGGGCGTGCCTGCCGGCATGGAAGGCCGCCGCCGCGACGACCTGCCCGCCGAGGTGGGTGAGGCGACCATGCCCAACATGGAGCAGGATGTGATCGACAGCATGCTCAAGACCCGGAAGGTTCAACTATGACCGGCGTCGTCACTTTCCACGTTCCCGAGAACAAGCTCGCCAAGCTGATCAAGACCCCAGGCGGCAAGCCGGTGGTCGAGGCCGTGGCCGACGCCCAGCAGGGCCTGATGGGTCTGCAGGACGACTGCCTGTCCGATCTGGGCCAGATGCTGGTCGAGGCGGAAGGGGCCGCGGCCCGGGCCGGGGCCGCCTTCGACGCCGAGCTGGTGGAGCAACTCTATGGCCGGGTCAGCGCCGCGATCGGCGTGCCCACGGCCTGCGGCATGGAGCCGGTGGACACCGCCCTGATCAGCCTGTCCGACCTCCTGGACAATCTGCAGGAGCGTTCGGTCTGGGATCCCGAGCCGGTGGCCGTGCACCTGCGCGCCATCCGCCTGATGCTGAACGTCGAGGCCGCGCGCCAGGGCGCCGGGGCCCAGGGCCTGCTGGACGGCCTGCGCCAGGTCAGCCAGCGCTTCGCCGCCAACGACGGCCCGGCGGACTAAAAGCCAAAAGCCGCCGCGGACGGGGTCCGACGGCGGCTCTCGATTTCAAAAAGTACCGCTAAAACAAGCGCCGAGGGCGTCTCGTCGCCTTAGGTCGGGCTCATCCGGTCGGTGAGGGCCCACAGGCCGTCCACCACTTCCTTCATCTCCGGGCCGAGCTGCTTGTCCTTGGTCCAGATCAGCCGCAGGGCGTTCACATGCACGCCGATGGAGGCCCAGTCCTGGCGCCCCGCGGTGCGCAGGCGGTCGGTGAGTTCGCACAGGCTGTAGGCCGCGTCGCAGAGGATGCGCTGGTTGAACATGCCGGCGATGTCGAGGACGACGCTGGATTCCTCATAGACCGTGTCCATGCCAACGGACTTGGCCTGGCAGTGGGCTTCGAGCCGTTTGATGGAGGCGTCCAGGGCCTTGCGGGCGTCACCGCCCAAAGCGGCCAGCTCGCGCGCGGCGCGCTCATTGGCCAACTCGGCGGTCATGCCGCCGGGCGCCGCAGCCTTTTCGCTGAGGCTGTACTTCACTTTGATGAATTGAGGCTCACTCAAAGCTGCACCCGCGCCGGTTTGAACATTTGATCGATGTCGGTCTGGTCCATATTCGGATCCGTGGCCACGCCCACATGGGTCGACAGGTCGCCCTTGCGGCGCCCCTTGATGCCCAGCGGCGGCCCGAGGTTCTTGAAGCGGCGGTCAGGACCCACATAGGTCTCGGTCTTGACCATCTGGCGCTCGTCCTTCGACACCCAGAAGATCCGCTGCAGCAGCAGTTCCGGGGTGAAGGGCTTGGCGATGACGAAGTTGGAGCCGGAATCGCGGCTCTTCTCGACCATGCTGCGGGCGGCGTGGCCGGACAGCATGATGGTGGGCGTGAACTGGGCCTCGGGCTGGGCTTCCCGGCGCAGCCAGCGCAGGAAATCGTAGCCGTCCATGTCGCCGACGTGAGCGTCGGTGATGATCAGGTCCAGTTCCTGGGTCTTGACCACATGAATGGCCTCCGCCCCGGTCTTGCACTTGAACTGCTTGCGCACCCCGAAGCCCCGCACCATGCCGGAGAGGGCCTCCAGGGCGGTGGGGTTCGAGTCGACCAGACAGAAGACTGATCGCTCGAGATTGATGCGGATCTTGGGATCCAGGGCCATGCGCCAGGCGTCCTAGAACAGGTCCAGGTCGCCGGAGGTCGGAACCAGGGCGTCGCTGTCATGGGTGACCTTGGCGAGGCGCTTTGCAAGATCGCCAAGGGTGACGCCGGCGACGGCGTCGGTGAGGTCGTACTGTCCGCTCTCGGCCTGGACCGACAGCTTGCGCGTAAAGGTCGCCAGGGCCGCGAGGTGCTGTGTCAGCACATCCAGGGTCTGGGCCTCGGTCAGGGCGATCTGCAGGGGTTCGCCGCGGCTTGCGCGCACCAGCTGGGTGACCAGCATCTCGAGCCGGTCGCACAGTTCGCCAGCGTGCTCCAGCTCGTGAGCCAGGGACGCGAGAACTTCGGGCGTATAAGCGGGCGCGGCGGACATCAGAACAGCTCCAGAGACCCTTCGTCCTCCGCGGGAGGCGCCGGCTTGCGGGGGACTTCCTTGAGCGTCGCGACCTCGTGCGTATCGGTGACGATCCGCTGCTGAGCGCGTCCGGTGACAGGCCAGAATTGAACCCGGCGAGCCCCCATGCCGCCGAGACTGGATCCGACCACCTTAATGCCTTCGTCCTTCAGGAACTTCTCGGCGAAGGCGGCGTTGGACGCGCCCACGTCGGAGAGACCACCGAACATGCGCGCGCCGCCGAAGAGCTTGGCTTCCAGCCGCTCGCGACGGGCGCCGGAGCGCAGGAGTTCGTTGATCAGCAGTTCCATGGCGTAGGCGCCGTAGCGCCGGCCCTCATCCAGGCCGTCCGCCTTGCCTTCCGGCAACAGGAAGTGGTTCATGCCGCCGATGCCGGTGACCGGGTCGCGCATGCAGACGGCCACGCAGCTGCCCAGGATCGTCGTCATCATGACGTCCGGATCGGCCGAAATCGCATGCTCACCCTGAACCACGTGCACCCGCTTGCCGGGGCGGTGAGGGGTGTTTTCGACGATCATGTAAGAACCCCGAACACCGCTTCGATCTTCTCTTTTAGCGTCTGAGTGGTGAATGGTTTGACAAGGTAGTTGTTGACGCCGAACTGCACCGCGCGTTGGACCAGTTCCTTGTCCGCCCGGCCCGTCAGCATGATCACCGCGGTCTTCGACAGCGGCCCGTGGGCGCGGACCGCGCGCAGCAGGCCCAGCCCGTCGAGCTTGGGCATGTTGAAGTCGGTGATCACCAGGTTGGTCGGCGAGGCGATCATGGCCTTGAGGGCCTCCTCGCCGTCGGGCGCTTCCCGGGTATTGGTGATCCCGATCGCGTGCAGGCTCGTGCGGATCAGAGACCGCATGGTCTGCTGGTCATCGACGATCAGGGTCTTGATGGCCGAAGCTGCGGGCATCACGCGCTCCTTTGATGCTCGGCCGAGGCCGAGCAGACGTTGAGTATGGCTTGGCCCATGCGGGCGAGACCGATCTGCTTTTCCACCGCGCCCAGTTCGAACGCGGCCTTGGGCATGCCGTAGACCACGCAGCTAGACTCGTCCTGGCCGAGGGTGCGGGCGCCCTTCTGACGCAGGGCCAGCAGGCCTTGCGCGCCGTCGCGACCCATGCCCGTCAGGATGACGCCAGCGGCCGGGCGGTTCAGCTTGGCGACTGAGTCGAACAGGACGTCCACGGACGGCCGGTGGCCGTTCACGGGCTCGCCGGCCCGGAGGCGGCAGATCGGTTGGGTGGAGGACACGACCTCCAGGTGGGCGTCGCCGCCGGGGGCCACATAGATGTGGCCCGGAAGCAGCTTGGCCCCGTCATACGCCTCTTCGACCCGGGCGCCGGAGATCCGGTCCAGTCGAGCGGCGAAGCTCTTGGTGAAGGTGGCCGGCATGTGCTGGGTGATCACGGTCGGCGGGCAGGTGTCGGGGAAGTTGGCCAGGATGGTCATCAGGGCCTCGACGCCCCCGGTCGACGAGCCGATGGCCAGCACCAGGTCCTTGACCGGCGAATAGCCCGAGGCGCGCTCGGTCGGGGCGGCCACCGGGCCGGAATAGGGCTTCACCCGCGCGCGGGCCGCGCCCTTGACGATGTCCGGCAGTTTGGCGAAGGCCTCGCCCACGCCGGCGCCGCCCTGCGGCTTGCCGATGCACTCCACCGCGCCCAGCTCCAGGGCCGCGACGGTGATGTCGGCGCCGGCCTGGGTCAGGGTCGAGATCATCACCACCGGCGTCGGCCGCAGGCGCATGATCTTTTCCAGGAACTCGAGGCCGTTCATGTGCGGCATCTCGATATCGAGGGTGATGACGTCCGGGTTCAGGCGCTTGACCTGCTCGCGGGCCTCGATCGGGTCGTTGGCGAAGCCCAGGACCTCGATGTCCGGGTCCCGCTTCAGGGCGGCCGCAATCAGGCTGCGCATGGTCGCGGAATCGTCAACAATAAGGACGCCGACGCTCATCGACCGCTCCTCAAGGCATAGGTGGTGAGACCGGTGGTCTCGAAAAGCTGGGTCGCCGGTCCGGTCACGCGCTCGGAATGTCCGATGTAGAGCGTGCCGCCTGGGTTCAGCAGCGGGGCGAAGCGGCTCCAGATGCGCTCCTGGGTCGGCTCGTCGAAATAGATCACGACATTCCGGCAGAAGATCACGTCGAAGCGGCCCTTCATCGGCCAGTCGCCGATAAGATTCAGTTCACGGAAGGACACAAGTTCCCGCAACTCGTCGGCCACTTCCCAGCGGCCTTCGCCGGCCTTCTTGAACCAGCGGCGGCGCAGGTCGAGCGGCACGGGGGCCACGGCGTCCTCGCGGTAGATCCCGGCGCGGCCCTCGGCGATCATGTTCGGATCGATGTCGGTGGCCAGGATCTTGACGTCCAGGTCGGCCGCCTCGGGCAGGGCCGCGAGCACGGTGATGGCCATGGAGTAGGGCTCCTGGCCGTTGGAGCTGGCCGCCGACCACAGGCGCACGCGACCGCCGCGCTTGGCGTGCTCGGCCAGCTTCGGCATCACCTGGTCGCGCAGGTGATCGAAATGGTGCGGCTCGCGGAAGAAGCGGGTCACGTTGGTGGTCAGCGCCGCCATCATGGCCTGGCGCTCGTCCACTTCCTTGGCGTCCTGGATCAGGGCGCAGTAGTCGCGGAAGCTGCGCAGGCCGAGCGCCCGCAGCCGCTTGGCCAGGCGCGAATAGACCAGCGCGGCCTTGCCCTCGGCCAGGGCGATGCCGGCGTGGGAGTGCAGGATCTGCGCGATGGTCTTGAAGTCCTCCGTCGTGAAGAGGAACTCACCATCGACCAGACCGCCGCCCTGTGATCGGGAATCGGCTGCGCTCATGCGGCTTCGGCTTCCTGTTCCGGTAGGACGCGTTCGAGGGTGATCAGGCTGATCATCCGTCCGTCGATGGCGAACAGGCCTTTGACGAACTGTTTGACCGTGTCGCAGGCGACGTCGGGCGTCGGCTGCACCATGTCCTCGGTGACGTCGATGATGTCGGACACGGCCTCGACCAGGAGGCCGATGGTCCGGCCTCCCTGGTTGACCACCATGATGACGTGGCGGGCGCTGGGCTCCCCGGTCGTCAGGCCCAGGCGAGCGCCCAGGTCGACGATGGGCAGCACCGCGCCGCGAAGGTTGATGACGCCCTTGATGTAGGCGGGCGAACGGGGAAGGGGCGTCGCCTGGGTCCAGCCGCGGATCTCGCGGACCTGCATGATGTCGACGCAGAATTCCTGGTCGCCGATACGGAAGGCGATCAGTTCATGGCGCGCGCCGTTGGACTGGCTAACGATCTGGGTCATTCTCAGCTTGCCATACGCTTCTCAGAGCGGCCCGCGCCCTTACGGCGGGTGCTCGTCACCAGAGCGTCGACATCGAGGATCAGCGCCACTCGGCCATCGCCGAGGATGGTCGCCGCCGCGACACCGTCGATCTGCTGATAGTTGGCTTCCAGGCTCTTGATCACCACCTGGCGCTGGCCCTGGATGGCCTCGACCAGGAGGGCCGCCTTGCCGCCGCCTTCGCTCTCGACGAGCACGGCGACGCCGCTGGACGGCGGGATCGGCGTGTCCCGGAAGCCGAGCGCCACGCCGACGTCGATCAGCGGCACGAAGGTGTCACGGATGCGGATCACCGCGTCCTTGCCGCCGATATAGTGCACGTCCTCGGCCCGGGGCGTCAGGCTCTCGACGATGGCCGAGAGCGGGGCGACCAGGGTCTGGTCGGCGCCGGTGACCACCATGCCGTCCAGGACCGCGAGGGTCAGGGGCAGGGACATGGTGAACTTCGAGCCCTTGCCGGGTTCGGACGAGATGGAGATGCGGCCGCCGAGCGCCTGGATCGACCGGCGCACCACGTCCATGCCGACGCCGCGGCCGGAGATGTCCGAGATGACCTCAGCGGTGGAGAAGCCGGGCAGGAAGATGAGGTTGTCGGTCTCTTCGTCCGACAGCACGGCGTCTTCCGAGATCAGGCCCTTTTCGATGGCGATATTGCGGACGCGCTGGCGGTTGATGCCGCGGCCGTCGTCCTGCAGTTCGATAACGATGCGTCCGCCGCGGTGCAGGGCGCGCAGGCGCACCACGCCCTCGGCCGGCTTGCCGGCGGCGGCGCGGCCTTCCGGATCTTCCAGGCCGTGGTCGATGGCGTTGCGCAGCATGTGGGTGATCGGGTCGGTCAGGCGCTCGATCACGGTCTTGTCGACCTCGGTGCCTTCGCCTTCCATGATCAGCTTGACGCGCTTGCCGGTCATGTCGGCGACCTCGCGGGCCAGGCGCGGCATGCGCTGGAACACGCTCTTCACCGGCTGGGCGCGGATGGCCATGACGCTGTCCTGGATCTCCCGGGTCAGGAGCTCCAGGTCTTCAAGGCCCAGGGCCACGTTGGACGAGCGAGCCAGGCCGCTCTCCAGCACGCGCTGGGACAGCATGGCCTGCTGGATGACCAGTTCGCCGACGGCGTTGATCAGTCGGTCCACCCGGTCGAGATCGACGCGGATCGTGGCGGCGGGGGCGCCGGCCGGGGCGCCGCCCGCAGCGGCGGCGGGCGCGGCG
>CAZXVO010000031.1:0-25763 GCA_964643835.1 uncultured Phenylobacterium sp. | reverse complement strand
CTTCCTCAGTGTGGGCGGCGGCGCCGGCGGCGGCGCGGCGGCCGGCGGCCCGGCTGGCGCGGCGGTGGGTGCTGCGTTCGGCTCGCTGCTGAAGGACCTACGGGAGGTGCTTGCGGCCGGGAAGGCGCGGAAGCTCACGTATGGGGCCAGGCCTGCCACGAAGGATACGGGCCTCAACAACAAGCTCCTCTCGGGGCCAACCGCGGCTACCGCTGGCGCGGCGACGAGTAACCGCATCCTGGGCGACCGTGAACCTGTCGCGGAGCCCCAATAGAGCCCCCTTGAGCGCGCGGAAGGCCAGATAGGCGACCGCGAAGCCCACCTGCGCGGTGGGGATATCCAGACCGCCGATGGTCACCCTATCGCACCAGCGATGAGCGTGGCATGTTGCAGGAGCACTTCGGAGGGGTCCTATGTCTGGCGTCTGGCTACCGCCTGGGAAGCAAACCTTCCTCGATCCGCTGACTGGCGAACCGATGGTTGGTGGTCTCGTCTACCACTGGATTCCGGGCACCGATACCCCCAAGGACACCTGGGAAGACGAGGCGCAGACCTCGCTCAACACGAACCCCATTGTGCTCGACGGCAACGGCCAGTGCACGATCTGGGGCGACGGCCTGTACCGGCAGAGGCTCACCTCCTCGACCGGCGTCGAGAAGTGGGATCAGGTCACCGGCTTCAGCGGCGCCGGCGCGACGGTCACGTTCGCCAGCCCCGCCCAGGTGGTCGCAGGCCTCTCCAACGACACGGTGATCAGCCCCTACGCGCTGGCGGCCTCGGGCGTGCTCAACCTGCCCTACGCCTCGGCCGCCCAGGTGTTGGCCGGGGTCAGCACCACCACGGTGGTCTCCCCTGCAGCGCTGACCAACTCGGGCATCATCCCCACGAAGGCCTCGGCCGGGGAGGTGGCGGCGCTCACCAACGACACCAAGTTCATCACCCCCAAGGCGCTGGGCGACTCCGGCGTGCTCTCAGGCAGCGGCGGCAACGTCCCGGCGCTTACCGACTACGGGTGGGTGGGCGACAACGTCACGGACAACGCGCCGGTGCTGGCCGCCATGCTGGCCTCGACCTCGTGGGATATGCGGGTGCCGACCGGCACCTTCTACGTCAGCGGATCCGGCCCGACCGTCCGCGCGCAGTTGATCAAGCGGTTCTGGGGCCCGGGCAAGTTCCGGTTCGATGACGGCTACATCGTGCCCGGCCGCTACTCCAACATCTCGGCCGCGCCGACCCCATGGGGCACCACGGGCGTCACCGGCTTCTGGGCGGGCGACACCGAGAGCGTCGAGGCCGAGTGGCATGTGCTTGGCCCCACGGTGCGCGAGAGCCTGACGGCGCAGTACTTCCAGGCCAACACCATCCCGCACCCCGTCTGGTACGACGTCGGCTCGGGCGCCTCCGGCATGCTGTCGCGCGCGTCCGGCGCTCTGGTGGCCGGCGCAGGTTCTGCCACGCTGATCTCGACTGACGGCATCACCGTGGGCGCGACCATCGGCGTGACCCCGTGGGGCCAGGACGGGGCGATCACCGACACGATCATCATCGACACGGTGATCGGGAACAACATCACGTTCCACCCGAACCTCACCACCAACTACCCGAACGTGCCGCCTGCAGGCTTCGTGCCCGGGCTCGCCACCTTCATGAGCGGCAAGCGCACGTGGAATGGGGTGTACTACGCCAAGGTCACGGCGCAGGCGCAGGCCGGCGGGGACGTCTACGGCGCGATCTGGCGGCTTTCGCAGTCCTACGTGCCGAAGGCCGGGCAAATCCACGTCTTCAACACCAGCACCGCAGGCCTGGCCGGCGGCGACGTGAACTTCCTCGCAGGCTCGACGGGCACCTACGCCACGGGCTGGGAGAACAGTTCCACCGACCAAGGCAACAACGTCGCCTACTCGGCCTTCGTGGACAGCTTCAACCGCACGGCCGACACGGTCGAGCGCGGGGTATTCTGGGCAGGCCACGTCATGCAGTCGGCGGGCGGGCGCCCGGTCGACACCGGCGTCGTGCAGCGTGGCTTCTTCCGCTACGGGATGGACGTCTCGCTGGCGACCATGGAGGACTCCACCACGGTGGCCCTGCTCGGCACCGGCCCCACCAACACGATCCGGCTCACCCAGGTGCGCAACGTCTGGATCGGGGAGACGGTGAGCCTGTGCGACGCTGGCGGCGTGGTGCAGGAGACCAAGACGGTGCTCTCGGTCAACTTCGCGACCGGGGACGTGGTGTTCACGACCAACTACGCGGGCGCCTACCCGGCCGGGCGGCGCGCCGTCATCACGCACGGCGGCGCCGCGGTGCAGGCCGCGCTCGGCCAGACGGTCATCTCCTTCAACGCCTCCTCGTCCAACACCGACCGGAGCGGCGACACCACGGGCGTCTTCGGCCCGCAGTACGGCAACGTGCCTGGCGATATGGCGCTGCGCTCGGGCAACGACGGCACGAGCGACTTCTGGGCCATCCAGTTTAACCGCGCGTCCCCGAACAACTCGCGCCTGCGCGGCCGGCCGGACGGCATTCAGGCCAACGTCTCGTTCACCTCGGGCGGCTCGCTGCTGGCGACGAACGACGTGGTGGCGGGAGCCTTCGGCAAGCTGGGCTTCGGCATCGGCTCGGGCATTTACTTCTTCCAGAGCGGTGGCCACATCTACGCGACGATCAACGACAACGCGTCCAACCTGCTGATCCTCTGAGGCCCTCATGGCACGCATCCCCTTCAGCCGCTCGTTCGGCAAGCTAGAACGCCCCACGCCGGACCTCTTGGCCAACGAGCCCCGGCTGCCCCGCATGACCTCTGGCCACTACGCGCCGCCGGCGCCAGCCGACGCGACCGACGAGGACGACGAGGACCGCATGCTGCGCGCGCACGAGGAGGACCGGGCGTCGTTCGTGGCCAGGCGCGCGGAGATCGACAAGGCTTGCGCGGACACCTTGGATGCGGCACTCATCGGGGCGGCGCCAGAGCCCAACCCGAAGAGGACCAAATGAAACTGAACGTCGACCAGCCGATCCTTGATCTCATGACCGGCAAGCAGGGGGAATTCGCCGGGTTCCCCGCTACGCTGAAGGCCGTGATCATTTACTGCGGCCAGATGCCTGCGGGTCAGGCCAATGCGCCCGAGCCCCCCGAGGAAGCGGCCAAGGCCTTCGACCTCGCGGTGCGCGCCTCCTCGGCTCCGGACGGCGTGATGGCGCTGACCCTCAACGAGGCCAGCTTCATCAAGACTCGAGCCTATCGCCTCTGCTTCCCCCTCTACGCTGGCGCGCTCGACAAGGCGCTCGAAGCCGCGGCTGAAGCCGAAGAGACGCTCGTCTCCTAGAGCCGGATTGCCACCCCCTCGCGATTGCCCGATGATGCGCCCGGGCTCGCGAGGGGATATCCATGACCGGCGTTGCTGTACCGCTCGGCAGACTGCAGTTCATCGACCCGCTGACCGATGGCCCCGTGGCCTTCGGCACCGTCGAGCACTACGTCCCCTTCTCTTCCACACCGAAGGTCACCTGGGCCGATCAGGGGCAGGCCACGGCCAACGTGAACCCGCTGCCGCTCGACGCCGCCGGGCAGCCGTCCATGGGCGGCATCTGGGGTGATGGGCTCTATCGGCAAATTCTGAAGCGCGCGGACGGCTCGGTCATCTGGGACCTCGTGACCGGCTTCCTCAGTGGCGGCGGTGGCGGCGGCGGTGGTGACGTGTTCGGCCCGGGAGCCTCGGTGCCGGGGAACTTCGCGGTCTGGTCGAATGCCATCGGGACGCTGCTCGGGGACGGCGGCACGCCAGGCGCGCTGGCCTTTCTCAGCACGGCAACCATCGGCACCGGAGGGACCGGGGCGACCACGGCGGCGAACGCACGCATCAACCTCGGCCTGGTCATCGGGACCAACGTGCAGGCCTACAACGCCAACCTGCAGGCGATTGCCGGGCTCACGAGCGCGGCCGACAAGCTGGCCTACTTCACCGGCGCCGGGACAGCAGCGACGACGGACTTCACCAGCTTCGCCCGCTCGGTGCTTGATGACACCGATGGGCCCGCCATGCTGGTCACCATCGGCGCCGAGCCACGCGGCCAGGTGGTGGGCATCAACACCCAGACGGCGAGCTACTCGCTGGTGCTGGCCGACGCCGGGCAGATCGTGGAGATGAACGTCGCCGGCGCGAACAACCTCACGGTCCCGCTCAACGCCACCCAGGCCTTCCCGATCAAGACCCGCATCGACCTCGTGCAGATCGGCGTGGGGCAGACCACGGTGGTGGCCACCGGCGGCGTGACCATCCGGTCCAAGGGCGGGGCGCTCAAGCTGTCTGCCGCCTACTCCGGCGCGACGCTCTACAAGCGCGGCACGGATGAGTGGGTCCTGATCGGGGATATCACGACGTGAAGTTCCAGATGGGGTTCCTGGCGGTCCCGGCCTCGACTCCGTCTGGGGCGCGCTCGTTCAACATCACGCCAGCCGTCTCCGGCCTGCTGGTCTGGGACCTCGACGTCGACGGCCCCCTCAACCTGTCTACCGCCGGGGTGTGGACGCTCACCCCGATCAACACCTTCATCACGCCCGCCAAGATGTGGGGCGGTGGTGGCGGATCCGGCGGCGCAGGTTCGGCCTACGGCGGCGCTGGCGGCTTTGCTGGCGGGGACGTCACGCTCACGGCCGGGGTGGCCTACACGCTCGTGGTTGGCGGGCCTGGCCTCTACAACAGCGCTGCGGCGGTCACAGGCGGCGGCGGCCCCGCCACGACAGCGGCCACGTTCGACGCCGCGAGCGGCGCGGGCTTCTCCGGGCTCTATGACGGCGCGACGGACGTGCTCATCGCTGGCGGCGGGGGTGGTGGTGGCTACGGCGGCACCGGCGGGGGCGGGGGCGGCACGAACGGAGAGGACGGCGGCGCTTACGACCTAGGCGACACCGACTACGGCGGCGGCGGCACGGCAGTTGGCGGTGGTGGACCGGGATCCGGCGGCGGCGGCTCCACGTCTGGCTCGGCTCGCCAAGGCGGCACGGGAGGCAACGTCAGCAACGTCGGAGGTGGAGGCGGTGGTGGCGGTCGCTATGGCGGTGGTGGCGGCTCCTACGACGGCGGTGGTGGCGCTGGTGGTGGTGGCGGCGGTTCCGGCTACGTCAACGGCTCCTTCGTCACCAGCCCGACCCTCACGGCGGCGGTCGGCACCACGCCAGGCAACTCCGGGGACGCAGACCGCGGCACGGCGGGCAACCCGGCCGTCACCAACGCGGCCAACGGCACAGCAGGGCGCGTTAAGCTCTCGTAGGCTCTTGCGCAGATCGTCGGCATCCACGATGCTACGCCCAGTTGTGTACCGAGTGTCCCGGGGGGCGATATGGAGCTTGGCAGCGCGATGACCGATCCTGTGCGCTTGAACGGAGCAGGCATCGGTCACCGGGTGGCAGACGTTGAGTCTCGCATGACGAAGGTCGAAGACGGACACAAGGCCATCCACGATCTTCTCGACACCCTGCTTGCCCGGCTGGGCGAGGCCCAGAACGAGGCCGGGCATCCGACCGGGCTATACAGCGTGATCCACGAAGTCAGCCAGCGCCTCACATGGTTCGAGCGGGTTCGGGAGAACGTCAGGGGCGCGGCATGGGCGACTGCGATCCTCGTGCCCATCGGCGGCGCGCTGACGTGGTTCCTCGCGGGCGACAAGATCACCTGGCTCTTCGGGGGTTGACCTCCGACCATCGCGGGTAGAGCCTCCGGCCATCGCTAGAGCCGACCGAAGGGGCCCACATGACCATCTGGCCGCGGCAGACGCCCACCGCCATGAATGCCTTCTACGGCGACCCGGATCCCAACCACGACGGGGCGGCCGACCGCTCCTGGGAGGAAGCCAACCTCGTCAATCTGCAGCCGCCCTACCCCATGGTGCTGGCTTGGGCGACCAATAAGCCGGTGCGCACCATTCGCATCCACCGGCTCTGCGCGGACAGCCTTGCGCGCGTGCTAAGCGGGATCGCTGACCACTATGGAAGCCGCACGGCCCTTGAGAACGCGGGCATGCACCTGTACGGCGGCGCCTACAATTTCCGGCTGAAGCGCGGCGGCTCGAGTCTCTCGAACCACTCGTGGGGATCGGCCATCGATCTTGACCCGGCCCGCAACGGCTTTGGCCGGCGCTGGCGTCCCGACGCTGGCATGATGCCGTCCGAGGTCGTGGCTCTGTTCGCCGCCGAGGGATGGACCTGGGGCGGCAAGTGGGCCACCGCCGACGCCATGCACTTTCAAGCCGCCAACCTTTAAGGAGCTACCCATGTCGAACTTCCGTCCTGAAGACGCTGCCCCGAGCGCCGTCCCCGCCAACATCGCGTCGACCGTCCGCGCCGCCCTCGTGGGCATCGCTGGCTGGATGGTCGGCAAGGGCTGGCTGACCGACGACCTCGCACAGGCCGCCATCCCGCTGGTGCTGGCCATCCTCCCGCTCGCGTGGTCCTTCGTGAAGAACAGCAACACGAAGAAGACGATCCAAGCGGCCATCGAGGCGCCCGCCGGCCTGGCCAAGTAGGTGTTCCGGGCCCTTGAGGTTCTTCTGGACCTCGTGGGCCGGGTCCTCGTCTGGTGGGACAAGCGCCAGGCGCAGAACGAGGGCCGGGCCATCGAGCGCCGGGAGGCCGCCGCTGAAGTCGTGCAGGAGACGAAGCATGTCGAGGAAGTGCGTGAGGCTGTTCGCGAGCGCGTCGCTTCTGATCCTGACGAGTTGCGCGCAGACGATGGCTTCAAGCGGCCCGACTGAGCCGCGGGTGCTGGACACCTTCTGCGCCTACGCAAAGCCGATCTACTGGTCGGCGCGCGATACCGACGAGACGATCCTGGCCGCGAAAGAGCACAACGCGGTCGGCAAGGATCGGTGCGGGTGGGGACAAAGCCCCACCCCGACGCCCTAGCGGCGCGCAAGCTCCATGAGCGCGATATGGGCCTGCTGCACCTCGCCGGGTAGCTGAGCGGCCACGCTGACCAGCCGGAACCCGTGAACGGTGCTGATGTAGTCGAGCGCGGCCTGCTGGTCGACGGTGCGCTCCTCGCCCGGCCTGGGCAGGCCCTCGAACAGGTCCGCGATGGTGATGCCGAGCGCGTTGGCGAAGGCCCACATCATCGATGCTGAGATGCGGTTAGTGCCGTTCTCATACTTTTGGATTTGCTGGAACGTGACGCCCCCCTTGGCCGCGAGCGCGTCCTGGCTCATGCCCAGGTGCTTGCGGAGGAAGCGGAGCCGCTTGCCGACGTGAACGTCGACGGGGTTGGGGGTGTTCTCTTCGGACATAGGATCCTCTGGCGAAGGCGGGGCGGCTAGAGCGCGGCCCCTTGGTTGATCGACCGGCTGTAGGAGCGCGGGCGAATTTCGAAGGTGCGGCCGCACTCCAACTGCTGCAGCGCGTCCTCCCCCTCGGGGGTGATGTTGTAGGCGCCTGCGGAGTCGACCAGGCCATGCCCCATGAGGTTCGAGAGGGCGTGCCAGGCGACCTTGCGGCGCTTCCTGTTGTCCCGGCGGTCGACCACTGGCGCGAGGTCGGCCAGCGTCGCCGGGCCGGTGGAAAGCATCTGCAGGATCCGGTGGCCGAGGCCTCGGGGCTGGTAGACCGCGATGCTCATCGCTCGACCTCGAAGCTGACCGCCCACACCCAGGGGTTTGCGGCCCAGGAGCCGGGGCCGTTGATGTGTTCCCAGACCCCGGCGTAGCCGGTGAGGTGGTTCCCGCGGGCGTCCTCGTAGAAGTCGCCGTCTCCGGTCGTCCAAAGCTGCGGAGCGCCCTCGGCCTTCGCGTCGGCCTCGCTGATGTCCTGCAGCCGCTCGACGCGGACCTCCGTGATGGTGAGGGTCAGGCGGCTGGCCCAGCGGGGCATGTGGATGCTGACGCGGGTCTTGCCCCAGCCTTCGTCGGCGCGGACATCGGCGGCGTACCAGACTGGCGCGCTTGAGCGGACCAGCGAGGGCTTCACGTCGTCATACTCGGCCGGAAGGCGGAAGGTCTCGCGCACGATCAGTCGGTCGCCGGGGACGCCGTAGGGGCAACGCCATTGGCCGGACAAATCGCCGTCGTCCATAGCCCAATCGGCGCCGCCGAGGTTCACCATGACGCCGACAAGGCCGTGATGCGGCTGCGGCTTCACCACCCGCCGCGTCTGGGTCTTCGTCCCGGCCAGCAGGGCGCGGACCATGGGGGCTGAGAAAAGGATCGGCCTGTCGGTCATTGGATCGTCTGCCCCTCCTGGGCGGTCACTTCCTCGGCCACGAAGCCGGCGTGCTTCGTCTGCATGTGGCGGTGGAGGTTGGCGAAGTGCCGGTTGCAGCAGGGGCAGACCCCGTTCGCGACCCGGTTCTTCATGCGGGTGGTGACGCCGCGCTGGGCGGCCAGGCGGCGCTCGGTGTGGCGCTTCTCCTCTTCCGCCTGCAGCCGCCACTCGCGCTCTCGGGTGGCCTTCTTCTCGGCTGCGGCGGTGGCCTGCTCCTGGGCCTGCAGCTTTGCCTTCAGCTTGTCGGCCTCGCTGGCGGCGTAGTGCTGCGAGTGCCCGTTGGGGCACCAGAAGCTCTCCTTGTCGGCGTGGCGCTGGGTGTTGAGCGCGGTGGGCATGCCCCAGATCACGCCGCACTTGTAGCAGGAGACGTTGGTGAAGGTGCTCATCGGGTGTGCCCAGGTGGGCGAGGCCGAAGCCCCGCCCATGGTCCTGCTCCTTATGCGTTGAGGGCTTCGATCCGAGCGGCCACGCCGCGGCGGATGTTGTCCTTGATGCCCGGGTCCTTGGCCTCGAAGTCCGGCTGGCGCTCAAGCACACCGAGGTTGAACTTGATCGTGTCGGGCTCCTCGCAGGCCTCGATCCAGAGCCGGAAGGCGCTGACGTCGGCGGCCGGATCCGGCAGGCCCGTCACCCGGCTTTCCTTGGCGGATTCCCAGGTGGTCTGGCGGACCTTGTTCTGCTCGGCCGAGGTGAAGCCCTTGAACGTCGGGGTGTTGAAGAAGGTGGCCATCGCCTTCTTCACCTCGGTCCATTCCTTCGCGCCGTCGACCGCCTCGATGTAGGTCTGGAACTCGGGCGGGAGGTCATCCCCCTCGCCCTCCTCCTCGTCCTCATCGGAGGCGTCGTCCGCTGGCACTGACGGGCCAGAGCCCTCCTCCTGGGGCTCCCCATCGCTGGACGCATCGGTGGCAGTTTCCGACGTATCCGGTTCGATCTCCGCAGGCTGGGCACCACCCGTCTCGGTATCCGTGCCCTCCTCCGTAGGGCCATCGCCATCCTCGGGAGCCTCCGGGGAGTGCTCGGCGTAGACCTTCAGCGTCATCGGGTCTGCGACCGTCGAGAAGCGGGCACCGTCCTTGAAGGTGAGCCAGCGCCCTTCCTCGGTTGGCACCGTGTCCTCGCTGTGCAGGTAGACTTCGCCGGGAGCGGCGTGCCCGGGTTCGATCTGCTGCTGTTCGGCTTGCGTCTCCTCGGCCGCCGGCCCTTCGGCCTGCGGCTCGGGCTGCTGGCGCGTCTCGGTCAAGGCGGGCGGCTGCCGCTTACCGCGACGCGGCTTGTCCTCGAACCCGGCGTGCAGCGGCGCGGCTGGCGTCGCCATAACGTCGATCACATCGTAGTCCTCGACCTCCTCGCGGATGGCTACGCCGCGCAGCACGTCAGGTGCGCCATCCCGGGCAGTAAAGGCTCTGGCGCGCATCTTCAGCATCCGCTTTCTCGACGTCTGCCATGGGCCGTCCTTGCCCCACAACTTCGCCTCCTTGGCGTCTCCAACCGAGAACTCGCCCTCAATCTCAGTGCCATCCGGTCGGGTGACCAAGCACTTCGCCACCATGTTGTCGGGATAGGCGGGGTCGCTGTTCTCGTACCACTCACGCAGCTTGAAGCCGTTCGACCAGAGCAGCGCCGGGATGGCGTCACCCCAAAGCGTCAGGCGGTTGTTCACGAGGTAAAATGACTGCAGGGACTGGAATGGTCCGAAGCCAACTTCGGCTCCCCCGCAAATGATCAGCATCACCTGCGGTGCCTCCGTGATCCCGCGAGGCAAGATTTTCGCTTTTGCGAAAGCCTCCGACAGGCGCCACGCCTCATCGATGCTTTGCGGGATCAAGGCCCCGACCTGGCCGCCGGCGGTCACCTGTGGCCGGACGGCCGGAAGTTGGGAGTCGCTCATAGAAGAAGTCCTTTCTGACGGGCAAAAACAAGTGGGTCCTTAGCGCCCTTGCTGCGGTTGCAGGGGACGCACAGAAATTGAAGGTTGCTGCGGTGGTTCGTCCCGCCCTTGGCGATGGGCTGGATGTGATCAAGCTCTCGGTTGCCGACACAAAGCATCGTCCGGCAGTATGCGCAACGACCCTTCTGCTTGCGGTCAATCCAGATCAAATCGGCAAGCGTGAATGACCCGGCAGCACCTCTTCGCTGGGCCTTTCGGTTTTGAACTAAGGCCCGGTATTTCGCGGGATTGGCTGCTCGGCGCCTACGTTCCGCCGCCCGCCGCTTTTCTGGATTCGGCTTACTCCGAACAGACCGACCAGGGTTGGCGACTTTCCAAGCGGCGGCGCGCGCCTTGTAGTCGTCGGCATGGGCAACGTAGTGCGCGCGGCCATAATCCTTAGCGCGCTCTGGGTTCGCCTTCACCCAGTCTCGCTTTCGTTGGTTTGAGCATTCGACGCATCCGCCACTCACCCACCACCACGTCACAAGCCCTGCCCGACAACCCTATGCGGGAAAGAACTGGCGTAGCCCGGCTGCCTTTGCGATGGCCCGCGGCTGTGGCGCGTAGAAATGAGCGGCGGTCTCTGACACTAGGCCGCGTCCTCTTCCTCAACTGCGAAATGTTCGCGGCTGGACACATCGTCCAACCACGGGGGGAATTCCTCGTCGGTGGGCCGCCAGAGCGGGTGCACCGCGGCCCAAGGCACGGACACCAGTCCGTCCTCGTTCGGCTCGTCGCCCAGGCCGAAGCGGGCCTTGTAGGCGTCGAAGTTCTGCAGGGCGCGCTCCACCTTCAGTTTGCCCGCGCGCCAGGTCTTGTCGAAGCGCGGGCGCTCCAGCGGCAGCACGATAGGCGCGTGCCCCTTGGAGTTGGACGGCTTCTGCAGGAACAGCCAGCACCAAGACCATGCGCTCTGCTGGTCTGGGTGGCCGTTCGGGTAGAACTCCATGCGCTCGGCCAGCCGGGCCTCGTCAGCCGCCGGGAAGGCGTCCAGCCACGCGCGCTGCTGGGGGTTGGCGCCGTACACCTGCCCGCCCTTCACAAAGTCCACCAGCCGCTCGCGCGCCACGTCGTAGTCGTACCGCTGGACGTCGTAGGAGCGCGCCGCGACCATACGCAGGGCCCGGTCGTGATCGTCTCGCCCTTGGTTGTGGGCGCCGTATGACTTCGGGTCGAGCACATAGCTGGGGAGCAGCTTGTCGAACCGCGCCCGCCGGCGTCGGCCGCCATCGTCCGTCCAGAGCACCGAGACCTCGGAGAGCCCGTCCCGCATGGCGTCGGCCAGTTGCGGGTGGTTGGCCACCAGCGCGACCATGTGGCGGATGTATCGGTCGTGCTTCTCGCCAAGGATCACCATGCCGTCGAGGTGCCGCTCGTCGCGCCACGCCTTCGCGTCCTTGGTGGTGAAGTTGTCGTAGGGGTTGATCGCCACCTTCTCGGCGTAGACGTCCTCGCCTTCGAGCAGCAGGTAATGGAACCCGTGCCCGAAGTCGCGGTCGTTGCCGAAGGTCCACTTCCGCTCCTCCCGGTCGGGGTTGAAGTGCGATCCCCACCACCAGTTCGCGGGCTCCTTCCAGAGCTTCACGAGGTCGGACGACCCGAGCCGCCCCTGGCTGAAGTAGGCGGTCTCGGAGAGGCCCACGTGGACCCCATCGGGTAGCAAGTTCATGTGCTGGTGCTCTCTTCGGTTGGAAGTTCTGGCGTGGCTGTAGCCTAGACGACGTCGCCTACGGGCTCAACCTTAGAGGCGAGCAAATGTCGATACACACGCACGCATGCGCGAACATCGATCATTGCGTCGTGAGCCCCTTCTAGGGTCTCGGAGAAGAAGAACTCGATGCACTCGGAAAGTTTTGGCGGCTTCGGCTTGGTGAAGCCAGCCGACGTCATCTTTGCAGTCGGGGGCAGGTTCACGATGGGCGTTGCGGCCTTCAGCGTGCAGAACTTCGTGACTTCCTGCGCGTCGATCCAATCCTTCGTGCGGCCGGCTCGCAACATGGCGATGCGCATGATCCGAAGATCAAAATCCACGTTGTGAGCCACCACGCTCGCGCCTGTCCCGTAGAGCAGGCTCATGTACAGCGTAGTGGCCACCTTCTCAGGAATGCCAACCGCCAGGGCAATTTCGGTCGTGATGCCGTGGATGGCCGCCACGTCGTCGGGAATCGTCCAACCGTCCGGCCGAATGATCACCGAAGTGCTGGCGCGCTCGCGAAGATCATCGTCCAGCAGCACCATGGCGAGTTGCACAAGGTGCGGCTGGTGGGCGGCATCAGATGGGCTACGCCAATCGGGGAGGCCCGTAGTTTCGGTGTCGAGTGCTAAGATCATTCTGTCTCTCCTTGGGTTCAAACTACGTCGCCAATTTCACTCGGTGGGGTGACGACGCCCCCGTCCTCGATCAGGACTGCGGCCTGGCCGTGCTGGCTGACCGTCTCGACCCACACCTGCAGATCGTGCTCGGCCGCGTAGGCTTCGAGCGCCGCCCAGGACTTCCGGTCGAGCAGGGATCCGTCCATCACACGGGCGACCCGCAGCTTCGGGTTCATGGCCGCGGCGATGGCGACGCTGCCCCTGATCTGCTCGGCCTTGCTCGCCTGGGCGAAGGGCTCGCCGTTGAGGGTGACGAAGCCGTCCCCGAACGCCAGGCCGGGGATCGGCATCTTCGCCGCCTGCACGGCTTTCGCCATGTCGTCCTTGCGCTTGGTGATCGCCGCCGTGAGGGCCAGTTCCTCGTCCTCGGCGGCCTTCAGGCGCACCTCGACGTCGCGGCGCGCCTTGGCCTTCTCGTGCAGCGCGCGGGCCTCGTGCGCCTGCTGCATCTGGGTCTGAAGGTCGGCCACGTCGACCGGATCGGGAAGCGGGCCAGCGACGGTCAGTTTCTCCTGCAGATCAGCGCGCTCCTTCTCCAACTCCGCGATCTGGTCGTTGATGTCCTCGATGCGCTCGACAACGGCTTCGCGCCGGGCCTTGCGCTCTGCGATCTGCGCGTTGGTGGCGGCGGCTGCAGAGAACTTGTCCTGCAGGGCTTGGAGGTCGCCCAGCGCGGGAAGGTCGCCAGCGATCTGCGGCAGTGCGGCAAGCTGGCCCTTCAGGTCCCGCAGCTTGCGGCCGACCTCCGTGCGCGCGTCGAAGTCGCGCTTGTTGAGCCCCTCGATCTGGGCGAAGTCCACGCCTGGCACGAACTGCCGCAGGGCCTTGATCTGGTCCTCGTCGCGCATGCGGGTGAAGGCCAGCGGGTCGAAGCACATGGCGCCGACCATGGCGTCGAGCACGCCCTGCGGGCTGGGGTAGCGCGCGCCCTCGGCGGACTCGACCACGAGGTCGGTGGAGTAGCCCCCGCCCTCCTTCGGCTTGAACCGGCGCGTGACCTTCACCTTGGCCTCGCCGTTTTCGCCCAGGACCAGCCGCACCTCAGCGCGCTCGGCGCCGGTGTGGATGGGCTTCTCCGGTGCGGCGTCCTTGCCGCCCAGCGCCGCCCAGATGGCGTCGAGGGTGCTGGTCTTGCCCTCCCCGTTGTCGCCGGTGACCTCCACGATGTTGGTCGTGGGGGTGATCGATATCGCCCGCAGGCGTTTGAAGGCGTCGGCCTCTAACTGGATGATGCGCATATTCTCTCCGATGCTAAACGATATCGCCCACGTCCTCGGAGCCCTTCGGCTTCTTGGGCGGGGCCTTGCGGGGCTCGATGCTCTTGCGCTGCCGCTCCCACATGGCGTCCAGCTTGGCCGTTGCCTCCTCGGGGGTGGCGCCGGTGGCCATCCAGTGAGTGCCGGGGCCCTCGGGCACCATGGCCGCGGCGTAGCGCATGCCCTCTGGGGCGGCGGGGTCGGCGGTGGTGTAAGTGATCATCTTCATGGAGTAAGTTCCAAATCTCTGACTAAGGACGTGGCCGTTGCCAACGCATCTAGCGGCACCTCCGAGAGCGTCTTGTGTCCCAGATGGCGCTCGATCAGGCCCTTGAGTTGGCGGATGGACATTCCCCGTCCGAGCGCAACCCCAGCAAAGGCAAACAATCGCCTGCGTTCGGGGCGCCCGACTTCGGGATCGAACCACGCATATGGATCGTAACCCAAATCCATCAGACCAGCGCCCAGAGAGCCAGCGCCTCGCGGGAGAGCGCGACCAGTTCGTCCTTGGCCCGGCGGCGGGACTCGGGGAGCGCGGCAGGCTGGGCAAGCACGCGGCGGATGGATTCGACGCGAGCCTTCAGCGCATCGGCATTCTGGCGCACGTCGAGCGGGTTGTCCGAGAGCGGCTGGGTGGTCTGGGTCGTCGGTACTGCCTTCAGGGTCATGGGTTCCTCCTAGAACCAGCCGTCGAACGCGGCGTAGTCGGCGTGGCCGCGGGCGATGTGGCCCCCGGCGTCGAAGTGGATGAGGTCCGGCTGCATGTCGAAGCCGATGGTCTTGTAGGTCACGAGGTTCGCGTCCTCCTGATCCACCTGCCATTGGGCCTGCCGGACGGCGAGGTTGTGGTTGAGCCACGGGGAGTCGGTGATGCGCGATGCGACCACCTTGCCCGCCGGGTCGTGCATCCAGTCGCTCCGAGCGTGGGCGAGGAAGTCTTCAAGGTTGTCGTGGTAGGCGGCGGCGCCCTCCTGGGTGCCAGCGTCGCTCTCGCCCTGCCCCCAAAAGACCACGCTCGGGTGCGGAGCCTCCACGCCCTGCGCGGCCATAAACGCCGCGCGGGCCCGGTTGATGTTGGCGGTGGTGAGGTCGAACAGTTCGTGGCTGCTCGGCGCCCAGTCGAGGTCAGGGCCAGCGGCCAGCGTGGTGGAGCCGAGCGCCACCTTCACGATGAGCAGCACGTCGTCGGGGTGGGCCTGGCGGAAGTCGTAGGCGAACTGCGTCTCCTCCCCCCATGCCCCGGGCGCGTTTTCGTTGCCGGTGTTCACGCCCGGCTGCATGACGCCCCAATAGGGCGCGCCGTAGCTTCCGCCCCAGATGTAGGTCTGGCCGAGGTTGGCCCCCTGCAGGGGCGCGGGCAGCGTGGCGGCCGACATGCCGTAGCCGAGCGAGTTGGACTGGCCTGCGAAGACTGCGAGGTAGATCATCACACGCTCCAGAGGAAAATGCAGGGCGCGGCGATGACCGCCACCGTGCAGAGGAAAGGGAAGATCAGTCGCATGGCTCTCTCCGGTGTGCGCCCCTGGCGAGGGCGGTTGCAATCTGTTTGCGACACCACCGATGGCATCGTTTCGCCGTTGTGGCAAGCGTTCGATGGACGCTGGTTTGCAAATCGGATAGCGATGGTGCTCCCGCCAACATTGGAGCGCCCCATGGCCCCCCGTCTCTCTGCCCGCAAGCCCCGCCAGGCCCCGCCGACCAACGTGCCGCCCCGCGAAGTGAGCGCCGGCGACAACAGCCGCGCCGCCGAGGAAGCGGAGCGCGTTCAACTGATCAGCTTCGTGAACAAGATCACAGCCCAGACGGCCGAGTGCGACGAGGCGCAGGCGGTGTTCAAGGGCAAGCAGAAGGCCCGCACCCAGACCTTCAACCTCGCCAAGGCCGCCGGGTTCAGCCGGAAGGAACTCGAGGCCCGCCTGGCCGAGATGGGTCGGCCGACGCACGAGATCGCCGCCGAGGAGGTCCGCGTCTCCAAGCACCGCCGCTGGCTGGGCGTGCTCAACCCCGACCAGACCAAGATGTTCACGGGCAACGAGACGCCCCAGGAAGTGCGCGACGAGGAGAACTGGCGGGCGGACGGCTACCGCGCCGGGCTGCTCGGGCTCATCGCCAAGCCGCGGTTCGAGTGCCCCGAGCGGTTCGTGCAGGCGTGGCTGCGCGGCCACGAGACCGGATCCACCGACTATCGTGAGGCCGAGGCCCAGCGTGCCAACCCGCCGGTGCGCGAGCAGGCCGCGGCCGACTTCGCGGAGGACAACCCCGAGGTCGACGTGGACGAGGCGGCCCGCAAGCTGAAAAAGTCCGGCTTCATGGAGCGGGCGGCGCCGGAGGACGAGCAAGTCACTGCCGAAGACGTGGCTGCGGTCGCGGTGGAAGTGCTCACCGAGATCGTGGACGGCATCAAGGCCGGCGCCGACGACGGCTTCGAGGCCACCGAGGAGGAACTCGCTGCGCAGAAGCCCCGCCAGGCGGTGGTCGGTGCGCGCGAAGGCGGGGACGTTGTGTGATGGGGGCCCGCGACGAAGCCAAGGCCGCCACCCGCGCCAAGGTCATCGCTGCAGCGCAGAAGGCCTTTCGCAACGAGGCCTACGACGAGGTGACGCTGCGCATCCTGGCTCGCTCCATCGGAATGAGCACCGGCGCCATCTACGCCCAGTTCGAGGACAAGGCTGCCCTCTACGAGGCGGCCATGGGCAAGCCGGCGCCTGACGTCGGAGCCTTCCTTGCCCGGGTAGCGATCACCTGCGCGGGCTACCCCGGTGCGCTGCGCGACCTGGCCGAGGATGCCGAGGTGCTGCGGCGCCAGGTTATCGGCGCCGGGTCCAAGTAGGTGGCCTCCGGCGTCCTGGCCTTCGACCTGTCGCCCTCGCTCTGCGGCTGGTCCTACCTGCACGACGCCACGTTCGTTGCTGACGCCTTCGACCTCGGGGGCGTCAGCACGGACTTGGGCGGCATGGGCCGGGCGCTCACCGGCCAGGTGCGCACTCTGCGCGAACGGTTCGACCCCGACCGCATCTGCTACGAGGCGCCCATCCTCACGCCCCACGACAGGCTCGCCACCCTCCGGTGCACCTACGGCTTGGGCATGGTGCTCGAAACGCTGGCGGACGGCTGGGGCGTACCCTGCAACGAGGTTGACCTTCGGCAGATCAAGCGCCTCCTCACCGGCGACCAGTGGGCGGACAAGAAGTTCGTGATGAAGGGCATCCAGAGCATGGGCGTCGCGCTGCCGCCAAGCGATGCCGCCGGCCGAAAGGACGCGGCCGACGCCGCAGGCTGCGCGCTGGTCTCCCTGCAGGCTGTTGACCCCGCTGCAGCCGATATATGGCTTGCAAAGATTAAGGGCTGGCTTCTGTGAAACAGATCGATCTCACCCAGGGCCTCTTCGCTCTCGTAGACGACGCGGACTATGAGGCGGCTGCTCGCGCTCGCGACGAATTGGCGAAGAAGCACTTTGGCGAGTTTGCGCGCCTCAACTTTCCCGGCTAAGGTGATCACGCGGTCGCCAGCCGCTTCAACCGAGGGGAATCCATGTGGCTGTACGTTCCGAACTGCGGAACATCTCGCTCTGCACCGGAGGAGGAGGCCTCGACCTCGCCGTCGAGTTGGCAATTCCAAGCGCTCGCACAGTCTGCATGGTGGAGAGGGAAGCCTATGCCGCCGCCGTTCTGGTCGAGGCGATGCGCGAAGGATGCCTGGCTCCGTCGCCTGTGTGGAGCGATGCCCGAACCTTTGATGGCCGTCGCTGGCGTGGACAAGTGGATGGCGTCTTTGGCGGCATCCCGTGCCAACCCCACTCCGAAGCTGGGCGACGGCTCGGCGCCGACGACGAGCGCGACCTCTGGTCTACCGCCAGGCGCATCATCGTGCAGTCTGGAGCCTGGCTTGTCCTCATCGAAAACGTCGGAGGCATGCTCCACACCGGAGGCGCCCTCCGTGTCCACCGAGACCTTCGACGCCTTGGTTTCGCGGTTGAGGCTGGACTTTTCAGGGCGGACGAATGCGTCACGGAGGAGGTGGTCGGTCCACCTCATGAGCGCGAGCGTCTCTTCATCCTCGCGGTGGCAGACACCCTCGGTGGCGAGCGCGACGGGCGGCCAGGCCAACCGGGGCGGCGATCGCCAGAACGAACTCCTGCTGGCGGGGCAGGCGCGCGACGTCTCTTCCCGCCTGGCCCTGACGATCTCGTCTCCTGGTTCGAATACCTTGCCAAGAACCCGAACGCTGAACCCGCAATTTGTCGAGGCTCTGATGGCCTGGCCCACCGGGTGGAGCGCATTCGCCTACTCGGAAACGGAGTTGTCCCGGTGGAAGGCGGATATGCGTTCCGTTATCTCGCGACTTCCCTTGCCCACCAGGGCTCCCGAGCGGCAACCCGACTTGTTCAGTTGATGGCTGCGTGATGGCAAAGACGGATGCAGGCAGCCGGGCGGTCATGTCGCGCCGGCGCAAGAAGGACGACAACGAGGGGCTCACCGAGATCATCAGTCGGGAGGAGGCAATCGCCCGCGGTCTGGGCTGGTACTTCAGCGGCGTCCCGTGTGGGCGCGGACACGTCTCAAAGCGATCTGTTTCGAATTGGCAGTGCCGGGACTGTACCGAGCATCGGAGGCGTGAGCGCAGGAAGGAAAATCCAGCCCCATTCCGAGAAGCTGAGGGACGCCGTTACTGGTCGGACCCGGACAAAAAGCGGTCCCAGGCGAGAGAGCGCCGCGCCGCGAATCCCGAGCAGCACCGTGAATGGGCACGCCAAGACTACGGTCGACACAAAGAGGCGATAAAGGCCCGCGTGGTGGCCTGGCAGAAGATGAACCCTGGACGCCTGAACTACTGGGTGCAGCTGCGGCGCGAGCGCACGAAGCGCGCCACGCCCCCGTGGCTGACGCGAACCCAGAAGGCAGAGATCAAGGCGCTGTACGTTGAGGCCGCGCGCCTGACGGCGGAAACCGGCACGCCCCACGACGTCGACCACATCGTGCCCCTGGCCGGAAAAACGGTCTGCGGTCTCCACGTGCCCTGGAACCTGCAAATCCTCACGCAGCAGGCCAACCGCGAGAAGAGCAACCGCCATGAGCCGTAGGCCCGACACGAAGGCCGACGCCGTCATGGCGCGGCGCCGGAAGCGTGATGACAACGAGGGATTGACGGAGGAAGAGCGGCGCTGGAAGGCCCTAGATTTTTATGGCACGCCCTGTTGGGCGGCGCGCGCTGGTGCTGAGATCGCGAGCGAACTCTGGCCAGACGCCAGGATCGTCCGGGAGCCGGCCTGCGGGATGCTCAGTATGTCCGGGCCGCTGGCGGAGCACTTCGAGACGGTCTGGGCCTCCGATATCTACCCGCACGTCCCCGGCATTCAGGTTCGGGACTTCTTCGATGAGGCGGCCTGGCCGGAGGAGCCGGACTGCGACCTGATCCTGACCAACCCGCCGTTCGTTACCGCGGCCGACTTCCTGCGCACCGCGCTGCGCCGGGCGCGCCTGGGCGTGGGACTGCTGGTGCGCACCGTCTGGGTGGAGAGCGTAGACCGCTACCCGCTGTTCGAGGGTGGCCAGTACCCGCTCACCCAGTTCTGTCCGTTCAGCGAGCGCGTGCCGATGGCGCTGGGCCCGTGGGATCCTACGGTGGGCAGCGCGACCTCCTATAGTTGGCTGTTCTGGGCCAAGGACGGCCGGGCCCCGGTCGCCCCTCGGTGGATACCGCCCGGCACCCGCGACCGCCTGTGGCGCAACGACGACGCCGCGCGCTTCGGGCGGCTGGTGCCCATGCCCCTGTTCCCCGAGCCGAACGTGGTCAGCTTTTACGAGGACACCGACGTGGTCTGACGCAAAAAGGCCCCGGCGTTAACCGGGGCCTTTCAGGAAACCGCGTGGTTCTTCAGAACTCCTGAACGTCTCCGCTCTGATCGACGCGCGCCGAGGACCCGTCGCTGAAGCGAATGAACCTCGGGTATTTCGCGCCATCCTCGCCGTGCTGCACCTTCGCGCTGGGCGGCGCGCGGAACTTGGTGATCAACTGCCCCTCGCGCTGGCGGTTGAAATACCGCGCGATGGCGGCGGCGGCTTGGGTCTGCTCTTGCATGAAGTCCTCCTTCGGTTGGCCGCTGGCGGCGGCGTGAGGACACTGAGCCATCGATCTGCGGACGCATCAAGTCCGAATGATCATCATTTTGCAGGAAGGGCGGGCGACGGCCTTTCGCCAGATTGGCCGCCGCCCTAAGCGCCAGGTGGACACGCGAGCCCGAAGAGACACTCGGTCGCAGCCTGGGGCGTGCGCATTGGGTATCGCGCCCGCATGGCCCGCGCAAGCCTCACCTGGGGGTGAATTCTCCCGGCGCCGCCAGATGCGTTACGGGCGCCCTCGCAACTGCTGGCGAACGTCGCGCGGGACAAGTCCGGCTGACCTGTGGATATGTGGGGGAGAAGCGGGACCGTGGGGTGCCGTCTTGCCCGCGGGCATGCAATCGGTCCAATGGATGAGCGGGCGGGGAGCGTTGGAAGCGCTCGACCCGCCCAGAGCACCGGCCGGGGAGGGCCAGTACCTATGCATCTTCTGCCAGCGTTTGCGCGCGACCTCAACAGGGCCGCCTTCTGATGGCACACGCCGCTGTTCACTGGGTGATCACGGAGGTCGACTTCCCGAAGGAGGTGAAGCCGCCCGCCAGGTGGTTGATGGTGCACATTGCAGACCGAGCCGACCGCGACACGTGGGACTGCTTCCCCAGCCACAAGACGCTGGCCGAGGACGCTGGCATGTCGCCCCGCGCGGTTCTCGATCTGCTGTTCGTGCTTGAAGAGGCGAAACTGATCACGCGCACACCGCGATATCGGCCGGACGGAAAGCGCAGCACGGACCTCATCACCCTCAACTCCGGCTACGCAATTACTGCGGGGCCTGCCGACCGCAACATTCGCGCTGACCGACCGCAACATTCGACGCCAAACGATACGAAAGCTGCGGCGCAGAACCTTGTCACTGAACCAGGGAAGGGAACCGACTTAGTGTTGCGCGAGCCAGATCCGTTCGATGCATGGTGGTCGGCCTACCCTCGGAAGATGGCCAAGGTGGCAGCGCGCAAGGCCTGGGCGAGAGTGCCAGCCTCCCTCGCCAAGACCGGCCTCACCCTTTCGGACCTCATGGAACGGACGCGCGCGTTCGCTGATCATGTGGTAGGAAAAGACCCAGAGCACATCGCCCACCCGGCCACCTGGCTGAACGGCGAGCGTTGGAACGATGAACTGCCAGCCCGGAGCCAGACGGATGGACGAACGACAAACC
The DNA here is from genome assembly GCA_964643835.1 of uncultured Phenylobacterium sp. Taxonomy (GTDB): domain Bacteria; phylum Pseudomonadota; class Alphaproteobacteria; order Caulobacterales; family Caulobacteraceae; genus Phenylobacterium. Next base: position 4,675 of record CAZXVO010000031.1, on the reverse strand, counting down.
GCCCTGATCGAGCAGCCGACCAGCATACCGCCCGGGTCGAAGCCATGGTCGACGGGGCTCGGGAAGCTCTTAACCGCCGGAGAAGATGGTCGCTCAGCGGTTAGGCTGATCGCGATCAACAAGACGCTGCGCGCGGAGTGCGAGCGGATCCTGCCGGTGATCGAGCGCGCCAAGGAACCAGCCGAGCCGGAGGATATCCTGGGCATCCTCGTGCGGCACGCGCCGGCCTACGGGGTGCACGCCAAAGGGCCCGAGGAGTGGGCGGCGCTGTTCGGATCCTACCTCGACGCGCTCGACGGGCTTTCGGCCTATGCGGTGGAGGACGCCTTCCTGCGCTGGAACCGGGGCGAGGGGCACAAGGACCTGGCCATGAGCGGGTTCTACCCGAAGCCCCCCCAGCTTGTGCAACTGGCCCAGGCTGCCCGGCAGGAACTCTACAGCGCGTGCTACCGCGGCCGGAAGGCGCTGGAGTACGACGACCGCCCTGCAGGCGTGCAGATACCCGCCGAGGACCGGGCGCGCATGGCCGAGGAGATGCGCGTGCTGGCGGCCTCCATGCGTCGGGAGGTCCCGGTGGCCACCAGGCCCGCCTCGACGCCGCAGCAGGCCGCCCAGCGGGCGCGCGAGGCTGCTGTTGCCGACGAGGTGGGAGACGTGGTCTAGTCCCGCTGCCAGACCGAAGGGGACGCAGATGGGCCAGTGCATGTTCAACGGGTGCCGCGAGCGCGCCACTCACGCCTTGAAACTCGTGGTGCCGGACGTCGACACCGAGAAGACCGCCAGCGAGGCCGTGCTCGGGCTCGAGTTGTGCCACACGCACACCAGCAAGGCGAAGGCGACCGACTTCTTCACCGCTGCCGGCGAGGCGTTCAAGCAGGCCATCCGTGTCAGCGCGCGGCCTGGCACGGCGCCGGACTTCGACAACGCCTACACCGAGGGGGTGCCCCTCGAGTCCTCAGAGCACCAGGCGCACGCCGCGGTGCAGAACCCCAAGGCGAACTGACGTGGAGGAGTGGCGCCCGATCCCAGGGCTGGACGGCTACGAGGCGTCCAGTGAGGGGCGCATTCGGTCCCTCGACCGGGTCCGCACCTTCCCTGGGCGTTGGGGCCCGACACAGCGCCGCCACGCCGGCCGCGTTCTGGCCGAGCGCCTCAAGGCCAACGGCTGGGGCGGCTTCTACGCGTCCTTCTACACGGACGGAGGCGTGTACTGGCAGGTGAACCGGGCGGTCTGCACCGCCTTCCACGGCCCTGCACCCTCAGATCGCCACGAGGCGGCTCACGGCGATGGTGACACGCTGAACAACGCGCCGGGCAACCTCCGATGGGCGACCCCGACCGAGAACGCTGCCGACAAGGAAGTCCACGGGACCTCCTCCCAGGGTGAGCGGAATGGCGCAGCCCGTCTAAGCGGGGAGGCCATAGAGCCGATCTTTGATCGGTACATCGCCGGTGAGCGGTCGGCTGACATAGGCGCATCGCACGGCGTGACGGGCTCCAGCATCGTCGGCATTCTGCGGCGATTCCGGTGGCGCCATGTGCCGATCCCAGAATCTAAGGTAGCTGCCGCAGCCGCGCGGGCGGCGCTGAACATCGAGCGGGCCAGGACGGAAGAAAATGCACGAAGATCAAGACTTGCGCGTGGTCTACCGAAACCCGAAGGAATTGGTGCCCTACGAGCGCAATAGCCGCCAGCACTCGCCCGAGCAGATCGCGAAAATCCGCGCATCTATTAGGGAATTCGGATTCACGAATCCAATATTGCTCAAGGACGACGAGCAAACGATTGGAGCCGGCCACGCACGCTGCCAGGCGTCACTGCTGGAGAAGCTGAAGCGAGTCCCGACCATCACCCTGCGGGGGCTCTCCGAAGAGCAGTGGCGAGCCTATGTCATCGCGGACAACCAACTGGCCATCACCGGCTCCTCCTGGGACGAGGCCATGTTGAAACTGGAACTGTCGGACCTACAGGCTGGCGGCTTTGACCTGTCGTTGACCGGCTTCAGCAGCCTTGAGCTGACCGGCCTGTTTGCCAGCCAAGAGCAAGTGGTCGCGCCGGATGATGCGCCGCCGCCGCCCGCAAGTCCCGTGAGCGCGCTAGGCGATATCTGGTTGCTCGGCGACCACCGGATCATGTGCGGCGACAGTCTGGATATCGCCCAGGTTCGGACGCTCCTCAATGGCGTGACGCCAGAACTCGCGAACTGCGACCCGCCTTATGGGATCAGCATTGTCAAGGGCACCTCCGTCGGAGGTGCCAAGGCCTTCGGAAAGGTTGGTGGGGGCAATGCTCCATATGGTGGCTGGAAGGATGGGGATAGCAAGCGCGGAGCGGCCAAGCAGGGCCGTGTTCACGGCCCTGCCAAGAACGCGATCATTCAGCCTGGTTACTATGATGCGATCATCGGCGACGACACGACCGACACCGCTGTTGCAGCTTATCATCTTCTGGTCAGCCTAGGCGTCCCGGCGATAGCCCTATGGGGCGGGAATTACTTCGCGAACCACCTTCCCCCGTCTCGCTGTTGGCTGGTTTGGGACAAGGAAACGAACGGCAATTTTGCTGACGCAGAACTGGCCTGGACCAATCAGGACAAGGTCGTGAAGATTCTCAAGCACCAATGGTCCGGCCTGATGAAAGCATCGGAGCGGGGGCAGCGGCGCGTACACCCGACTCAAAAGCCCGTCGCATTGGCCGAATGGGTAGCCGACACCATCGCGCCCAAAGCCCGCACGGTGATTGATCTGTTTCTCGGAAGCGGATCGGTCCTGATTGCCGCCCAGAACCGGGGCCTGACGTGCTTTGGCATGGAGATGGCTCCGGCCTATATTGACGTCGCCGTAGCCCGCTGGGAGGCGTTTTCTGGGCTCAAGGCATCACTCGCGGAAACCGGCGAGACCTTCGAGGAGGTCAAGGCCCGGCGGCTAGAGGTCGTCTAGACCCGCTTGGCCCGGTAGCGCACCAGCATGCCCTCGGGCGTGCGCAGTTCAAGCACATGCCCGGCCGCGGCGGTGATGATCTCGGTCCCCGGCAGAATGCGCAGCACCCAAGTCCCCGCCAAGCCAGCGAAAGCCACGACGCAGGAGTCTGTTCCCGCCGCAAAGTCTAGGCCGAGTCGGTAGTTGAGGTGCTGGGCGTTCCAGAGCGAGAGCCCGAACGAACGGCGCCCTCCGTAGCTAACGCCGGGCATGAAATGAACCTTCATCCGTGGTCTCCATGGCGGTGAATTCCGCCCTGCTCGGCCACCTTGGCAGCAAGGTCTTAACCAGCGGTGTCTCGCTCTTCAGGCCGCGGCGCATCTGGCAGGCCAGCACCTCGTCCGAGACCTCCTCGGGTAGGTCGCCCAGGCGGATCCGAACGTGCGGGCGCACGCCCAGCGGCAGCGCGCTGAACCAGGCCCGTCGCACCCACGTGCACTGGTCGTTCAGGGCGTGGGTCCACGTCAGCGGCGCGCCGAGCACCACTGCTGGCGCGGCCTCCCGGGCGCCGAGGGTGGCTGCCACAACGGCGGCAATATGTAGGGCCTTGATCATTTCCCTTCGGTCTCCAGCTTGTGCCGGTGCAGATCGGCTTCCTTGTAGGTCGAGTGCCACTTCACCCGGTCGGTGCGGCGGTCCTTCTCGCCGTCGCGGTCGAAGTACCAGTAGGTGTACTCGACCACGTAGCCCGGCCAGCCGGGGAACTCGTCCTGATTGACCATCGGGCGCACGGAGTATTCCCCGTCGCGGTAGCAGTGGTTGGCAACGTCGATGACGCCCATGGAGTGCTCCGCAAAGTCGAGGTGTCCGCCTCTTCGGTTGATCGGCCTGGCGAGCCGGTGAACCTCATAGGCCATCGAATTCGGCTTAGATCAAGTCGGTTGATCGTCCAGCAGCAGGTGCCCGCGCAGGGCCTTCTCAAACGCTGCGTCTCGCGCCCAGTCGCGCCGGGCTGTCCACGAGGGGTTGCGCCCCTCGAACCGCACGTCGAGCCCGGGGATGGCGTCGTCGTCGTCCGCCATGGATCCTATCTCGCCCAGGCTACGGCGCATCGCAGAACTTCCCGGCCGCTGCCTGGCGGATGACCTCCTGCCCCGGCGTGCCGGCCTCGTAGGCCGCGACCAGCGCGCTGCAGAAGGTCGGGGGGTGAATGCGCAGCCGATCCCACCAGGCCCGCTCGTCGCCCCCCTCGTTGCGGTGCTGGGCGCCTGGCCCGTGCTGGTGGCAGGACGGGCAGAGCGGAGCCGCCCGGCGGTCGTGGCTCTTCTCGCTGTGTCCAAAGGCTCGCCACCCCGCCTCGGGGTAGCCAACTTTGATGTGGGCAGCGTGCACCCCGTACTTCATGCGACCGGCCACCGCGCAGGAGACGCACGGCAGCTTGGCTACCCAGCCGAGGTACTGCTTGTCACGCTGGCGCGGATCCCGCTGGCGCACCTGGCCCGAAAAGGCAACGCGGCTCATCACTCCCTCCGTCCGTGTGTGGGGTCGGGTTCCTCCCGGGGACTTGGTAGACGATCTGTGGTTCCATCCTGAAAGCGGGTCGCCCCCGACGCCGCGTTTTCCGCCAGATGAACGTCGCAGACCTTGGCATTGAGGGTGCTGAGCACGATCCGCCAGTAGTTCTGCCAGCCGCCGTCGCAGACTGCACAGCCCTTCACTCCCCACCCCCAAGAGCGCGAGAGGCGGCTCGGAAGTG
>CAZXVO010000030.1:12406-26301 GCA_964643835.1 uncultured Phenylobacterium sp. | reverse complement strand
ACGCCGAAGCCCGCGACCATCGCGACCTTGCCGGCCATCATCACGTCGGTGCCGCGGCGGATGCCGTCCACCAGCGATTCCTTGCAGCCATACAGATTGTCGAACTTCGACTTGGTGACGCTGTCATTGACGTTGATGGCCGGGAACGGCAGCTCGCCGCGTTCCGCCATCTGATAGAGGCGGTGCACGCCGGTCGTGGTTTCCTCCGACACGCCCTTGATGGCGTCGCGGATGGCCGAATAGAAGCCCGGCTTTTCCTTGATGTAGCGCTTCATCACCGTGAACAGCGCTTCTTCTTCCTCGTTCTGCGGGTTGGCCAGGACGGAGATGTCCTTCTCGGCCTTGGGGCCGAGCACGCAGAGCAGGGTCGCGTCGCCGCCGTCGTCGAGGATCAGGTTCGGATAGCCGCCGTCGGACCATTCGAAGATCCGGTGGGCGTAGTCCCAGTACTCCAGCAGCGTCTCGCCCTTGGTGGCGAACACCGGGGTTCCGTTCGCCGCGATGGCCGCGGCGGCGTGGTCCTGGGTCGAGAAGATGTTGCACGAGGCCCAGCGGACGTCCGCGCCGAGGGCTTCCAGGGTCTGGATCAGCACGGCGGTCTGGATGGTCATGTGCAGGGAGCCGGCGATGCGGGCGCCCTTCAGCGGCTGCGCCTTGCCGAACTCGGCGCGCACGGCCATCAGGCCGGGCATCTCGGTCTCGGCGATGGCGATCTCCTTGCGGCCGAAGTCGGCGAGGGAGATGTCTTTGACGACGTAGTCGGTCATGTCGGTCCTTGCGGGCGAAAAGAGGCTTTTCCGCTCTATAGCGGTCACCGCGCAGGGTATCAACTTACATATAAGGAATTCTTTATATGCGCTCGCGAGGCGTGAGGCCTTCGCCTAGCGCCAGAATTTATCGCTCGCGGCGACACATTCGGCGGCCTTGCGGGCCCGCTTCAGGCCCCGCTTGCCGGTTCCGGCCCGCGCCGCGATCAGGCTGGAGGCCGCCTCCCGCTGGGCGAGGTCGAGCCTCAGTCCGTCGAGCAGGGCCTTGGCCATGGCGGCGTCATTGAGGGCGCCCAGCTCGTCCTGCAGCGCCTTCACCCGGGTCACCAGCCGGGCGGCGGGCCTGGCCGGGAACAGGCTGGCGAAGGCCTCGGCCGCATAGCGCAGCCCCTTGGCCTTGATGCGCAGGCGATGACGGCCAGCGACGTCCAGGGCCTCGAAATCCCCGGCCAGCCGCTTCCAGGCCTTCCAGCGTTGGGCGAGCGCGCGGGCGGCGAAGGCCCGCGCCGACTCGGCCCGGCGCTGCGCCGGCGCCTTGCCCGGTCCGGCCACCCAAGCGCCGGTCTCGATCCAGGCCGCGGCCTCGATCACCAGGTCGCGGAACCGGCCCGAGGACAGGGCGGCGCAGGCTTTGGCGTAGGCGTGCGCCCGGGCCTGGGTCAGGGGCTCCGCCAGCAGGGCCGCCTCCGGCGCGCCCTCCAGGCTGGCGATGAAGACATCCAGGTCGCGGGCCTCGCCGCAGGTTCCGGCCAGCCATTTCAGCCCGGCGCGGATGCCGGGGGCCTCGGCGTCGCCCACCAGGTCGGCGCAGGCGGCGATGGCGCTTCGCAGGCGGCGCACCGCCACCCGAAGCTGGTGTAGGGCCGCCTCGTCCGACGTCTCGCGCACCAGGGCGGCGTTGGCGGCGATGGCCGACAGGCTGGCCCGCGCGATGACCTGGAAGGCCTCGGCTGCGCTCAGATCCGCATCCAGGGCGATCTTCTCCAGCCGGCGCGGCGCCAGAAGGGCGCCCTCGCCCAGGGCCTGGCCCTGGGCCGCCTTGCCCTCGTAGGACAGGTAGAGCGGTGCGGTCTTCGAGAGTTCCCGCGCCAGGTCGAACAGGGCGCGCGGCGATCCCGCCTTCAGCTCCAGCTCCAGCTCGCTGATCTCCCGGCGCGCATCGCCGGCCTGAATGGTCCCGAGGTCGGCGGCGATCTCCACCGATGCGCCGTGATAGGTCACCACCCGCTGGCGGCGCTCCACCGCCACGGTGAAGGCCGCCGCCAGGGCGCGGCGGCGCGGCCCGGTCAGGGCCTTCTTCAGGGCCGGCATGTCGAGGTCCAGGGCCTCGACCCTCTGCTCATACTCCTCGCGCCCGAAGCCGTCGCCGCGCTTCAGGGTCTGGACGTGTTTGCCGCCGCTCTCGCGGACCCGCAGCGAGATGCGCCGCGCCTTAAGTCGGCCGTCCGGGGTGTCGAAATAGGTGGCCCGCAGCGCCTTGAGCTCCGTCACGCCCTCCGGGGCGGCGGCGAGCAGGGCGTCGAGATCACGGGGTTCGCAGAGGAACTTGAGTTCGATCTCGCGTTCGGGACCGGAAAATCCTGGACCAGACAGGGGCGCCTCCTCTGCGTCTGGCGACGGGCTCGTCCATAGCACTGCGCGGGCCGTAAGGCATGAGCCAGATCAATCCAAGGTTTGCCTGCCGCAGCGCGACCGGTGTAAGCGGACCGACCCAAATTGAGGAATAGGTTATGAACGCCCCCGTCCTGAACCTCTCCGCCCGGGCCGCCGCTGAGCCCCGGCATGACTGGACCCTCGAAGAGGTCGAGGCCCTGTTTGAAACGCCCTTCATGGAACTGGTGTTCCGGGCCGCGGAGGTGCACCGCGCGAACTTCGACCCGTCGGAAGTCCAGCTGTCCCAGCTCCTGTCGGTAAAGACCGGCGGGTGCCCGGAGAACTGCGGCTATTGCAGCCAGTCCCAGCACTTCAAGACCGCCACCACAGCCTCCAAGCTGATGGACGCGCAGGCCGTGATCGCCGCGGCCCGCGACGCCAAGGCCGGCGGGGCGCAGCGCTTCTGCATGGGCGCCGCCTGGCGCGACCTGAAGGACCGCGACACGCCGAAGGTGGCCGAGATGATCCGCGGCGTGAAGGCGCTGGGCCTGGAGACCTGCGCGACCCTGGGCATGATGACCCGCGACCAGGCCCAAGCGCTCAAGGACGCCGGCCTCGACTATTACAACCACAACCTCGACACCGGGCCGGACTATTACGACAAGGTGGTCACCACCCGGACCTACCAGGACCGCCTGGACACGCTTGAGGCGGTGCGCAGCGTCGGCATGAAGACCTGCTGCGGCGGCATTGTCGGCATGGGCGAGACCCGGCGCGACCGCGCAGGCCTGCTGCATGCGCTGGCCAGCCTGCCGACCCACCCGGAAAGCCTGCCGATCAACGACCTGATGCCGATCCCGGGCACCCCGCTCGGAAACTCCGAGCCCGTTGATGGACTGGAGTTCGTGCGCATGGTCGCCGTCGCCCGCATCGTCTGCCCCAAGAGCGTGGTGCGCCTGGCCGCCGGCCGCGAGCACATGTCGAACGAGCTCCAGGCCCTGTGCTTCCTGGCCGGGGTGAACTCGATCTTCATCGGCGGCCGCCTGCTGACCACCAACAACCCCGACCAGGACAAGGACGCGGTGCTGCGCCGGGAACTCGGCCTGCGGCCGATGACGATGGCCTAGCCGCCACCCTCCCGCGTCATGCTCCGGTCCCGCGCCAGCGGGATCCGGGGGACCCAAGCGGCGTGGCCAACTTGATCTGGTCAGCTTGGGTCCCCCGGATCGGCCTTCGGCCGCCCGGAGGATGACGTGGATTTGTGGTGACGCGCCTAGCCCAATCTCCCCCCACGCCCTATCTGGCTTTCACCGGAGGGGCCGCGTGACATCCATCATTTCCGTTCAAGGTCTGTCGAAGACCTATGCCGGGGGCTTTCAGGCCCTCAAGACCGTGGACCTGGAGATCCGCAAGGGTGAGATCTTCGCCCTGCTGGGTCCAAACGGGGCCGGCAAGACGACGCTGATCAGCATCATCTGCGGCATCGTCAATCCCAGCACCGGGACCGTCACCGCTGACGGCCACGACATCCTCCGCGACTACCGCGCCGCCCGCCAGGCCATCGGCCTGGTGCCGCAGGAACTATCCACCGACGCCTTCGAGACCGTCTGGGCGACAGTGCGCTTCTCCCGCGGTCTGTTCGGCAAGCCGCCGAACCCGGCCTATCTGGAGAAGGTGCTCCGCGACCTGTCCCTGTGGGACAAGAAGGACGAGAAGATCATGGCGCTCTCGGGCGGCATGAAGCGCCGGGTGATGATCGCCAAGGCCCTGTCCCACGAGCCGCGCATCCTGTTCCTGGACGAGCCCACCGCCGGCGTCGACGTCGAGCTGCGCCGCGACATGTGGGAGATGGTGCGGGCCCTGCGCGAGAGCGGCGTCACCATCATCCTGACCACCCACTACATCGAGGAGGCCGAGGAGATGGCCGACCGCATCGGGGTGATCCGCAAGGGCGAGATCATCCTGGTGGAGGACAAGGACGTGCTGATGCGCAAGCTGGGCAAGAAGCAGCTGACGCTGGCCCTGCAGACCCCGCTGACCGCCGTCCCCGCGGACCTGGCTGACGCCCCCCTGGAACTGTCCGCCGATGGCCGGACCCTGACCTACACCTTCGACGCCCAGGCCGAAGAGACCGGCATTGCGGCCCTGCTGCGCCGGCTGTCGGCGGCGGGCGTGGACTTCACCGACCTCAACACTTCCGAGAGCTCGCTTGAGGAGATCTTCGTCAGCCTGGTGAGCGAGCGCGCATGAACCTCTACGCCATCCAGTCCATCTACCGCTTCGAGATGGAGCGCACCTGGCGGACGATCATCCAGTCCATCGCTTCGCCGGTGATCTCGACCTCGCTCTATTTCGTGGTGTTCGGCTCGGCCATCGGCGGCCGCATGGCCCAGATCGACGGGGTCTCTTACGGCGCCTTCATCGTGCCGGGCCTGATCATGCTGTCGGTGCTGACCGAGAGCATCTCCAACGCCAGCTTCGGCATCTACATGCCCAAGTGGTCGGGGACGATCTATGAGCTGCTGTCGGCCCCCGTCTCGCCGCTGGAGACGGTGATCGGCTATGTGGGGGCGGCCGCCTCGAAATCGGTGATCCTGGGGATCATCATCCTGGCTACCGCCCGGGTCTTCGTGCCCTTCGAGATCGTCCACCCGTTCTGGATGATTGGCTTCCTGGTGCTGACCTCGGTCACCTTCTGCCTGTTCGGCTTCATCATCGGGGTCTGGGCCGACGGCTGGGAGAAGATGCAGATCGTGCCGATGATGATCGTCACACCCCTGACCTTCTTAGGGGGAAGCTTCTATTCCATCGACATGCTGCCGCCGCTGTGGCGCCAGATCACCCTGTTCAACCCGGTGGTCTATCTCGTCTCTGGTTTCCGCTGGAGCTTCTACGGGATCTCTGACGTCGGCGTGGGCTTAAGCCTCGGCATGACCTTCGTCTTCATGCTCGCCTGCCTCGCCGCCATCACCTGGATCTTCCGCACCGGCTACAGGCTGAAGGTTTGACGCAGCTCGAATTGGAAGTTCAACCGCTCATCCCGGCGACTGCCGGGATCCAGGTGACAGACACCGCGCCATAGGATCTGGTCCCCGGCATTCGCCGGGGTGAGCGGTGTTTGGCGTCTTCGTGTGGTTCGTGGACCGCGAAGCGGACCTACTCGTCCTCGCCGAACTTGTCGGAGACCAGGGCGATCAGGGCGTCGAGGGCTGGGGTGGCTTCGGGGCCTTCGGCTTCGACCTCGATGCAGCAGCCGGGGCCGGCGGCCAGCATCATCAGGCCCATGATCGAGCGCGCGTCCACGGTCTGCCCGTCCTTGGAGACCTTGACCTCGGCGTCGAAGGACGAGGCCAGCTTCACGAACTTGGCAGACGCCCGAGCGTGCAGGCCGCGCTTGTTGATGATTTCAACGCTTCTTGTCGCCGTCACTTTTCCCCCGCCAGGACGTAGGACGCCACGGAAATATACTTGCGTCCAGCCTCCTGTGCGTGGGCCACGCAATCTTCCAGCGGCAGCTTGGCGCGGACGCTGGCCAGCTTGATCAGCATCGGCAGGTTCAGGCCGGCGATGACCTCGGCCTTGGTCTGTTCCATCACCGAGATGGCCAGGTTGGAGGGCGTGCCGCCGAACATGTCAGTGAGCAGGATCACGCCGGCGCCGACGTCCACCCGCCCGCAGGCGTCCAGGATATCCTTGCGGCGACGTTCCATGTCGTCGTCCGGCCCGATGCAGATAGCGGCGACCGCGGTTTGCGGGCCCACTACATGCTCCATGGCGAAGACGAACTCCTCGGCCAGGCGCCCGTGCGTGACGATCACGAGGCCGATCATTTGAACCTTCTCAACGGGAATCCCCAGCCCGCACGCGGCGGCGTCCGGCCGCGCAGGCGCCTTGATACGCTCCTTCCGCGCCGCCTCCAAGATGCTGCAGCGCCCGCGCGAGCTTCGCGGGCGCGGAAGGTTCAAGCAGCGAGAGAATGACCAGGGGTAAGCTCAACCCTAAATGCTCCACCCGGGCGGGCGCCGGGATGCGATCCGGTACGCCCGGACGCGCGGCCAGGGCAATGCGGCAAAATGCGAGGGCGGGCTCCGTCACCACGTCCAGACCCCGGACCTCCAGGCGTCCGGCCAGGGTGTCCGGCGCGCGCCCATAGAGGCCGCCGCCGCTTTCCCAGATCACCACCCGGTCGTCGGCCACCAGCCGGAAGCCCTGGTCGAGGGCTCGCAGCGCCAGGTCACTCTTGCCGCTGCCTGAGGGCCCTTCGATCAGCACCCCGCGCCAGCCGGCCGGACTCCACATCGCGATAAGCCCGGCGTGCAGGATCACCGCCGGGCCTCCGGCAGGACGACGATGAAGCGCGCGCCCACCACAGCGCCGGCCGGATCCAGCCGGTTCTCGGCCCGGATCGTCCCGCCATGGGCCTGGACGATCTGGCGGGCGATGGACAGGCCCAGGCCGGAATTGCCGCCAAAGGCCGTGCCCTTGGGCCGCGAGGTGTAGAAGCGCTCGAACACGGTCTCGAGATTGTCCGGCGGCACGCCTGGCCCGTCGTCCTCGACCATGGCCACCGCCTCGCCCCGCTGCCGCTCCAGGGCCACGCGGACCTCGCCGCCCTCGGGGCTGAAGGAGCGGGCGTTGTCGATCAGGTTGCGGAACACCTGGCCTATGGGACCCTCGCGGCCAGAGACCAGGATCGGCTCCAGCGTCTCCGGCGCCGTGAACCGCACGCTCACCTCTCCGGGCCGGGTCTGGGCGTCATAGAGCTGGACGATCTCGCCCATCAGCCGGCCCAGGTCGAAGGCCCGCGGGTCCTCCCGCGACAGCTCGGCGTCCAGGCGTGAGGCGTTGGAGATGTCGGTGACCAGGCGGTCCAGGCGCTGGACGTCCAGCTTCAGGATCCGCAGCAGCCGCTCGCGGGCCGCGGGGTCGGTGACGATGTCCAGGGTCTCCACCGCCGAGCGCATGGAGGTCAGCGGGTTCTTGATCTCGTGGGCCACGTCGGCGGCGAAGCGCTCGATGGCGTCCATCCGCTCCGACAGCGCCCCGGTCATGGCCTCCAGGGAGCGGGTCAGGTCGCCCAGCTCGTCCTGGCGTCCGGCGATGTCGGGCAAGGAGATGGCGCGGGCTCGCGACAGGCGCACCCGGTCGGCGGCGCGGGCCAGGCGGCGCACCGGATGGGCGATCAGGTTGTTCAGCAACAGGGACGAGGCCAGGGTCACAGCGATGGACAACAGGATGAAGGGCAGCATGGCCGCCCGCTGGCGGGCGATCACCTGGTCCACATCCCCGGCCTCCAGGGTCAGCACCCCCAGGACCGCCTGGACGTGCTGGATTGGCAGGGAGACCGAGACCACCTGCTCGCCGTCGTCGCCCAGGCGCATGCCGGCCCAGTGCTTGCCGTTCAGGGCCTCGCGGACTTCCCGCGAAAGAGCCGCCTTGGCCTTGTCCGGCGGACCCGGAGGCGCCGCGGGCGCCTGGATCTGCAGATTGACCCCGCCGTCGTCGTCCCGCGCCCGGGCCGGCGGCAGCACCTTCCACTCCACCCGGTCGGCGACCCAGTAGGAATCGGCGATCAGCTTGCCGTGGGCGTCGAACAGCCTGGCCCGCTGGGTGCGCGGGTTGGACAACAGCTGCAGCACCTGGCTCGCATAGCCGGCGTCCAGGGCCGGGGTGGGTTCGCCCACCGTGGCCGTCTGGTCGATGATGGTGGCGATCAGCTCGCCCTGGGTGGCCAGGCTGTCGATGCGCGCGTTCACGAGGCCGCGGCGCAGCTCGTTCAGCACCAGGGCGCCGACGATCAGGATCGCCAGGCCCAGCATGTTGAGCACCAGGATCAGGCGGCCGATGCGTGAGTTCGGCAACCACCTGAGCCAGCCTGGACCGGGACCCCGGTCAGGCTTCGCGGTAGCGGTATCCGACGCCATACAGGGTTTCGATCGCGTCGAACTCTTGGTCCACTTCGCGGAACTTCTTGCGCATGCGCTTGATGTGGCTGTCGATGGTGCGGTCGTCCACATAGACCTGATCGTCGTAGGCCGCGTCCATCAGGTTGTCGCGGCTCTTCACGAAGCCGGGCCGCTGGGCCAGCGACTGCAGCAGCAGGAACTCCGTGACCGTCAGCTTCACCGGCTTGCCGTCCCACAGGCAGTCGTGGCGGGCCGGATCCAGGGTCAGCTTGCCGCGTTTCAGGGCTCGCGCGGCGGCGTCCGCCGCGGCCGGAGCCTGGGCTTCCTCGTCGTCCGCGCCGGCCCGGCGCAGCACCGCCTTCACCCGCTCCAGCAGCAGGCGCTGGCTGAAGGGCTTGTGCATGTAGTCGTCGGCGCCGAGGTTGAAGCCGAGGATCTCGTCGATCTCCTCGTCCTTCGAGGTCAGGATGATCACCGGCAGGTCGGAGGTCCGGCGCAGGCGGCGCAGCACCTCCATGCCGTCCATGCGCGGCATCTTCACATCCAGGATCGCCAGGTCCGGCGGATCGTTCTCCAGCGCGGCGAGCCCGGCGGCGCCGTCATAATAGGCCTTCACCGTGTGGCCGTGGCTTTCGAGGGCGAGGCTGACCGACGTGACGATGTTTTCGTCGTCGTCCACCAGGGTGATCTTGGCCATGTCTTGGGGTCGTGTCCTTCGCTGTTGCGAACGGTGGAGGTGTTCGCAAGCTAATCGTACCGCACAATGGCCTCAATGGGGCGAGTATGGCCAAGGTCCTTCACGGCTGAAACGAAGATGGCCGCCGTCTGATCCCGTGGCTGCGGCGATAAATCCCACCTTAAGCTTGTTGGGAGACCCTTGTTCGACCAGGGGGAACGGGCATGGCCGGCGCGCAGATCCACTACGAGCTCTTCATCCGCAAGGCGGTGGGCGGCGCCTGGACCCTCGACATGGCCACTGAGGACCGCGGCCTGGCGGTGAAGTCCGCCGAAGAGATGATGAAGGCCGGCAAGGTCGTGGCGGTTCGGGTCAATAAGGAGACCCTTGACCCCGAGACCCGCGAGTTCCGTTCCGTCTCCATCCTGACCCTGGGCGCCGCCGAGCCGGCCAAGAAGGCCCAGCCTGAGCGCGACAACGAGCCGCTCTGCTTCACGCCCCAGGACCTCTACACCGCCCACGCCCGCGAGCGGATCGGCCGGCTGCTGGACACCTGGCTGGACCGCCGCAACGCCACGCCCTTCGAGCTGCTGCACCGCCCGGACCTGGTGGAGGAGCTGGAGGGTTCCGGCACCGACCTGCAGCACGCCATCCAGAAGATCGCCATCCCCGAAGCCCAGGCGCGCGGCAAGTCCGTCCACGAGCTGATGCGCACCTTCCAGGGCCTCGCCGAGCGCGCCATCGAACGGATCCTGAAGGACGCCCGCAAGGGCAATCTGCCCGACGTCGACAAGGAAGGCTTCGCCAAGGCCGCCGAGCGGGTCAGCAAGGAGCCGGATCGCGCCTACCTGCTTGGCGCCGGCGTCGCCGCCTCCATCGCGCCCGGCCGCAACTGGTCGGAAAAGGTGCTGCGCCTGCTCGACCTGGCCGACGCCGCCCCGACCTTCGGCCCGCCTCGCGGCCTGGCGCTCTCTGTGATCGAGCAGCCCCTGGCCGAGATCCTGGGCTCCCGCGCCGGGCTGGACGATCTAATCGGCAAAGACCTGGACCTGGGCGTGCGCCTGGCGGCCATGAGCCGGCTGGCGGCGGCCAGCGCGGTCGAGGCGCTGATGAAGATCGAGCCCCTGGTGGCCAAGATCATGCCGCCCCAGACCGAGGCCACCGAACGCCTGGCCAAGTGGCTGGCCACTGAGGACTTCCAGGCGGTGCGCGTCGCCATCGCCAAGCGGGTGCTGCGCGAACTGACCGGCCCGCGACGGCTGAAGCCCAATGATCCGGTGGCCGAGATCGAGGTGATGCGGGCCCTGGCCATGGCGCTCACCGCCGCCGCCGACAGCCTGGTGCCGCTGGATGATGTCCAGGCCGCCTTCGTCACCCGCTCGCGCTCGCTGCTGACCGCCGACTTCGTGGAGGGCTATCTGTCCCGCGACCGCTCGGCCCGCGACGAGGTCCAGTCCCTGGTCTGGCTGGTGGAGAACGTCATCGGCGCCGCCAACAAGCGCCAGGCCGGCCGCTACCTGGCCGGCGCCGTCGCCGGCATGAAGTTCGAGAAGGAATTCCGCAACGGCCCCGACGCGCCCGGTCTGAAGCTCGAGGCCCTGGCCGGCCTGCAGCAGGCCATCGCCCGCTCCGGCCTGGCGGTGGAGGACTACGGCCCGGTCCAGGCCAAGCTCGGCGACGTCGGCGGCATGGTCGAGGCCGATTCAAAAGTCGTGGCGGTGATCGCCAAGGCCCAGACCTCGCCGGCCCTGCGGCTGCTGGTGCTGCTGCGCATGGCCGCCGGCCACATCGCCCCCTTAGGCCCCGCCGCCGACCGGGCGCGGGTCGAGGCCCTGAAGCTGATCCGTCTGGACGAGACCCGCAACGACCTCGCCAATGTGCCGGAACGCATGGGCCAGATCCGCGACCTGATGGCCCAGATCAAGGCGGCCTAGACGAAATCGTCACCCCAAGACTTGTTCTTGGGGTCCCTATGTCCCCAGCCCCGGATGATGACGGTGAGAGCCGCCCTGTCCGGGATCTTCCGGCCCATTCAACGCGAGCGGATTGAGGGACCCCAAGAACAAGTCTTAGGGTGACGAGGGGGGTGATGAGGCAGGGGGCTACAGCCCCAGCACGTCCTTCAGCGCCCTGGCCACCAGCGCCACATCCTCATCCGTCATCCCTGGATAGAGCGGCAGGGACAGGCAGCGGGCGTACCAGGCGTCGGCCCCCGGCAGGGGCTGATCGCCATAGAGGCCGACATAGTAGGGCTGGCGATTGACCGGGATGTAGTGGACCTGGGTCCCGACCCCGCGCGCCCTCAGCGCCTCGACCACCTCCAGCCTGCTCTTGCCCAGGGCCTTGAAATCGATCAGGGCGACCATCAGGTGCAGGACAGGATCGCTCCAGTCGGGGCGCGTGGCGACCCGCACCGCCGGCGCCAAAGGTGCGAGCGCCTCTTCATACAGCGCCGCCAGCGCCCGCCGCCGCGCCGCGAACCGATCCAGCTTCTTCAGTTGGGACAGGCCGAGCGCGCAAAGAATGTCCGGCAGTCGATAGTTGAAGCCCGGCTCCGGCATCTCGTACCACCAGGGCTCACAGCCCTCGGGGCGGACCATGCCGTGGGTCCGCAGGGTCCGCAGCCGGGCGGCCAGGCCCGCGTCATTGGTGGTCACCATGCCGCCTTCGCCGGTCGCGATGGTCTTCACCGGGTGGAACGAGAAGGTGGCCATGGCCGAATGCCGGCCGTCGCCCACCTGGTTTCGGACGTTGCCGAACACCGCCTCCGAGCTCAGGGCGTGGGGGGCGTCCTCCACCAGCACCGCGCCTTGCTCTGCCGCCAGGGCGGCCAAGGCCGGCAGTTCGGCCACGTCACCGCGCAGGTGCACGGGC
Source organism: uncultured Phenylobacterium sp. (assembly GCA_964643835.1). GTDB lineage: Bacteria > Pseudomonadota > Alphaproteobacteria > Caulobacterales > Caulobacteraceae > Phenylobacterium. The sequence continues at coordinate 14,485 of CAZXVO010000030.1, read as the reverse complement.
AACACCGCGCGCAGCCGCCGGTCGCCCACCTTGCCCAGGGCCTCAGCCAAGGTGTCTGGGGTCATAAGCCCGGTGTCAGGATCGACATCAGCGAAGATCACGTCGGCGCCGACATAGCGGGCGCAGTTGGCGGTCGCCAGGAAGGTGATCGCCGGGGCGATGCAGACCTCGCCCGGCTTCACGTCCAGGGCCAGCATGGCCAGGTGCAGGGCCGCCGTGCCGTTGGAACAGGCCACCGCGTGGGCCGCCCCCACCTTGGCCGCGAAGGCGTCCTCGAAGGCCTGGACCGTCGGGCCGGTGGTCAGGAAGTCCGCACGCAGGGCCTCAGCCACCGCCGCGATGTCGTCGTCCTCGATGGTCTGGCGGCCATAGGGCAGCATGAACCTCAGTCTCCGGCGCGGCGGCGCGGCGGCGTCTCGGCCAGCAGGTCCAGCAGGCCCTGGCCGCTCAGCCACTCGGTGTTGCTGTCCGAGGCGTAGGAGAAGCCGTCAGGGGCCATGGCGTGATCGAAGGCGAAGGACTTGCGGGCGTACTCCACGAAGGCGGGCTCGATGGCGTAGCGGTCGCCAAGGTCCACCGTCGTGCGGGCGTCGTCCACCGAGATCATCATCTCGTGCAGCTTCTCGCCGGGGCGGATGCCGATCACCTTGATGGGCAGGCCGGGCGCCATGGCCTCGGCCAGGTCGGTCATCTTCATGGACGGGATCTTGGGCACGAAGATCTCGCCGCCGCGCATCAGGCTGAGCGAGGACAGCACGAAGTCGACCCCCTGGTTCAGGGTGATCCAGAACCGGGTCATGCGCGGATCGGTGATCGGCATTTCCTTGGCGCCCTGGGCGAGCAGGCGCTGGAACAGCGGCGCGACAGAGCCGCGCGAGCCGACCACATTGCCATAGCGCACCACGGCGAACCGGGCGCCGATGTCGCCAGACAGGTTGTTGGCCGCCACGAAGGTCTTGTCGGAGGCCAGCTTTGTCGCCCCGTACAGGTTGGCGGGGTTGCAGGCCTTGTCGGTGGACAGGGCGACGACCTGTTTCACCCGGTTGGTCAGGCAGGCCCAGACCACGTTCTCGGCGCCCAGCACATTGGTGTGGATGCATTCGGACGGGTTGTACTCCGCGGCCGGCACCTGCTTCAGGGCCGCGGCGTGGATCACGATATCCACCCCCCGGAAGGCCAGGGTCAGGCGCTCGCGGTCCCGGACATCGCCCAGGAAGAAGCGCATGGCGCTCATCGCCTCGGGGCCGAACTTCTCGGATAGGTCGATCTGCATCTCGTGCTGCTTGAGTTCGTCGCGTGAGAACACGATCAGCTTGCGCGGCTTGAACCGGGACAGGACGGTTTCGATGAACCGCTTGCCGAACGAGCCGGTGCCGCCGGTGACCAGGATCACCTTGCCGTCGAGATCAGGATGATTTTGGGCGAAGCGAAGCACGGCGGTCTCTTTTCGGGCGAATGCGAATCTTCGCCGCACTGTCCCCGCGCCCGCGTAAAGGGACCGCTAACCATGATGTGGCGTCCTGTCGCGCATGAACCGCCGCCGCATTCTCGCCGCCGCCGCCCCGCTTGCGGGCGTTCTCCTGGTCGGCCTCCTGCCGCAGGCCGCCCTGGCCAGCGGCAAGAAGACCGAGGCTGAGGGCGACAAGAAGTCCGGTGGGACCACCTACATCGCCATCTCGACCCTCACCGCCACGGTGGTGAAGCCGGACGGCCGTCGCGGCGTGCTCAGCATCGACCTGGGCCTGGACGTCCCCGACAAGGCCCTGCGGGAGAAGACCACCCTGGTCCTGCCGCGCCTGCGCGCCGCCTTTGTCCAGACGGTGCAGATCTACGCCGCCGGCATGCCCCAGGGCCCGCCCCCCAGCGTCGACTACCTGTCCCGCGAACTCCAGCGCCAGACCGACGTCACCCTGGGCCAGAAGGGCGCGAAGCTCCTCATGGGCTCGGTGCTGATGAACTAGGCTCGGCGAGGCCGCCCCCGGCCCCCTCAAATCGTCATGGCCGGGCGTTTCACCGCCCCCCCAGCCCGGCCGCGTGGGCGGCGATGGTGGCGCCGCGCCGCGGCCGCCCCATCGGCCC
>CAZXVO010000030.1:0-12396 GCA_964643835.1 uncultured Phenylobacterium sp. | reverse complement strand
GGGGGGGGGGCGCGCCGGCGGGGGGGGGGGGGGGCGCGCGGGCGGGGGGGCCCCCCCCCCCCCCCCCCCCCCACGACGGTGTTATGGGAGGAACTAGCCCCCCGCCGCCTCATCCATGAAGCGGGCCAGGGTCAGGTCCAGCTCGGTGACGCCATCGGCGTCGTGAGTGGTCAGGGTGACCTCGACCCGGTTGTAGACATTGAACCACTCCGGATGGTGATCCAGCTGCTCGGCCTTAAGCGCACAGCGCGCCATGAAGCCGAAGGCGGCGTTGAAGTCCGCGAACCGATAGGCGCGGAAGATCGCCTCCCGCGCGCCCTCGGCCCGCCGCCAGTGCGGCAGCTGGGCGAGGACGGTGTCCAGCGGCTGGCGCGGGGGCCGGGTCACGGCTCGTCGCCGGGATCGAAGGTCATGCCGGTGATCTCGCCGAGCTCGGCCAGGGTCTGGGTGACCGAGACCACCTTGATCGCCTTCATGCCCAGCTGGGAGGCCGGCTTGCAGTTGATGCCCAGGTCGTCGAGGTAGACGCAGGCTTCCGGCGCCACGCCCAGCAGCTCGCACATCATCTGGTAGATCTTCGGGTCGGGCTTGCGCACGCCGGCCTTGGAGCTTTCGATAATGGCGTCGAACAGCGGCATGACCTGGCCCATGGCGCCGGCCATGCGCTGGCCCGCGTCCTGGCCCGGGCTGTGCTCGGAGACCACGTTGTTGGTGATGCAGCCGACCTTGAAGCGGGCCTTGCAGGCCTTCAGGGCCTCGACCATCGGCGGCCGCAGCCGGCCCGACAACAGGGGCAGGACGTCGGCGCCGCGCACCGGATGGCCGAGCGCGGTGGATTCTTCCAGGAACAGGGTGTCGAAGGCGCCGGCCCCGATCTCGTTGCGCTCGAACAGGGCCCAGGCGTTGGTGTCGGGATTGGTGGCGTTCACCCGCCGGATCAGGTCCTTGGGCAGGCCGCGCTCGGCCTCGTACCGGTTGAAGGCCTCGAAGGGCGAGGAGGTGAACACCCCGCCGAAATCCCAGATCACCGCTTCCAGAGCCATCGTGCCGTCCTATGCCGCGTCCACTTGAAAAATGCGGCGCGACGCTAGTTAGCGGCGCACCGACGTGCAAGAGAGTTGGCCCGATGTCGCTCGCCAGCCTGCCTCGCCCGCTTCGCCTCGCCCTCTACGCCGGGGCCGCCGCCGTCCTTCTGGCGCTGACCCTTGCGCCGTCGGAAGACCTGCCCTCGGTGAACCTGTGGGACAAGGCCGAGCACGCCACGGCCTGGATGGTGCTGACCGGCCTGGGCCTCATCCTGTCGCCGCGCAGGCCTCGCGCCATCGCCGGCTTCGCCCTGGCCTTCGGCGCCCTGGTGGAGATCCTGCAGGGCCTGCTGCCGATCGGCCGGGACGCCGACATCCTCGATCTGCTGGCCGACAGCGTCGGCATAGGCGCCGCCCTGCTGGTCTATCTGCTGGTGCGCCAGGTGAGCCGGCGGTGAGCCCCAAGCACACCCCCTGGGCCGAGGCCCGCGACTTCTCCATCGGCCTGAAGCCCATCGCGCCCGAAGCTTGGCTGGAAGGCGGCGAAGCTGATCCCGCCGCCCGCAAGGACGCCCTGCTGGCGGCCCATGGCGACCTGGTCTGGGGCGAGACGGACGGCTCGCGCGCCGGCCAGGCCGAGGCCGCCGGCCTGGTGGCCGAGGCGCTCGGGCAGAATTGGAGGCCGGCGCCCGACCGGGACGCGCCACCGTTGCTCGCCGCCGCCCGCCAGGTCGCCGATGACCTGATCCTGATGGAAAAGCGCGACGGCGTCTGGCGGCTGACCGCGCTCAGCCTCTGCGCGCCAACATTCTTCACCGCCCCGGAGGTGCTGGGCAAAAGCCTGGCCGAGCTGCACGGCCCGGTGAACGGCTTCGCCGAGCGCTTCCTGGCCCGGGTGGAGCGCATCTTCGAGGGTCTACGTCCCGGCCTGATCCTGGAGCGGCGCAACTGGACCGTGGTCAATTCCGGCGACAGCTTCACGCCCTTCTCAGCCCCCGTGCGCGCCAGAGTGGGCGAGATCACGCCGCAGACGGCCGGCCAGGCCCTCTATACCCGCGTCGAGCGTCAGACCCTGCGGCGGTTGCCGGACACCGGCGGCGCCCTCTTCACCATCCGCATCTGGCTCGATCCCCTGGAGCGGGTGGTCGAGACGCCGGAGAGCCTGGCCGCCTTCGCCCAGGCCTGGCGCGAGGCCCCCGACGCCTTCCGCGCCTACAAGGGGTTTTCGCTTTATGCGCCCCTGGTCGAGGCCTTCCTTCGCGCCCAGGGTGAAACCCACAGCGTTAACGTGTAGCGATCCTCATCGTCCGGCGGTCTTTCAGTTCCGAGCCGCCGGAGGGGCCATGCGCCTCAGCCTCATCCTTACCGCCACCCTGACCGCCCTGGTCCTCAGCGGCTGCGATCAGCTGCCCCGCATCGCGGTCCTGCCGCCGAAGTCGGGCGACTGCTGCCAGTGCGCCACCACGGGGAAGTCCGCCTGTCCCACGGCCACCGCCGCCGCGCCCGCCGCGGTCCCGGCGGCCAAGATCCCGGCCGAGCCGGTGATGGAGGCTGAGGCGCCCGCCGCCCCGGTCCAGCGTCGCCACGTGGTTCGCGCCCACAGCCAGGCTAAGGTTCAGGTGCGTCGCCAGACCCTGGCCTATGCTGGCGGCCCGGCCCCGGCGCCCGCCTATGACGGTCAGGTCTATGTGCCGGAAACCCACGCCTACGCCCGTGTCGATGAGCAGGAGACGCGGACCGAACGCTATTCGGAACGCCAGGAGTCCTACGGCTACGTCCAGGGCGGCCACGCCCAGAGCAGCTATGCCCAGAACGGCTACGCCCAGAACGGCTACGCCCAGAACGGCTACGCCCAAGGCGGTCCTCCGCGCGGCCCATGCCCCTGCGGCCCGACGCCTGCCGCCGGACGCGACCGCGACGGCTTCCTGACCTGGCCGGGCAAGCTCGCCCAGCGTCCCTAGGTGCGGCCCTAGGTCCCGCCAGCGCGCGGCCCACGATTTGCGGCCGAGCTTCCCACGGTCCCGCTTCGGGACAAGTCCGGGAAACGAGAACCAAGATGCGATCGCCCAACGGCCCCCTGTTCAAGCGCTATGAAATCGTCGCCATCGTCCTGTTCCTGACCGCCGCCGCGGCCATCGCCGGCATGGGCCTGGTCTACTAGGCGCGTCCATTCGGCGCTTGAAAAACTCCCCATTTCGAGTACCCCCAAAGCAGGGGTAGGCTTGCGGCGTGCGTGAATCTCTCCACTCTCGCCACAACCAGGGATGGGGAGCCAGCACGGTAAGATGAAGCCTAGATTGGTCTCGAGGCTCACCAGCGAATACCTGCTCTGGTTCTTGGGCCAGGTCCGGCAGGCGTTCGACGGCGACGTGATCAAGGGCGTGATCTTCCTGGCGGTCACCCAGGCCAATGTGCGCCACATCGATGAAGGCTCTCCCGCCGGCTGGACCGAGCTGGACAATCCGCCGCCGGACAACCTGCGCCGGCCGGTCTCCGCCGGCGCCATAGCTCTGGCCCTGGGCGTGCCCAAGGAAACGGCCCGGCGCAAAATCCGCGAACTGGTCAGCGCCCGCTTCTGCGCCCTGGCGCCGGGTGGGGTGATCGTGCCGCGGCGGGTGTTCCTGCGGCCTGGCAACGCCTCTGGCTTGAAGCGCAACGCCGAGCATCTGCGCGTCCTCTTCTCCGCCCTCCACCGGCATGAGGTGGGCATGGTGCGCCGCTACAGCCTGGCCGTGGGCGAGGCGCGCCTGCGCCAGCTGGGCCGGGTCAGCACCGACTTCACCCTCCGCGCCACCGGCATCCTGCGCAGTCTGTGCGATGGCGAGCTGCTGGCCGGCCTGATCTTCCTGTCCATTAATGTCGCCAATGTCCGCCACATCACCGCGGCGCAGGAAGCCCTCTACGCCACCACCGAAGACCCGCCGCCGAACGCCGAGCGCCAGCCGATCTCCGCCCTGGCCCTGTCCCGCGAGCTTGGCATTCCCGCCGAAACCGTGCGCCGTCACGTGCGCCAGCTTGAGGCGGCCGGCTATTGCATCGCGGTCAAGGGGGGGCTGGTCGTTCCGACGGAGGTGCTGATGCAGCCGAAGTTCAAGGGCGCTGTGGCGCAGGCGGCTGAGAACCTGGTCTGGCTGCTGGAGGAGTTGGTGCGGGTCGGGGTCCTGCAGCTGCGGCCCGAACCATCGCGGCCCGAGTCGGTGGCCGGCTGAACCCGCCGTCGATCCTGGCCGCCTTCCGCAGCGGGCGCCTGACAAACTGTTCCGGGACTGTCACATGCCCATGCGAGCTTAGTCGGCGCGTGGAGGACTTGGAATGACAGCGCGGATCCTGCCCCTGACGGGGGTCGAGAACTTCCGGGACTATGGCGACTACGCCGCCCGCGACGGACGTGTCGCGGCGGGCCGCCTTTATCGCTCCGCCCACCATGGCAAGGCGACGCCAGAGGACCTGGCGGTCATCGGCGGCCTGGGCCTGGCCGCCGTCGTGGACCTGCGCCGCCCGATGGAGCGAGACGCCGAGCCCACGCCTCGCCCGCCGGGTTTCGCCGGCCGGGTGATCGAATGCGACCTGGGCGACCGGGCCGAGGCGCCTCACGTCGCCTTCCTGCGCGAGACCGACCTCACGCCGGACAGCGTCACCGCCTTCTTCATGGACTACTACGCCCACGCCCCCTTCGAGCCCCGGCACCTGGAGCTGTTCCGGCGCTATTTCGAGGCCCTGTCCACCGTCGACGGGCCGGTGCTGATCCACTGCACCGCCGGCAAGGACCGCACCGGCCTGCTGGCGGCCCTGACCCACCATGTGCTGGGGGTGGCCCATGACGACATCATCGACGACTACCTGCTGACCAACCAGGCCGCCCGGCTCGAGGCTCGCGCTCCGACCATCGCCGAGAACCTGGAGAAGATGCTGGGCAAGCGGCCGTCGGACGTGGCCGTCCACGCCTTCCTGGGCGTGGAGGCGACCTATTTGGAGCGCGCCCTGCAGGCCATCGTCGAGACCCGCGGCTCCCTGGACGCCTACCTGGCCGACCTGGGCCTGGACGCCGCCGCGGCGGAGGCCCTGCGCGCCCGACTGATCAGCTGAGCCAGTCCAACATGCCGAGCTTGGCCATCCAGACCAGGCTCATATGCACCCTGCGCCGCTGGGGCGCGGGGAAACCCAGCAGGATGTCGCGCACTGACAGCGGCCCCTCGGCGGTCAGTCGGCGCAGGATCTCCGCGTGCGCCTCCGGATCCGCCCGCCAGGCGCCGAAGGCGGTGTCCAGGACGACCGTCCTCGCGCGGACCAGGTCCGCCTCGCCGACCCCGGGCCGGGCGCTCACCCGAGCGTCCAGGTGCAGGACATGGGTGGGGAAGTTGTCGAAGTCACTGAAGGGGTCGCCGCTCACCGGATCGGTGACGGGCCGGGGCGCCGGGCCCGGCGCGGCGGCGCGGACCTGCGCCAGCTCGTCAATCAGGCCGCGGATCTGCCGCGCCACCACTGGCCAGTTGCAGAACGACGCCACGCGGGCGCGGCCCGCCTCGCCCATGCGTCGGCGAAGATCCGGATCGTCGATCAGGGCGGCCAGGGCCTCAGCCGCGCGGCCCACATGGACCGCCGTGTGCTGGGCGATGGAGCCCACATAGTTCTGGTAGGTGTCCATCTGCATCAGGTGGCGCGCCGCCATCTGCTCGCCCAAAACGCGGGGCGGCCCGCCCAGGGTCGGGATCAGGAAGCCCTCCACCCCGTCGCGCACCGTGTAGCGATAGCCGTCCCAGTCGGACACCACCACGGGCAGGCCGGCGGCCATGGCCTCGATCGGCGTGATCCCGAAGGTCTCCTGGATGTTGTCCACCAGGGAGATGAAGATGTCCGAGGCGGCCCACAGCTCACCCAGCAACTCGCGGTCATTGCCGTTCAGCAGCTCCAGCCGCACGGACGGCGCATAGGCCTTGGCGGCCGAGACGTAGAAGTCGCGGTCCCGGTCCCCGCCCGGAAACCAGCCGGACATGGCGAACACCACCTTGCGACCGGCGCGGGCGGCGGCCTCCTCCACGGCGCGGAACATCGGCTGCGGGAAGGCCTTCTCGAAGAAGGACAGCCGGCCGACCCACAGGACCAGCACGTCGTCCGGCTCCAGCCCCAGGGCCTCACGGCGGCTGCGGCGGACATCAGGGCGGTCGGCCAGGGCGGCCATGGCCGGGCCATCCACGCCCAGCGGAATGAGCGGCAGGCGTGGCTGCGGCCGCTTTGTCGCGCCGAACCGTTCGGCCTGCTGGTCGTGCCAGGCGTCGAACAGGCTCTGGGTGGCGTCGCGCACCACCGGCGAGGTGCAGATGACCGCGTCCCAGTCCTGGGTCGGCGCGGCCAGGTTGGCCACCAGGTCGTGGCGCATGGCCGGCGGGGCCAGGGTGTGGATCAGGCCGATCAGGCTATAGGCGCGGTCCCCGGCCTGCCGACGCCGTTGCCGCGCCAAGTCCGACAGGGTCAGGCTGCCGCGCAGCAGGGCGCCGGCCTGGATGGCGGGCTGCAGGTTCAGGATCGACCCGGCCCCCAGCTCGACCGGCGGGGTCTCGCCCGGAAACAGGCTCTCGGCCAGGCTCGCGGTCGTGACCTCGTTCACGGTCAGGAAGTCCAGGCGCGCGAGGTCCGCATGCCGCGCCAGGGCCTGGTAGAGCTGGAGATTGGCGATCCGCTGGCCAAAGGGATTTTCAGGCAGACCCACCTGACCGGAGGGACTGTAGATGCTCAGGCTCTGACCCAAGGTGCTCGGTCTCCAACTCACCGGACGCCGGCGTCCGTCACAGGGCGCAGACCATGCCCACGCCGAAGCCAGACAACAAGCCTGCGGCCGGCCTTTGCGGGCCGCTTGCGCCCGGCCGGAAATCGTCTATCTATGAAAAGGCTAACGGAGCTTCAGTCGACATGGCCCAGGCCCTCGACATCGCCGTCCTCTTCTGCGCCGCCCTCTCCGGGCTGGCCATGGTCGCGCGCGCCGCCAGCAAACCCATGTTCGCCATGATGATTATCACCACCCAGCCCAGGGGCCGGCGGCGAACGCGCGCGTCTTAGGACGCCACAAGCCAGACGATCGCAAGATCAGCCGCCCCGCTCCCTCCCGGACGCGGGGTTTTTTATTGCGCGCGTCCGGTCCTTCCCAACTCCACCAAAGGATCCGACCACCATGACCGCCGTTTCAGACCTGGCCGCAGAGCCCAGCCACGCCGACAGCCTGCACGTCTTCCTCGTCGCCGCTCGCCACGCCCGCGCCGCCCTGCGGGCCATCGAGGATGGCCTGTGGATGTCCGGCGCGGAGCTCTGCGGCCTGTCCCTGCGCCCGGTGGGCCAGATCGTCGAGGGCGTCGTGCGGCTGAAGGGCCTGAACGATCCGCAAGCCGACCGGCTCGCCGACCGCCTGGCCTCCGGCCTCGGCGTCCAGGGGGTCCGCGTCGAGCATCATGTGGGGCTCAAATGACCTGGCCCGCCAACGTCCAGTCGTCCCGCCGCCACGTCTTCCTGGTTGAGACCGACCAGGGGCCGGACGTGCTCCTGCGGGTGCTTGGTCCCTTCGCCCTGATGGGCGCCCGCATTATCGGCCTGGGGCTCACCCCGGGAGAGGGCCGCCAGGACCTGCGCATCGAGGTCGAGCTTGAACCCGAGGCCGCGGGCCAGATCGGCCGGCGCCTGGACGCCATGCCGGCGGTGCGTGGCGTCGGGCTGGGTTGGGTGGCGCAGGCTTAGCCGGAGACCCGGTCGGTCCCGGCCAGCAGCCGATAGACGCTGGCCCGGCCGATATTCAGCTCGCGGGCGATCTCGGTGGCGCCCTTGCCCTGGGCCTTGAGGGTACGCACCGCCTCCACCGGAATGGTCGCCGGCCGGCCCCGATAGGCGCCCGCGCGCTTGGTCCGCGCCACCACCTCGGCCTTGCGCTCGCGCTTGGACGCCTGCTCGAAGGCCGCCAGGCTGCGCACCGCCTGAAGCACCGCCTCACCCGCCTCGCCTGAGGTGTCGAGCCCGGCTTCGCCCAGGGCCACCAGGGCCACCTTGCGGTCCTGAAAGCGGGCCAGCACCCCGGCCAACTCGCTCAGCGACCCCGCCACGCGATCCAGGCTGGCCACCACCAGCACGTCGCCCGCCGCCGCGCAGTCCAGGATGTTGCCGAGTTCGCGCCGCCCGCCCTTGCGGGCCTCAAAGAAGATCTTGCCGCAGCCATTGGCCCGCAGCACGGCGAGCTGCGCCTTGATCGGCGGGCCGCCATCCGTCTCTCGAACATAGCCAATGCGCGCCACGAAGCCTCCTTACGCGCCCGAACTCCTGGGCGGACCTGTCTCGCAGGATCCAAGGTGCGGGCTTTCGAGACGTTTGGCGACGCGGCGAACTGTCGCCCTCAAGTTGGAGGCAATCTCTGTGCAACCGATGCGCGTTCGCCGAACGCCGTTCGCGTCAGGCGGCGTCGTAGAGCAGCCGCGCGGCGGCCAGATCCTGCACCACGTGGCCCAGCGACTTGTAGACCGTGACTTGGTCGCGCGACTGACGGCCGGTCAGCGCGCCGGAGAACACCTGGCCGATCTCCCCGACCACATGGGCGTCCCCGATCAGGCCCGCGGCCTTGGCGGACAGGAACTCCGCGCCCTGGGCCAGCACGCCCTCGCGGCTGTCGGCGATGAAGCGCGCGCGGACCACCAGCTCGTGGTCCACCTCCACCGGCCCGGCATAGCTCGAGCCCACCAGATTCAGGTGGGTTCCCGGCGCCACCCAGGCGCCCATCAGGATCGGCTCGCGGGCCGCGGTGAGCGTGCAGATGATGTCGGCCTCGGCGACGGCGGCGGGCGCGTCCGGCGCGGCGGTCACCGCCAGGCCGGTCTCGGCCGCCATCTCCCGCGCAAAGGCCTCGGCCCGGACGGGATCGCGGCCCCAGACCGTGACCGCCTGCAGCCGGCGCACGCGCGAGATCGCCCTCAGGTGGGTGCGGGCCTGTTCGCCATAGCCCAGCAGGGCAAGGCGGCTCGCCTCGGGCCGCGCCAGGGCGTCGGTGGCCGCGGCGCTGGCGGCGGCGGTGCGGATGGCGGTGACCTCGCCCGCATGGACCACACAGACCGGCGCGCCGCTCTCAGCGTCGAACAGTACGATCACCCCCTGGTGCGACTGGACGCCCTTGGCGAAGTTCTCCGGAAACACGCTGATCAGCTTGGCGCCGAACATGGCCCGTTCGCCCAGGGCGCCCGGCATCACCCCGAACATCCGCCCGTCCGCCATGGGGATGATCGAGCGCAGCAGCTGGCGGGTCTCCCCGGCCGAAAAGGCGACCATCGCCTCGCGCACCGCCGGGATGCAGACCTCATAGGTCAGCCGCTGCGCCACCTCGTCCCGGTCGATGAATCGCATGAACCCCTCCATTGGCCCCCAGCCTAGCCCGCGCCGCCACCCCCGGCCCAGGCCCTCAGGGCCCAAACGCTCTCCCAGGTAGCGCTCGACCTCATCCCCAGGCTGTGAGACTCTGGCCCGATTAGTGTTCCAGAGCAGAGCCTAGGACGAGGCCATGCCCCATCGTTACGCGCACGAGGCGAACATCGCCCGTTACCGCCAGCTGCTCGAAAATGAATTGGACCCGGACCGCCGCGCGGTCCTGGAACAGCTGCTGATCAATGAGGAAAGCGGGGTCTTCGCCGCCCCGGATGAGGACGACGAGGACGCACCAGCATCATAGGCGCTGGGTCGATCCAACCTGATTTGGCGGAGAATGGCGCACCCGACATGCGTCGAACTAGTGTCCACACGCGTCCGCCCATATGCGTGGGAGCCCGTATAAACGTATAAAAATCAATATCTATTGGTAGCGCATAGTCCGAGGGCGTCCGTATTAGATCGCTGGAATCCGTGCGTTATTTTAGGATAAATATTAGGGTAATCCGTGCTATAGTCGACTGAGGAGATTTGCCTTGGCCCGCGCGATCAATAGGCTTTCAGCACGATCAGTTGCCACAACCAAGGCCCCCGGTATGCACGCCGATGGTGGCGGCCTCTACCTCAAAGTTACCAACGCCGGGTCCAAGCAATGGGTCTTCATCTTCCGATTGAATGGTAAGCGCTGCGAGATGGGGCTTGGCGGCGTTCTTGCCGTTTCGCTCGCGCGGGCCAGGGAGAAGGCATCTGAGGCGCGCGCCGTTGTAGCAGACGGTCAGAACCCGATCCTATTGAAGCGCGCAAAGGCGGCTGTGCCGACGTTTGGCGAAATAGCGGACGAGTTCATTGTGACTCGCTCGACCGGCCTGCGCAGTGAGAAGTCTGTCGCCCGCCTCAAACGCGTGCTGAGCGAGAAGGGCTATGCGTCGACACTCCGGACCAAACCGGTGAACCTCATAGATACCGAGGACGTCCTGGAAGTGCTTAAGCCGATTTGGTCAACGAAGGCGGAAACAGCCACGATCGCCCGAGGCTACATCGAAGCCGTGCTTAGCGCAGCTAAGGCCAAAGGTTTCCGCAGCGGCGAAAACCCGGCCCGCTGGCGTGGGCACCTGGATCATTTGCTGGCCGCGCGTCAGCGGCTTGCGCGCGGTCATCACGCCGCTATGCCTAACGCCCATACTGCGAAGTTTGTCGCCAAGCTGCGCGAGCGTAAGGCTTCCGCCGCCCTTGGGCTCGAACTGCTTGTGCTGACGGCCGCTCGCTCGGGTGAGGTCCTAAATGCTACCTGGTCGGAGTTCGATCTGAAGGCGAAGGTCTGGACCGTACCGGCAGGCCGGATGAAGGCAGCCCGCGAGCATCGAACGCCGTTGTCAAAACGGGCATTGGAGATCCTGGAATTGCTCGGGCCGGGGGAGCCCGATGCCTACATTCTGCCTGGCCGCAAGGAGAACAAGCCGCTCTCCAACATGGCGTTCGAGATGGTGATGCGGAGGATGGGCCTCGATCATTATACCGTCCACGGTATGCGAAGCGCGTTCCGTGATTGGGCTGGCGAAGAAACCAACTTTCCCCGCGAGGTGGCTGAAGCCGCACTTGCCCATGTCGTCGGCGACACGGCCGAGCAAGCGTATCGGCGTGGTGATGCTCTAGAAAAACGTCGCAAGCTCATGGATGCCTGGTCGTCATACTGCGAAACGCCACCGAAGGAGGGTCAGGGCGGCTAGTCCTTCGATCCTTGAGGGTCCCGCGCGAACTCTGTCCAGGGACCGGCGTACTGGGCGAGAAGGTTGGTCAGGAATCCCCGCGCAACAGGCGTGGTCCCAGTCCCGTCGCGTATACCTTCGAAGCGGAAGGCCGGAGTTCCTCGTTGAACCGGAGCAGAGGGCGGAAAGAAAGCACTGGTCTCCCGGACGTACCGCCCTAACTGGAAAATGAGGATTGTCTTCCCAGAGCGCACTGAATAGAGGCCGGCGCTAGTCGAACCAATCGGACGAAATTCCCCATGGCCGGTCGCCACATAGGATTGGCAGACGACGTCGCTCATTGAGATGCCGAGCTGCTCAACGATCTCGTACCTCTGCATGGCAAGCGGCAGACCCATCTTTGTAGTCAGGGGCTCGCACTGTTGTACTGAAATTCCCTGGTCGATTTGAGCTAGGCGACGCCCTATGGCGCTCCAGTATCTATTTTGCTGTTCGAAGGACAACTCTGGCAGTCTATAGTTGTTACCGGAGTAGAGCTTCTCAAGCTTACTCCGCCCAGCGATTGTGGCCGGAGTCGCGTTTGCCGCGGCTTGGGCTCTGTCCTGGTCGGCCTTCCTGATCAGAAGGCCGCGTCGTCGATTGTCGACGATGGCCGACATAGCAGCCTTGTCGCCCCGATCCATCGAGCTGGCGGTGGCGCGCTGTGACAGATCTCCAAGCTGTTGCAGCGCTTCTGTCGGATCATTCGAGATCGTGGTGAGTTCAGCCTCAAAGCCTTTGCGAAGCAGCGCGGACTCACTTGGCCTTGTGCGCTCCTGTAGCTGCTCCTGGTAACCCACATACGCATCATCGCCTCCACAATCCCGTATCTTGGCTTTGAGTTTGGCGAAGTCGTCCGATGTCCAGCTTTCATAGGGAAGACCGTAAGGACTGCGTCCAGTTCCCCAGGGCTGGCGTGCAACAGCTGCGGTCGATGTCTCGGCGCACGTGATGTCTTGTAGCTGCGTGGCCGCCTGAGCCGAATTTGAAGCGGCTATTAAAAGGACCGCCGCGCCGGCGACCCCCAGGCGGGGATCTCGCTTGGTTAGCTTCTCAGTCGCGCTGTGATTGTTTGAGGCCATCTTGCCCTCCCAGGCGCCATTGATGCTGCGTACCGCCTGTGGCTGTAAAGCTATCAATACCCGAACCAGCACGCGCCTCGGCTGAGCGGAACGGCGAGCTGATGCGCGTTCTAGGTCCCAACGGGCGACGGATGGCTCCGCCGTCCGATGATCGCGATG
>CAZXVO010000029.1:10529-26852 GCA_964643835.1 uncultured Phenylobacterium sp. | reverse complement strand
CCGCGGCCCATGGGTCGGCGCACCGCGCTCGGCGCCACGCGCCCTTGGCGGCCGGCCTGGCCCTCCCCCTGCTTCTGGGCGCCGCGGCCAGCTGGGCGGCCTGGATGGGCCTTGGCCCGGCCGAGGATCCGGGCGTGCTGGTTCTGACCGGGGTGCTGGCCCTCGGCCTGGCGCGGGTGCTGATCTACGCCTGGGAGTGCGAATCGCGCAGCATGCTGGCGGCCGGCCTCGCCACCAGCGTCCTGGCGATCGCCGGCTACGGCCTGGCCCAGGCCCTGTTCGCCCAGCTGGTGGGGAGTGTCCTGCCCCCGCCGCCTGAACCCTCGCCCCTGGCGATGGGCGTCTCCATCGCCACCCTGACCCTGATGGCCGGCCTTGTGGGGCTGCAGCTGGTGCTGCCGCGGGCGGCCGGCGCCACCGGCTGGGCCCGCGCCTACGCCGTGGTCGCCAACGGCTTCTACCTCAACACCCTCGCCAATCGCTGGGCGCTCCGGTTCTGGCCGGCCCCGCCGAAGTTCGCCACCCAAGACGGAGTTGCCCAATGACCCTCGCGCTCGACCTCTCCGCCCTGGAGTCCGCCCACCCCCTCGACGCTGCGTCGGATCAGGCTTCACTCGATAGCGCCCTGGCCGCGGCCATCGCCGAGGCCTGCCAACGCATCGCCCCGGTCTGGCCGCTCTCCAGCTTCGTCGCGGTCAATCCCTTCCTGGGCTTCGCCGATACACCCTTCGACCAGGCGGCCCGCACCCTGGCCCGGCAGACCGGCGCCCGGATGCTGATGCCGCAGGGCTTCTATCGCGACGCCGTGCAGTCTGGTCGGATCAGCCTGCAGGACCTGGCCGCGGTGACGGAGCCTCATGCCGCCCACGGCCTGACGCCCGAGCTTGTCCTTGCCGCCCTGGACCAACCGGCCCGCGCGCCCGTAGCGCCCACTCGGATCGCCACCGTCGCCGAGGTGCTGGACAAGCTGTCCGCCGGCGACCGCCAGGTGTCGCGCACGGCCTTCATGGTCGATGAGATCTCCAAGTGGTGCGCCGCCTATTTCGACGAGGGTCAGGCGGTGTGGTCCGCCCCCTGGCGGGGCAAGCCCCTGCTCGCCGCCTGGCGGATCTATGTCCGCCACGACGCCAACGCCCGGGCCATGGGGGTCAGGAACCTCTCCCGGATCGTCGCCGAGCTGCCCGAAGATCCGCACCAGGCGATCCGGCAGGTGCTGGAGGCGCTCGATATCCCCCAGGCCGCCTGGGGCGAGTACCTCTATCGGGCCATCTTCGACATCCGCGGCTGGGCCGCCTATGTCCGGCGGCTCGACTGGGAGGCCGAGCAAGGCGGCGGCGAGGGTCACGCCCTGGCGGACCTGCTGGCGATCCGGGTGATCTGGGGCTACGCCCTGTTCCGGCAGCGGGATGACGAGACCTTCCGCACCGCCTGGCGCCAGGCTCTGGCGGCCTCGATGGCCGCAGCCTCGGCGACGGGCGAAGACGACCTGGCCATCGACCTGATCCTGCATGCGGCCTACGAGCGGGGCTATCAGGACCGACTGATCAGCGACCTCGCGGCCGGCCCGCAGACCGCACGACCGCCGCGGCCCCAGGTTCAGGCGGTGTTCTGCATTGACGTCCGCTCCGAGCTCTATCGCCGCGCCCTGGAAGAGGCCTGGCCGCAGGCCGAGACCCTGGGTTTTGCGGGCTTCTTCGGCATGCCGCTGGCCTATGGCGACGCCGAGGGCCACGTCCACGCCCAGTGCCCGGTGCTCCTGCAGCCCTCGGTCAAGGTCGAAGCGCAAGCTCCGGCGGGCGCCGCATCCAGGCGCGCGGGCCAAGCCTTCTGGTCGCGCTTTAAGGACTCCGCCGTCGCCTGCTTCGGGTTCGTGGAGGCCTTCGGCCTCGCCTATGGCGCCAAGCTGCTGAAATCGGCCCGGCCCGCTGCGGCCCCTGACGCCGCGCCGGCCGAGCCGCACCTGCACCTGGACCATGTCCCCCTGGTTAGCCGGATCGACATGGCGCACGGCGCACTCAAGGGCATGTCGCTGACCCGGGACTTCGCCCGGCTGGTGCTGCTGGTCGGCCACGGGTCCACCACTGTCAACAATCCGCATGCCGCGGGCCTCGACTGCGGGGCGTGCGGTGGCCACAGCGGCGCACCCAACGCCCGGTTCGCCGCCGCCCTGCTGAACGATCCTCAGGTTCGCGAGGGCCTGGCCGTCCGTGGGGTGGTGATCCCCGCCGACACCTGGTTCCTGGCGGCGCTGCACGACACCACCACCGACGACCTGTGGCTGCTGGACTTGGCCAAGGTTCCCGCCAGCCACGCCGCGGACGTGATCGTCTCCAAGGCGCGGCTCGCGCGGGCCTCGGATCAGGTGCGGGCCGAGCGTGCGCCCTTGCTGGGGCTGGCCGCCTCCGCGCCCGAAGACCTTGTCGCCCGCTCCCGCGACTGGTCCCAGGTGCGGCCAGAGTGGGGGTTGGCCCGGGCCGGCGCCTTCATCGCCGCCCCCCGCAGCCTGACGGCCGACCGCAACCTGGAGGGCCGCGCCTTCCTGCACAGCTATGACCGGCAGGCTGACGCCGACCTGTCGGTGCTGGAACTGATCCTGACCGCGCCCATGGTCGTGGCCAGCTGGATCAGCCTGCAATACTACGGCTCCACCGTGGACAACCGGGCCTTCGGGGCCGGGGACAAGACCCTGCACAATGTCTGTGGACGGATCGGCGTGCTGGAAGGCAACGCCGGCGACCTGCGGACCGGCCTGCCGATGCAGTCGATCCATGATGGGACGCGGTTTGTGCACGAGCCGGTCAGGCTGAACGTCTTCGTAGCCGCCACGCCGCAGGCGATGAGCCAAGTGCTCGCCCGGCAGGCCGGCGTGCGCACGCTCGTCGACAACCAATGGATCCACCTGTTCGCCCTGGACGATGCGGGACGCACGACGCACCGCTACGCAGGCGACCTGGCCTGGGAGGCCCTGTCATGATCCCCACACCCGCAACCCGGCCGGCGAGTGGCTACTGGGTGGTCGGCGGCCGCTTCGCCGCCGACGGCCACCTGCCCTGGCCCCGCGCCTTCGGCCCCTTCGGCGACCACGCCGCGGCCTGCATCTGCGCCGAACACCTCGCCGATCCCGCCCGCCCCGAGGTGCGTTACTTCGTTGTCGCCGAGGCGCTGGAGTACACGTCTTGACGGCGGGTCTGAGCCATATCGAGCGACTGGAGGCTGAAGCACTCCAGATCCTGCGCGAAGGCTTCGCCGAAGCGAGACGCCCGGTGCTCCTGTTCTCGGGGGGCAAGGACTCGACTGTCCTCGCCTACTTGGCCGCGGCGGCGTTTCATCCCTCGCGACCGCCACTTCCCCTGGTGCACATCGACTCGACCTTCGAGTTTCCGGAAACGCTGAAGTTCCGGGATTGGCTCGCCGACCATCTGGGGTTCGAGCTGATTGTCCGGCGCAACGAGCAGGGCTTGAGGGACGGGATTAGCCCGTTCGTTCATGGGTCGGCCCTCTACACGGATCTGATGCGGACGATCCCGCTCAAGGCGACGCTGGACGAACTCGGCGCTGATGTTGTGTTCGGTGGCGCACGGCGGGACGAGGAGAAGTCCCGCGCCAAGGAGCGTATCGTATCGGTGCGAAGCCCTGGCCATGGCTGGGAACCCCGCGCCCAGCGTCCGGAACCGTGGCGGCTCTACAATACGAGGCTGGGCCCGAGACAGACGTTGCGGGTGTTCCCGCTGTCCAACTGGACCGAAGCCGATATTTGGACCTATTGCCGGGTCCGCGACCTTCCACTCGCCCCGTTGTATTTCGCGGCCGAGCGCCCAACGGTGGAACGCGACGGCGCCCTGCTGGTGGTGGCCGATGATCGTTACCCGTACCGGCCGGGCGAGACAGCGTCCCTCCGCCGGGTGCGGTTCCGTACGGTCGGCTGCTGGCCGGTCACCGGGGCGATAACCTCGAACGCGGAGACGCTGGACGAGATCGTGTTCGAAACCCTGTCCGCCGCCACTTCGGAACGCCAGGGGCGGCTGATCGATACTGACGACGGCGGGTCCCTGGAAACCAAAAAGCGGCAGGGCTATTTCTGATCTGAGCGACCAACGTGGGGCGACGGCGGATATTCCGACACATGCCGCGCCTATAGCCTGGCGCCGAGTCGCGGCCTTGGGCGCGCGGCGGGAAGCTGGGGAGCCGCGCATGAGCGAACAGATGATCCGGTCCGGACTGGACTCCGCCCTTCACATCCCCGCGGCCGAACGCGCCGCCTATCCGGTGCGCGACGGCAACCGCGTACGGCCCCTGATCGACGGCGAGCCGGCGTTCCGCCGCATCTGCGAAGCGGTCGAAGCCGCGCGGCGTAGCGTCTGGGTGACCGTGGCCTTCCTCGACGCAGGCTTCCAGATGCCCGACGGGCGCGGCTCGCTGTTCGATGTGCTGGACAATGCGGCGGCGCGGGGCCTGGACGTCCGCGCCCTGTTCTGGCGGGTGAACCCTGAGAGCCAGCGGGTGGAGCAGGCGACCTTCTCCGGCTCGGCGGACCAGAGGCGGATGCTGGGCGAGCGGGGCTCGTCGGTGAAAATGCGCTGGGACCGGGCCCAGAAGGGATACTGCCAGCACCAGAAGAGCTGGATGATTGACGCAGGCGAAGCCGGCGAGGTCGCCTTCGTCGGCGGCATCAACCTTAGTCCTGACTATGTGGTCGCGCCCGGCCACCGGATCCTGGACGGCGAGCGCCATGTCCACGACGTCTATGTCGAGGTCGCCGGCCCCTCGGCCAGCGATGTGCACCACAACTTCGTCCAGCGTTGGAACGACGCCAGCGAGCGGGCGGCGCCCGACGGCGTCTGGGGCGAGGCCGACGACATGGCCTTCCCGACCACAGCCTCGGCGGCGGCCGGCGACTGCCGGGTGCAGATCCAGCGCACGGTGAAGGCCGGGCTCTATGCGACCCCCGCGGCCGCCGTCGGCCACACCCCCTATGAGATCGCCGAGGGCGAACTGTCGATCGCCGAGCAGTACCTGCGGGCCATCGCCGCCGCCCAGCGGACGATCTACATCGAGAACCAGACCGTGTTCGATCCGGACGTGATCCAGGCCCTGGACGCGGCCCTGGTCCGCGGCGTCGAGGTGGTCGCCCTGACCCCCGCCGAGGCCTATGGCGAGCTGAAGGCCGCCAAGAGCCGCCCGGAGAGCCGGCCCTTGTTCGACCTGCTGGCCGCGCTCGGCCGACATGAGCGCTTCGCCCTGGTGGGGATCGCCGGCGCCGACGCTGGAGGCCGGCGTCACGACGTCTATGTCCACGCCAAGGTGATGCTGGTGGACGACGCCTGGATGACCATCGGCTCCTGCAACATCGCCCGCCGGTCGTTCTTCGGCGACATCGAGATGAACGCCTCGGTCTGGGCTCCGGAGGTCGTGCGCGCGACGCGCTGCGAACTGCTGGCGGAGCATCTGGACCTGGACACCGCGCATCTCGACGACCGCGAAGCGCTGGCGCTCTTCCGTCGGATCGCCGCCGAGAACCGCGCCCGCCGCGACGCCGGCCAGACGGACTGGCAAGGGCTCGCCTTCCAACTGGACCCCGCCGTCTACGGAGACTAATCATGGGGCGTGGGCCCCAACTCCCCCGTTCGTGGGCCCCCGGGCCAGCGTCGAAACCGGCGTCGGCTGAACATGCCTGAAGTACGGGCGCGTAGGGGGACAAGGTCATGGCGAGATTTGCGAAGCCCAGCGCCAAGGTCACGGCGCAGGTAAGCTTGGCTGTTTTGGGAGCGGTCGCGCTCGTTGCTGCGCCCCACGACGCGGATGCGGCCCAACGCCGGAAGGCCACGCCGAAAGCGCCGGTCGTCGTCGCTCCCCCCCCGCCGCCGGTCGATCCCTATGCGAGCGACCGGGCCAAGATCACCGAGTGGCGGGCGAGGCTGTTGAGCTCGTCCTTCGCGCCGGACCGCAGCCTCGCGATCATGGCCGACGGATCGTCCGCGGGCGCCCTGCAGAAGGGCTGCGACAAGGACACGCCGGCAGGAACCGTCGCCCTGGAGGTCCGGGCCAAGCGCGGCAAGGGTCGGCCCGGCGAGAACCACAACATCATCGGCTATCGCGGCGACAGCGGCGCCTGGTGCATGGCCTCCGGCGTCGGGATCATCACCTTCGCCGACGGCGCGCGCTGGCTGGGCCAGGTCTCGACCCAGGGCGAGGGCCCGACGGGCCGCAACTTCCTGCCCCGCCCGGACGGCCTGGGCGAAATGATCGCCGCCGATGGCGCCCGCGAAGCCCGCAAGGTGGTGGCGCGCGCCGACATCCTTTGGGGCTATGACCTGATCGAAACCCTGCCGGCAGCGCCGGGTGGCGCGGCCCCCTCGGCAGCCCCCATAGCCACCGCGAAGGCGGCGGCCCCTGCGCCGTCAACCCCCGCACCAGCGCCGGCGAAGGCCATAGCGGTGGCCCCCACCCCCGCTCCCGCGCCAAAGGTGGTCGCGGTCGCCGCGCCCGCACCCACACCGGCGCCCGCGAAGATCGAACCCGCCAAGCCCGCAGCCTCATCTGCAGCCGGCATGGCGAGCCTTGGCCTCATGGGGCTCATGGCGTCGGGCAAGCCCGCGGCGGCCGCCAAGCCCGCGCCGGCGGCTGCTCCCGTAGGGCTTGCCCTGTTTGCGGCCGCGGCGCCTGCCCAACGCTCGGCCGCGGGTGCAGCGCCTGCGGCGAGCCCGGCCGCGGCCGCCCCGACAGCCTCCGGACTCATCGAAGGCGTGACGGGGCTCTACATGTCGCCCTTCACTTCCGACGGGGTGACGGCGGGCTGGATCACCAAGTCCCTGCAGGTGAAGGCCGCCGGCCAGATCGGCTCCATGGCCGGCAACTATCTGGGCCAGAAGGCGATGGAGAACGTGCCCTTCGTGGGCGGCTTCCTGGGCAAGAAGGCCGGTGAGGCCATGGGCCGGCAGATGGCCCTGAGCGCCATCGGCGGCGAGGCGTTCCTGAAGGAGTCCTCGGACCTGTCGTTCAACACGCCCCAGACCCTGGTCGACTGGACCATGGCCAACTACGGGACCAGAGAAGACATCAATCAGGTCATGCAGGCGGTGATCGCCATCTATCCGGACGTCCAGACGCCCTACCTGGTCGCGGCGCAGCGGATGGCGCGCGAAAGAAAGGGCGCCGGCCCTGGCCGGACCGGCGCCCCATTCTAGACTTGGACCTTGCGGTCGGACTTAGAAGTTCGCCCGCAGGGTGACGCCGTAATAACGGTCGGCTTCACGCGGGATGATGTACCGGAAGCTGCCGCCCGGGCCGCCGCTGGTGATGGCGGAGGCGAAGCTTTCGTCGAACAGGTTCTTCACCTGCACGAGGACGCGGTACTTGTCGTTGGCTTCGATCATGCCGAAGGTCAGATCGACGATGCCGTAGCCCTTGATCGTGGTGGCCTGACGGATGGCCGCCGAGGCGTCGAGCTGGCTGATCTGCTTGGTCTGGTACGAGCCCTGGACGCCGAGGGTCCAGTCGAAGGCGCCACCTGTCCGCCAACGATAGTCGGCGCCCAGCGAGCCCTTCCACTTAGGCGCGTACGGCAGGCTGGTGCCCGAGGGAACCACGCCGGTGATCACGCCATTGGTCGGCAGCTTGAACTGGTCGATCTTGGCGTCGGTGTAGGCCAAGCCGCCGGAGATGTTCAGGTCGGCCATCGGACGGAAGGCCATGTCCAGCTCGGCGCCACGGGTCGAAACCGTGCCCGCGTTGGTGAAGCGGGTCACCAGGACACCCGCGACGACGTCGGGGTTGTTGGCCTGGAAGTTCTCGTACTTGGCGTAGTAGGCCGCCAGGTTCAGGGTCATCCGGCCGTCGAGCAGAGTGTTCTTCAGGCCCAGCTCGTAGCTGTCCGCGGTCTCGGCCTCGATGACGTTCGTGCCAGTGGCGGTCAGGTTGTAGAAGATGTTGTAGGCCGGACCCTTATAGCCGCGGGCGTAGGTGGCGTAGGCCTTCACGTCCGACGACACGTCGTACTGCACGCCCAGGCGACCCGAGACGTTGTCGTTCGAGGTGCTGGCGGTGAACGGACCAAAGCTCGGTTGGATGCCCGGACCGGTCAGGGCCGACACGCGCTGGTGGAACACCGACAGGTCGTCGTTGGTGTAGCGCAGGCCCACGAGCACGCGGAGCCGGTCAGACAGGTTCAGTTCGCCCTGGCCGAAGGCCGCGAAGTTCTTGAAGGTCGAACCGAAGTCGGCGGTGCCGGTCGGCCGGGTGATCACGGCGCCCGCGGTGGTGCAGGGCGTGAGCACGGTCGGCGTCGGGGTGACGGTGCAGACCAGGTCGTTGCGGGTGAAGATCCGCTCGCTGTCGGCTTTGGAATAGTAGAGCCCGGCGACGTAGGTGAAGAACTGGCCGGACGGCGAGGTCAGGCGCAGCTCGTGGGTCTGGGTCTCACCGGTCTGCGGGCCGATGTCGTGCAGTTGGTTCAGGCCCACATAGGCCTGGGCCAGCCAGTCGCCGTCACGGATCTCGGTGTTGTCGTATTCGCGGTACGACCCGATGTAGGTCAGGGTCTGGCCCGCGACCGACCAGTCGGCCTGCAGGGAGATGCCCTTGCTCTCTTCCTTGGTCGAGGTGACCAGGTCCTGGCTGATGTCGCGCGACTTGTCGGCGCGCGGGGTCGGCAGGGCGCCGGCGGCCAGGTTGGTCGGCAGGGTGCCGATCACTTCGGCGCAGCAGTCGTCATCGCTCTTGCGGTAGTCGGCGATGAAGGTCAGCGACAGGTCGTCGGTGGGATCGGCGACGATCACGCCGCGAACGCCCCAGTGCTCGTAACCATTCACCCGGTCGCCGGTGGCGCGGTTGTGAATGTTGCCGTCATAGTTGCCGTAGAAGGCGGTGAAGCGGCCCTTGACCTTGTCGCTGAACGGCACGTCCACGGCGCCACGGAGGCGGTACTCGTCGCCGCCCGAGAAGTAGCTGCCTTCGACATAGCCGCCAAAGTCGTCGCCCGGACGCTTGGTGACGATGTTGATCACGCCGGCCGAGGTGTTCTTGCCGAACAGGGTGCCTTGCGGCCCGCGCAGCACTTCCAGGCGATCGATGTCGATCAGGTCGCTGAAGGCTTCGCCCGCGCGGCTGTAGACCACGCCGTCCACCACGGTGGAGATTGAGGGCTCGCCGGCGATGGAGAAGGTCGAGGTGCCCACGCCCCGCAGGAACAGGGACTGGTTGATCGTGGTCCCCGACTTGCGGAAGTTCAGGGTCGGCACGAGGTACTGAGCGCCCTCGAGGTTCACCGCGCCCTTGGCGGCCACGGTGTCGCCAGAGATCACCGAGACGGCCAGGGGCACGTCCTGCAGCTTCTGTTCCCGCTTCTGGGCGGTGACGACGACTTCACTGATTTCGTTGGCTGCTTCCGCGGCCCAGGCCTGGGGCGCGGAGGCCAGGGCGGCGATGCTCGCACTGGCGACTAGAATAGTCCTGATCATTGTTTTTCCCCCTCCGCCTCCTGGCGGATGTTTATGTCTAGCGCTGTCACATGGTGACGCGGTCAGGCCTGCAAAAGCCCCCCGGTCACAACCCAAGTTCCGACAACTCAACAACGCGCCTCTCCCGCGCGCTGATCTCCGCCGCGGTCCCGATCGCCACAGCCATCAGGCCATCGCGCGCGGTCACCTCGACCGGCCCCACGCCGCGCACCGCGGCGTTGAACTTCTGGTGTTCGTAGAAGGTGGAGCCATGGTGGCTGCCGGCCTTCAACGCCGTCTCGTCCACCGCGATGTTGCGGCGGCTCACCTGCTTGGGGTTCATGAACCCCACCCGCGGCGACAGCACGAGGTCGCCGGTGGGGATCAGGACGTCAAGCCGGGCCTTGTCGCCCACGGCGGTGATCTCTTCCTGGTTCTCCGCCCCGTCGGCGAACATGCACAGGTCCAGCATGGCGCGGACGCCATTGGCGAAGTCCACGACCGTGTAGCTGTTGTCGATGATGTCCGGCTTCTGCCCGTCGTAGCGCTCGTCCTGATGGTTCACGTCCATCGCGCCGGAGCAATAGACCCGCACCGCCTCGGACTCGACGATCAGCCGCATCAAGTCAAAGAAATGGCAGCACTTTTCGACCATGGTGCCGCCGGTGTTGCGCGAGAAGCGGTTCCAGTCGCCAACCTTTTCCAGGAAGGGGAACCGGTGCTCACGGATCGACAGCATCTGCAGCTTGCCGATCTTGCCGGCGCGCAGGTCGGCGATGAAAGCCTCGGCCGGCGGCATGTAGCGGTATTCCATGGCCGTCCAGAACGGGGCCTTGGACTTCTCGGCCTGCTCCACCACCCACTTGGCGTCCTCGATGGTGGTGGCCAGCGGCTTCTCGCACAGGATCGGCAGGCCGGCTTCGAACAGCGGCTCGAGCACCGTGCGGTGGGTGTAGTTGGGGCTGCAGACGATGACCGCGTCCACGAGGCCGCTCTTGGCCAGGGCGGCGCCATCCTCGAACTCGGCCACCTTGGCGTCGGCGCCGAGCGCCTTGCGGGCCCAGCCGCGTGAACGCTCCACAGGGTCGGCGATGGCGGTGACGACCGCGCCCGGCGTGACCGCGAGATTGTGGATATGCTCCACCCCCATCATCCCGGACCCAACCAGGCCGTAGCGAACCGTGTCGCTCATGACCCCTCCCCGCAATTAATATGACAGCGCTGACTTATTGTGAGCATTCTCAGGACGCGGGCGCGACGGCAAGCCGAAATTGCGGTTGGCCGCGCCGATCATAATAATCCTATCGGAACCTTGGGGATGAAGCAGAGCAGGTTTGGGGCATGGGTCCTGTTCGGTCTCTTGACCGTGGCCGGGATCCTTAATCTTGTGGATCGCCAGATCATCTCGGTCCTGAAACCCGAGATTTCCCAGGAACTTAACTGGACCGCCGATGACTACGGCACCCTGGGCGCCTGGTTCCAGGGGGCGATGGCCGTGGGCCTTCTGATCTCCGGCCCCCTGGTGGATCGTATCGGCGTGCGCTGGGCCAACGCCCTTGGGGTTTTCGCCTGGAGCCTGTCGGCGGTGTTCCACGGCTTCGCCCGGACGCTGGGACAGTTCACGATCTGCCGCGTCGCCCTTGGCGCCACCGAATCCATGGGTACGCCCACCATGATCAAGACGGTGGCCACCATCCTGCCGGCCAACCTGCGCTCGGCCGGGTTCGGGATCATCAACGCCGTCAACAGCCTGGGCGCGGTGGCCGCGCCGATCCTGATCCCGCTCATCGCCATTCCCTTCGGCTGGCGCGGCACCTTTGTCGCCGCGGGCATAGCCGGCGTGGTCTGGACGGCCCTGTGGCTGCTGGTGACCCGCAAGGGCCTGCCGGTCGCCGAGCCTGCCGCCGAGGCGCCGCCCGTCGCGGAAACGACGGGTCCTGCGCCTTCGATCCTGAAAGACCGGGCAACCTGGGCCATCGCCGGCGCCAAGGTGCTGAGCGACGCGACCTGGTGGCTTATGCTGTTCTGGATGCCGGACTTCCTGAACCGGCAGTTCGGCCTGTCGGGCGTCCATATCGGCCCGCCCATCGCCCTCGCCTACGCCGGCGCCGCCCTGGGCGCACTGGTCAGCGGCACGGTCGCGACCCGCCTGCTGGCCCGCGGGGTCTCCGTCGACCGTGCGCGCAAGGGCGCCATGCTGGTCAGTGGCCTGATGGTGCTGGTCCTGCCGCTCGCCCTGCTGGCCAAGACGCCGTGGGAGGCCGCCGCGGTCCTGGCCATCGTCCTGGCCGCGCACCAGGGCTTTTCCACCAACCTCTTCGCCCTGATCGCCGACGTGACCGCCCCGGCCAAGATCGGCCGGGTGACGAGCGTGGGCGCCTTCTGCGGCAACATCGGCGGGATGCTGATCGTCAAGGCCGCAGGCCTGATCCTGACCGCCGGCCTGGGCTACAGCCCGCTGTTCCTGTTCGCCGGCGCCTCCTACCTGCTGGCGTTGGGCTGGATCCAGCTGTGGTTGCCGCGCATCGAAAGCCGGGGCGGCCAAGCCCCCGTGCAGGTGGGCCACTAAAGCAGAACGCCCGCCCCTTGTCGGGGGCGGGCGTCGCTATTTCTTAAGGCTCAGACCGCTCAGACGAGCGGGCCGTGCTCCAGGTTCGGCAGCACATGGCGGGCGAACAGGTCCGCCTCCGCCGCGTGCGGATAGCCCGACAGGATGAAGGCCTCGATGCCCATGTCGCGGTAGTCGTTCAGCTTGCCCAGCACCTGGTCGGGATCACCGACAATGGCCGCGCCACAGCCCGAGCGAGCCCGGCCGACGCCGGTCCACAGGAAGGGCTCGGCATAGCCGTCGTCCTTGGCGCTCTCGCGCAGGGCGGCCTGGGCCTGGACTCCCACCGAAGTGCTGTCGAGCGACTTGGCGCGGATGGCGGCGCCGGTGTCGGCGTCCAGCTTGGACAGCAGCCGGTCGGCGGCCGTGCGGGCCTCGGCCTCGGTCTCGCGGACCACCACGTGGGCGCGGTAGCCGTAGCGAAGCTTGCGGCCATACTTGGCGGCGCGCTTGTCCATGTCGGCCATGATCTCGGCGATCACTTCCTTGCGGTCGGGCCACATCAGGAAGACATCGCAGCCCTTGGCCGCCGCCTCGCGGGCGTCCTCCGATAGGCCGCCGAAATAGAGCAGCGGCGCCTTGCCGGAGACGGTGCGGACGCGCGGCGGCTCGACCTTCAGCTTGTAGAACTCGCCGTCGTGATCCAGGGCCTCGCCGTTCAGCAGGGTCTTCAGGATATGCATGGCCTCGACCGTGCGGGCGTAGCGCGGCGCGGACGCCAGCTTCTCGCCCGGCATGTCGGAGGAGATAATGTTCACCACCAGCCGGCCGCCCAGCATCTGGTCGATGGTGGCGATCTGGCGGGCCAGCTGCGGCGGCCAGACCTCGCCGATGCGGGTGGCCATCAGCAGCTTCATCCGGCGCAGCATCGGGGCGATGCCGGCGCAGAAGGCCGTGGTGTCGATGCCGAGTTCATAGCCCGACGGCAGCAGAATGTTGTCGAACCCGCCGGCTTCGGCCTGCAGGACGATGTCGCGGCAATGCTCCCACGACGACTTCAGCCGGGCGTCAGGGACGCCGAGGAATTCGTAGTCGTCATCACACAGGGCTGAGAACCAGCTGACTTCGCAAGGCGGACGGCTCATGGCAGGGGCGCTCCCATCGCAGCGACGAGGACCGCGTACCAGTCGGCGCGGGTCCACTTGGGTTTGTAGGCGTCGGGGATCTCAGCGATCCGGGCGACGGATTGGGTTCCGACCAGCGGGATCGGCCGGGACGGATGGGCCATGATCCAGCTGTAGGCGGCGGCGGCGCGCGAGACGCCGGCCTCGGCGGCCTTGGCGTCCAGGGCCTTGGCGACGGCGGCGCCGCGCTCATCCTTGGGATCGCCCAGCCGGCCGCCGCCCAGGGGCGACCAGGCCATGACGGTCATGCGGCGGGCCAACGCCTGGTCGGTCAGGCCGTTGGTGAAGGGGGTGACCTCCAGCGGCGACAGCTCGATCTGGTTCGAGACCACCGGCAGGTCGAGATAGGCGGCCAGGGCCTCGACCTGGGAGGCGGTGAAGTTCGAAACCCCGATCGCGCCGATCTTGCCGGCCTGGTGAGCGGCGGTCAGGGCTTCGGCGATCTCCGAGGGATGGGTCAGGATGTCGGGTCGGTGGATCTGCCACAGAGCCACGTGCTCGACGCCCATGCGGGTGAGCGAGGCGTCGATGGCCGAGGTCAGATAGCCGCGGCTGGAATCATAGGGCGTGCCGATGACGATGCCGCCCTTGGTGGCGATCACCATGCGCTGGGCGAGGCCGCGATTGCGCTGGAACACCCGGCCCAGCAGGGCCTCGGCGGCGCCGAAGGGCTCGTTATTGTCCGGACCATAGATGTCGGCGGTGTCGAACAGGGTCACGCCGGCGTCCAGGGCGGCGACCACTCGGGCCTCGGCGGCGGCCACGTCGTCGCCGGAGAATCGCCACATCCCCCAGCCAATCCCTGAGACCTGCGGCCCTCCCTCATAGAGCGGACGGACGGCTGCGGCAGGAGGCAGATGGGTCATGGGTTCCGTTCTTCGGCGGGGCCGGATGCTCGGCTCTGTCCAGCGCTGTCATACGCTCGCCGCGCGCGACTTGGCAAGGCGCGGTCGGGTTGATCTGGATCAGCCGGGGGGTGGAGCGGTCGAGCCTCGCAGCACCAGTGCGTGCGGCAGCCGGCGGTGGATGATCTCGCCTTCGGCGTCGAACAGCAGGCCCGCCGCCGCATAGGCCAGGTCCCGCGTGGGCTGGCGCACGGTGGTCAGGGGCGGCCACAGCTGACTGGCCAGCGGGGTGTCGTCGAACCCGGTGATCGACAGGTCCCTGGGCAGGGACAGGCCGCGCCGATGGGCCACGGTCATGACGCCAGCGGCCATGTCGTCATTGGAGGCGAAGATCGCAGTGGGCGGGTTGGGCAGGTCCAGCAGCGCGTCGGCCGCCGCCTCCCCTGAAGCAAAGTCGAACAGGCCCGGCCGCACATACTTCGGCTCGAACGGCAGGCCCGCCCGGTCCAGGGCCCGGCGATAGCCATAGAGCCGCAGGTCGCTGGCGGCGTGATTCGGGTGACCGAGGAT
Organism: uncultured Phenylobacterium sp.; assembly: GCA_964643835.1. Classification (GTDB taxonomy): domain Bacteria; phylum Pseudomonadota; class Alphaproteobacteria; order Caulobacterales; family Caulobacteraceae; genus Phenylobacterium. The sequence goes on along the minus strand of CAZXVO010000029.1, from coordinate 12,271 downwards.
GAAGCCGATCCGCCGGTGGCCCAGCGACAGCAGATGCATGGTCATCTCGTCGGCCGCCTGGGCGTCGTCCATGGACACCGAGGCGCTGCGCTCATGCTCCGTGCCGGGAGAGATGCGGACATAGGGCACGCCGCGCAGTTCAAGCTCTTCCAGCACCGCGGCGACATCCGTGACCGGCGAGGACAGGACCACCCCGTCGACGCGGGTCTGGTCGATCAGCGCCCGGACCTCGGCCTCCAGGTCCGGCGAGGCGGCGTCGCAGGGCTGGGCCAGCAGGCGCACCCGCTCCTCGACGCACCGCGTCCAGACCCCGGTCTGGATCTGATAGATGTAGTGGGGACTGTGGTTGTCGTAGATCAGCGCGATCTGGTGACTGCGCTTGCCGGCCAGGGTGCGGGCCGCGGCGCTGGGGTGGAAGTTGAACTCGGCGATGGCCGCTTCGACCCGCTGGCGCGTCTCGTCCGAGACATAGCGCTCCCGGTTCAGCACCCGCGACACGGTCTTCATGGAGACGCCAGCCGCTTCGGCCACGTCCTTCATCGTCGCCGGGTCCGCCCCGAGAGACCCCTTCTTGGGAGGCGCCATCCTAAACGCTTCGCTCCAGCACCATCGCCCCCACACCCTGTGGCGCGCACGCTTCTAGCACGAGCTTGCGGCCATGCCGCAGCCTCTCGCAAGCAAGGGCTTTCCGAACAGCGTTCAGGCGCGTCTGCTGTCCGCAAAACAATCCGGGACGGAAACAGCCATGAACCATGTCGCCACCGACCTCCGCAGCGCAGCGCGCGAAGCCGCTTACGCCACGCCCCTGGAGACACTCGACCCCGCCCAGCCCGGCCTGTTCGAGGCCGACGCCATGTGGCCCTACTTCGAGCGGCTCCGCCGTGAGGATCCTGTGCATTTCACGCCGCACAGCGAGTACGGGCCCTACTGGTCGATCACCAAGTACAACGACATCATGGCGGTCGACACGAACCACCAGGTGTTCTCGTCCGCCTCCGGCATCGGCATCACCGAGGCCCCGCCGGACCAGCCGCGCCGGGCGATGTTCATCGCCATGGACCCGCCGCGGCATGACGTGCAGCGCAAGACGGTCAGCCCAGCGGTCTCGCCCCACAACCTGGCCCAGATGGAGCCGCTGATCCGCGAACGGGCCGGCGCGATCCTGGACAGCCTGCCCATCGGCAAGCCCTTCGACTGGGTCGACCTGGTGTCCAAGGAACTCACCGCCATGACCCTGGCGACCCTGTTCGGCATCCCCCAGGCGGACCGCCGACGGCTGACCTACTGGTCCGACGTGGTCACCGCCACGCCTGGCCATGGTCTGGTCGACAGCATGGAGCACAAGCGCCAGCTCCTGATGGAGTACTTCGCCTACTTCACCGAGGTCTGGAAGGACCGGAAGGCCTCAGCCCCAACCGACGACCTGATGTCCATGCTGGCCCACGGGCCCGAGACCCGCGACATGGACATCCTGGAGGTGCACGGCAACGTCATCCTGCTGACCGTCGGCGGCAATGACACCACCCGCAACACCATCTCCGGCTCGGTCTTCGCCCTGAACAAGAACCCGGACCAGTACAGGAAGCTGCGCGAGACCCCCGACCTGATCCCCTCGATGGTCTCGGAGACCATCCGCTGGCAGACCCCGCTCGCCCACATGCGCCGCACCGCGCTGGAGGACATCGAGTTCGGCGGCAAGACCTTCAAGAAGGGCGACAAGGTGGTCATGTGGTACGTCTCGG
>CAZXVO010000029.1:5047-10470 GCA_964643835.1 uncultured Phenylobacterium sp. | reverse complement strand
CCGCCTGGCCGAGCTGCAGCTGCGGGTGATCTGGGAGGAGATCCTGAAGCGCTTCCCCGACATCGTGGTGCTGGAGGAGCCCAAGCGCACCTTCTCGACCTTCGTGAAGGGCTACGAGACCCTGCAGGTGGAGATCCCCCGCCGGCATTGACCGGCGGGGCGCTCAGGCCCCACGCTGCTGCAGATTTTCAAGGACGCCATTTTCATGCCCCAGCATTCCAAGGCCCCGGCGAACGCCGGCCATTTTGACGTGATCATTGTCGGCGCCGGCATTTCCGGCATCGGCCTCGCCTACCACCTGCAGACCGGGGCGCCGGAGAAGACCTTCGCCGTGCTGGAGCTGAAGGACAGCTTCGGCGGCACCTGGCACACCCACCGCTATCCGGGCGTCCGCTCGGACAGCGACCTCCACACCTTCGGCTACACCTTCAAGCCCTGGCGCGGCGCGCCCATCGCCACGGCGGGCGAGATCCTCAGCTACATGGGCGAGGTGATCGCCGAGAACGACCTGGACCGCCACATCCGCTACCACACCAAGGTGGTTTCCGCGGACTGGTCCAGCGCCGAGAACCACTGGGTGATCCGCACGCAGGACGTCCAGACCGGCGAGGTTTCCGTCTGCACCGCCGGCTTCCTGTGGATGTGCCAGGGCTACTACCGCCACGACCAGGGCTACATGCCCCAGTGGCCCGGCATGGACAGCTTCAAGGGGCAGATCATCCATCCGCAGGCCTGGCCGGAAGACCTCGACTATGCGGGTAAGCGGGTGGTGGTGATCGGGTCCGGCGCCACGGCGGCGACCCTGGTTCCGGCCATCGCCGACAAGGTGGCCCACGTCACCATGCTGCAGCGCTCGCCCACCTATTTCACGCCCGGCCGCAACAAGAACGAGCTGGCCGAGACCCTGCGCGAGCTCGACATCGACCCCGCCTGGACCCACGAGATCGTCCGCCGCAGCATCCTGTCCATGGGCGCCAAGATGGCTGAGCGCCGCAAGGCCAACCCCGAGGTGGTGCGCGAGGAGCTGCTGGGCGCCCTGCGCGGTCTGGTCGGCGAGGACTATGTCGCCAAACACTTCACGCCGAGCTACGCGCCCTGGCGCCAGCGGATCTGTTTCGTGCCCAATGGCGACTTCTTCGACGCCATCAAGGCCGGCAAGGCTTCCGTGGTCACCGACGAGATCGAAGGCTTCACTGAGAGCGGGATCACCCTGAAGTCGGGCGAGACCCTGGAGGCCGACATCGTCGTCTCCGCCACCGGCTTCGACCTGAGCGTCCTGGGCGATATCCCGTTCAGCAAGGACGGCGCGCCCATCGACTTCGCCCAGACCGTCACCTATCGCGGCATGATGTTCACCGGCGTGCCCAACCTGCTGTGGGTGTTCGGCTATTTCCGCTCCAGCTGGACCCTGCGGGCCGACCTGATCGGCGCGCTGGCCCCGCGCCTGCTGCGGCACATGGACGAAAAGGGCGCCAAGCGGGTCGAGCCGGCGCTGAGACCCGAGGACGCCGACATGGAATTGGGCCCCTGGACCGATCCGGAAGACTTCAATCCCGGCTACCTGATGCGCAGCATGCACCTGATGCCCAAGGCCGGCTCCAAGCCGGAATGGCGCCATACCCAGGACTACTGGGCGGAAAAAGACACCCTGCCGGCCATCGACCTGGACGCCCCGGAGCTGGTCTACGGCTGACGCGGAACGGCGCCGAGCGAGGTTCGGGCCGCCTCGGCGTCGGCGAGGATCTCGGTCTCGTCGGCGCCCATCTTGGCCAGGGTGCGATAGGGCATGGCCAGGCGCGGATTGTCCTTCAGGCGCTCGCGGTTGCGGATCAGGAAGGCCCAGTAGAGCCGATTGAAGGGACAGGCCCCCTCCCCGCGCTTCTGCGCCACGTCATAGGCGCAGCCTGCGCAGTAGTCGCTCATCCTGCTGATATAGGCGCCGCTGGCAGCATAGGGCTTGGAGGCCATCAGGCCGCCGTCGGCGAACAGGGCCATGCCGTGGGTGTTGGGCGCCTCCACCCATTCGAAGGCGTCCACATAGACGCTCATGTACCAGAGGTTCACCTCGTCCGGATGGACGCCCAGCAGCAGGGCCAGGTTGCCGGTGACCATCAGCCGCTGGATGTGGTGGGCGTAGGCATGGCGCGCGGTCATGGTCACCACGTCGCGGACGCAGGCCATCTTAGTCTCGCCGCTCCAGTAGAACTCCGGCAGGCGGCGATCGGCGGCCAGAGCATTGCGGGCCAGGTAGTCCGGCCCGGCCAGCCAGTAGACCCCGCGCACATATTCCCGCCAGCCGAGGATCTGGCGGATGAACCCTTCCGCCGAAGCGATGGGGACCAGGCCCGCGCGGTAGGCGGCCTCGGCCCGGCGGCCGACCTCCAGCGGATCCAGCAGGCCGATATTGATCGCCGCCGACAGCCGCGCATGCCACAGGAACGGCGCGCCGCCCTTCATGGCGTCCTGCCAGTCGCCGAAGCTGGGCAGGATGTCGGCGATGAAGTGATCGAGAAGCCGGTCGGCCTCCTCATGGCTGGTCGCCCAGCCGAAAGTCTCCAGGCTTCCGAAGTTGTCGGGGAACCGCGCGGTCACCATCGCCAGGACCTCGCGCACATCCTCCGCCGGGGGAATGACCAGGCGCTCTGGCGGCCGCACGCCCTTGGGCAGGCGCTTGCGGTTCTCGTGGTCGAAGTTCCATTGGCCGCCGGCCGGCTTGTCGCCGTCCATCAGAAGGCCGGTGGCCCTGCGCATCACCCGATAGAAGAACTCCATGCGCAGCTCGGAGCGGCCTTCCGCCCAGGCCTCGAACTGGCCCCGGCTGCAGATGAAGCGGGTGTCGGGCCGCACCTCCACAGGGACCGGCGAGGCAAGCTTCAAGTCCTCGAACGCCCGCGCCAGCCGCCACTCGCCGGCCTCGGTCACCACCAGCCGCTCGAACCCGCCCTCGGCCAGCTCCCGCAGGGCCTCGCTGGTCAGGGCGCCGGTATTGGCGGGGTCCTCCAGGCGCACATGGCGGACCGCGATCCCCCGCGCAGCCAGCCGCTCTGCGAACCGGCGCATGGCGGCGAACACCATGGCCAGCTTCTGCTTGTGGTGCGGGACATAGGCCGCCTCGTCGGCGACCTCGGCCATCAGCACCAGGTCACCCGCCGCCCAGTCCGTCAGGCTGGACAGGTTGTCGGAAAGCTGGTCGCCCAGGACGAGGCGCAGGGTCGGCATCAGAAGGGAATCTCCTGGCCGTCCCAGGCGAGAAACCGTCCGGTGTCGGCGCCGCTCAGGCCGTCGATCACCCGCAGCAGGTGGTCGGCGGCGACGGTTGGCGTGAACAGGCGCTCTGCCGCTACGCCCTTCTGGAACGGCGCGGACAGGCCGGTGTCCACAGTGCCGGGATGCAAGGCGACGCAGGCCAGCTCAGGGCGGCGAACCGCCAGCTCGATGGACGCCGTGCGCACCATCTGGTTCAGGGCGGCCTTGGAGGCGCGATAGCCGTACCAGCCGCCCAGGCGATTGTCGGAGATTGAGCCCACCCGGGCCGAAAGCACAGCGATCACGCTCTTTCCGGCGCGGGGCATACGCGGGCCGAAGTGCTTGAGGACCAGGGCGGGGCCGATGGTGTTGACCGCGAAGCTGTAGGCCAGCCGCTCCGGCGACAGGTCGGCCAGCCGCTTCTCCGGCTCCACCCCATGGCCGTGCAGGTGGCCGGTGGCGATCACCACGAGGCGGGGCTCGCCTGCGGCCTCAGCCGCCGCCTGGATCGACGCCTCGTCGGTGAGGTCGAACCCGTCAGCCCGGCTCAGCCGCCGGACCGGCCCGAGCGCCTCCAGCCGGTCAGCGATGGCCGCGCCGATCCCGCCCGCGGCGCCCAGCACCACGGATTCCAGCGGCTTCGGAAATGAGTCCATTCGCAGCGCCCCAGTCGTCCTGGCGCCTCACCTGCGCCTGGACCACATACGCGGGTTCGCCCCTCTGGGATGCCTAGAGCGTGATAGCCGAAAGTGGATTCCGGTTTCGGCGGCCATCACGCTCCAGATTTAGAACTCCAGGACGATCTTGCCGAAGTGCTTCTGCGAGATCTGGTGCGCAAAGGCGGCGGCGATGCCGTCCAGCGGGAAGCTGGAATCGATCACCGGCTTGATCCCATTGGCCTCGATGGCGGCGACCATCTCCACCTGGTCCTGGATGGAGCCGACGGTGACGCCCTTCACGGCGACGTTCTTGGACATGATCAGGGCGGTCGGGACCTCGCCCGAGACGCCGGTCAGCACGCCGATCAGCGAGACGTGGCCGCCGATCCGGCAGGCGTGGACGGACTGGGTCAGGGTGCCCGGCCCGCCGATCTCGACCACCAGGTCGACGCCGCGGCCGCCGGTCAGGTCAGCGGCCTTGCGGCCCCATTCCGGCTCGTCCTTGTAGTTGATCAGATGATCGGCCCCGAGCGCCTTCAGCTTCTCGAGCTTGGCGTCGGAGGACGAGGTGGAAATCACCGTCGCGCCGGCCGCCTTGGCCAGTTGCAGCGCGAAGATCGAGACGCCGCCGGTGCCTTGGGTCAGCACGATGTCACCCGGCTTGATCTGGGCCTCGACCATCAGGGCGCGCCAGGCGGTGAGCGCCGCGCAGGGCAAGGTCGCGGCCTCGGCGAAGCTGTAGCCCTTGGGCAGGCGGGTGAAGGCGCTGGCGGGCATGGCCACGAACTCGGCAGCGAAGCCGTCCACGTGGTCGCCAGGCACGCCGAGGATGCGCGGCAGCTGCGGGCCGCCGGCCGGCCAGTTTGGGAAGAAGGTCGACAGCGCATGGTCGCCCACCTGCCAGCCCACGACGCCCTCGCCCACGGCCACCACCTCGCCTGCCCCGTCCGACATCGGGATGCGGCCGTCGGCGGTTTGGATCATGCCGGCGACCACGGCGAAGTCGTGAAAGTTCAGGGAGCTGGCGCGCACCCGGACCAGCAGTTGGCCGGGGCCAGCCGTCGGCTGGGCGCGGTCTTCGATGACGATCTTGTCCAGCCCGCCCGGGGCTTTGACGGCGGCGACTTTCATGTGGCGGCTCCCTTGTCCGGGCCGCTTCACGGGCGGCCTTCCAACCTTCGGTATGGGCACAGTTGGCCCATGAAAACGCCCCCCGCAAGTTCACGCCAAGTCAGCTTGTCGCCGGGGAAATCCGCGCCATACGCGACGGCGGCAAAAATCACTTGCGTACAATTTAGTTATGCGCGATCTATTTTCCTCCGAATGCGCCCCTAAGCTCGACCATGAGGACCCCCATGAAGCGCCTGCTGCCTGCGATCGCCGCCCTGGCCGTCGCCGCCCCCGCCCTCGCCGCCCCGGCGCCCGCCGCCGGCCCCGAGCCGATCCGTGGCGTGGTGACCAAGATCGACGCCGGCCAGATCACCGTGCGGCCGAAGTCGGGCGCGCCGCGCACCATCA
>CAZXVO010000029.1:0-5037 GCA_964643835.1 uncultured Phenylobacterium sp. | reverse complement strand
GCCGTCGCGCAGCCCTCGCCCCAGGCCATCCGGGGGGCGGTCCTCAAGGCCAGCCCCACCCAGCTCACCGTGAAGCCCAAGGGCGGCAAGCCCGTCACCATCGACCTGACCCCGGACTGGACCGTCCAGGTCACCAGGCCGATCAGCGTCTCGGAAATCCGCGAAGGCAGCTTCATCGGCACGGCCGAGATTCCCCAGGCCGACGGCAGCGGCCGCTCGCTCGAGGTCCACGTCTTCCCGCCCGGCGTGAAGATCGGCGAGGGCCACTACGCCTGGAACCTGCGCAAGGGGTCGATGATGACCAATGGCACGGTCGGCAAGGTGACCACCGGCGCCAAGGGCGGCCGCGAGCTGCAGGTCAGCTACTCCACCGGCCAGCGCAAGATCGTGGTGCCGCCGAAGGTGCCGGTCGTGCAGATCACCAACGGTGACCGCAGCCTGGTCAAGACGGGCGCCAAGGTGTTCCTGGTGGCCTTCCCGAAGCCGGGCGGCGGTGGTGAGATCACCGGCGCGGTGGCGGTGGGTGAAAAGGGCGCAGCCCCGCCCATGTAGTCGGGCCGAATTAGGGGGAGCGGTCATGGCGATCCTGGATCAACGCGACAAGGCGGGGGGCCGCGAGGTCTATCGGCACCCCGTGGCCGTCCGCGCCGCCCACTGGGCGAGCGTGCTGGCCATGGCTGTCCTGCTGTTCAGCGGCCTGCAGATCCTGAACGCCCACCCGGCCTTCTATTGGGGCGAGGTTTCGCGTTTCGCCTCGCCGGTCATGGAGATCGCCTCGGTCACGACACCCGAGGGCGAGCTGCGCGGCGAGGTCCGCATCGGCAAGCTCGCCTTCGACACCACCGGCGTGTTCGGCGCCTCGCCGACCGCAGACGGCCAACTGGCGGCGCGCGCGGCGCCGTCCTGGCTGACCCTGCCCGGCTATCTGGACCTGGGCGCCGGCCGCCGCTGGCACTTCGCCTTCGCCTGGGTGCTGGTGATCAGCGGGGCGGTCTATGCGGCCCACGCCATCGCCACCAAGCGGTTCAAGCTCCTGCTCCTGCCGACCCGCGACGAGCTGAAGAGTTTTGGTCAAAGCCTCCTCGACCACCTGCGGCTGCGCTTTGACCACGGGCAGCCGGGCTACAACGTGCTCCAGAAGCTGGCCTATCTGGCGGTGCTGTGGGTCCTGATCCCGACCATGCTGCTGACAGGCCTGGCCATGTCGCCAGCCATGCACGCGCGCCTGCCCCTGCTGGGCGACCTGTTCGGCGGACGCCAGTCGGCGCGGACCTTCCACTTCCTCGCCGCCAGTGGCCTCGTCACCTTCGTCGCCGTCCACCTGGCCATGGTGGTCGCCGCCGGCCCCTGGCGCGAGCTGCGCTCCATGCTGACAGGCTGGTACGCCCTGGGCCACAAGCCTGGCGCCAAATCGCCAACACCTGAAACGGAGGACGCCCCATGACCCGCCCCTCCCGTCGCGGCCTCCTGGGCGCCGCCCTGGCCGCGCCCGCCGCCGGCCTCACGGCCTGTGACAAGGTCGCAACCTCGCCCAAGGTCAACCAGAGCCTCGACATGGCCGAGGGCGTGAACTTCCATGTCCAGCGCCTGCTTCTGGGCCGCGACGCCCTGGCCCGGGAATACCCGGCCTCGGCCATCTCGCCGGACTTCCGCGCCAACGGCTCGACCAATCCGGACAATGAGGACTACCAGCAGCACGTCGCCGACGGCTTCGCCAACTGGCGGCTCGAGATCGGCGGCCTGGTCGAGCGGCCGCTCAGCCTGTCCCTGGCGGACTTGAAGGCTGCGCCGGCCCGCAGCCAGGTCACCCGCCACGATTGCGTCGAGGGCTGGAGCGCCATCGCCCAGTGGAAGGGCGCACGCCTGTGGCCGCTGCTGCAGAAGGCCGGGATCAAGCCCACCGCCCGTTACGTCGCCTTCTTCTGCGCCGACACCCTGGAGCTCACCCTCGACGGCACCGGCGACTACTACGAGACCATCGACCTGGCCGACGCCCGCCACGCCCAGACCATCCTGGCCTATGAGATGAACAACCAGCCCCTGCCGGTGGCGCACGGCGCGCCCATCCGCCTGCGGCTGGAACGCCAGCTCGGCTACAAGATGGCCAAGTACGTCATGCGCATCGAACTGATCGAAAGCTTCGAGCACCTGGGCCTCGGCAAGGGCGGCTATTGGGAAGACCGCGGCTACCAGTGGTACGCCGGCATCTGAGGTCTTGCGCCTCCCCAAGGGCAATCCGGCAAGCTGTTCAAAACAACGATGCGGGAGGCGCACCATGACGGACCTGTTCGACCCTTGTGAGCTCAACGGGCTCAAGCTGCAGAACCGCATCGCCCTGTCGCCGGTGACCCGGACGCGGGCGGACATGGAGGGCCGGGTCGGCGAGCTCCAGGCCATCTATTACGCCCAGCGCGCTTCGGCGGGCCTGCTGATCACCGAGGCCACCGCGGCGCCTTCACCCCCGGCCTGTGGGACGACAGCCATGTCGCCGCCTGGAAAGAGGTCACCGATGCGGTGCACGCCAAGGGCGGCCTGATCTTCTGCCAGCTGTGGCACGCTGGCCGGCTTAGCCATTCCAGCCTGCACCCGGAGCGCGCCGCGCCCGTCGCCCCGAGCGCCATGCAGCAGGAGGGCCTGGTCTTCGCCGACGGCGGCTTCAAACCCTACGACATGGCCCGCGCCCTGGAGCTGGAGGAGATCGCCGGCGTGATCGCCAGCTTCCGCGCCGCCGCCGAGCGCGCCAAGGCGGCCGGCTTTGACGGGGTGGAGCTGCACGGCGCCCACTCCTACCTGATCGACGCCTTCGTCCGCGACATGACCAACCAGCGGACCGACGCCTATGGTGGCTCCATCGAGAACCGCTGCCGCCTCATGGTCGAGATCCTGGCCGCCCTGGTCGAGGTCTGGGGCGGCGAGCGGGTGATGGTGCGTCTGGCGCCCATCGGCCACGCCTACAACGCCTGGGATTCCAACCCCGAGCCCCTGTTCACCTACGTCGTCGAGCAGCTGAACGCCCTGGGCGTCGGCTGGCTGGACCTGGTGGAGGGCGACACCGGCATCTCCCGCGAGGCCGAGCCGAGCTTCGACCTCAGCAAGCTCCGCCGCCTGTTCAAGGGCGTCACCGTCGCCAACAACATGTACGACCGCGACATGGCCCTGCAGGCCCGGGCGGACAACACGGCCGACATGGTCGCCTTCGGCCGCGCCTTCATCGGCAACCCGGACCTGGTGGAGCGCCTGAAGCGCGACGCCCCCATCGTCGATGCCGACCGCAAGACCTATTACGGCGGCGGCGCCAAGGGCTACATCGACTTCCCGACCCTGGCGGAGTCCTGACGAGACGGCCCGCCGGATCGTCTCCGGCGGGCCGTTGATCTTCACCCCAGCAGTTCGAAGTCGTCCTTCTCGCTGCCGCAGTCGGGGCAGTACCACTCCTCCGGCAGGTCCTCGAGGCGGGTGCCGGGGGGGACGCCCTGGTCGGGGATCCCCTTGGCCTCGTCATAGATCCAGCCGCAGTTCTTGCAGCGCCACTTGCGTGTGCCGTCCGCCATGGCCGCCTCCTATTGCGCGGTGAAGCGAATGGGGACGTGCTTGGGCCCGCAGACGAAGTTGGAGATCGTCCGCTCGCCCTTGCCGTCCATCTCGACGGACTTGATCCGCTTGAACAGTTCTTCCCAGAGGATCTTCATCTCCAGCCGCGCCAAGTGCTGGCCCAGGCAGACGTGGACGCCATAGCCGAAGGCCACGTGCGGGTTCGGGTCACGGTCGATCCGGAACTCGAAGGGATCACTCCAGACGCTCTCGTCGCGATTGCCCGACTGGTAGGCCAGCATCAGCCAGTCACCGGCCTTGATCGCCTTGCCGCCGATCTCGGTGTCGCTGACCGCCGAGCGCATGAAGTGCTTCACAGGCGTCTCCCAGCGGATGCTTTCCTCGACAAAGCCATTCAGCAGCTCAGGCTTGTCCTGCATCTGCTTGAGCAGGTGCGGCCGCTCGGCCAGGGCCCACATGGCGCCGGCCGTGGTGTTGCTGGTGGTGTCGTGGCCAGCGGTGGCGGCGATGATGTAGTAGCCCATCATCTGGCGGTGGTTCAGGTATTCGCCGTCGATCTTGGCGTTGGCGATCAGGCTGTTGATGTGGGTCGTGGGATTGGCCCGGAACTTCTCGGTCACCGCCTGGAAGTAGTTTTCCAGCTCCATCGCGGTTTCCCACAGCGACTTCAGCGCCTCCTCCGGGGTCTGCTCGGCGCCGGCCCGGTTCAGCTCGGGGTCGGCGTTGTTGAACAGCTCCTGGGTCAGCTTGAGCATGAAGGCCTCGTCTTCCTTCGGTACGCCCAGCACGGTCATGATCACGCGCAACGGGTAGAGGAAGGCGACGTCGGTGGCGAAGTCGCACTTGCCGTCATGGCTCAGCATCAGGTCGACGAACTCGCGGGCGATGTCGCGGATGTCTTCCTCGAGCGGGCGCAGGGCGCGCGGCAGGACGTGCGGGAAGACGATACCGCGCAGGTCGCGGTGCTCCTGGCCGTCCACGGACACCAGGCTGCGGATCATGTTGGGGTCGCCGCCCGTCAAGAGCTTGATCTTGGCCTCGCCTTCCCGGTTCGACAGGAAGGTGGACTTGTCACCGTTGTGGAAGATATCGGCCTGGCGCTCGACCTCCTTGATGTCGGCGGCGCGGCTGACGACCCAGAAAGGATCCATCCCCTCAAGCTCGGCCACATCAAGAGGGGCCTCGGACCGGATCTTCTTGAAGGCCGCATCGACGATTTCGCGCTGCGAATAGCTCCTGGGGTCGACGATCGCTTGCGCGAGTTCAGTGGCCAGGGTCATGCCCGGTCCTCCTGTTTATGGTTTCGTGGCGCGTCCTCTCCCAACTTCTAGAACACATACTATACAGCCAACAACTAAGTAGAGTCCCTAGGCGCCGGGACGTCATGCTGATCAAGGCCTGTCAGCGATTGCCTATCCGGCGGATTCCAGTTGATGCCGAACCAAAATCATTGGTCGGGACCGGTGCCAAAGAGCAACCAAAGAT
>CAZXVO010000028.1:24921-27516 GCA_964643835.1 uncultured Phenylobacterium sp. | reverse complement strand
ATCCGGGGGACCCAAGCTGATGTTCAAGCTGGAATGAGGCCGCTTGGGTCCCCCGGATCCCCGCTGCGCGGGGACCGGAGGATGACGGTAGGGGGTGACGGCTAGTTGTGCAGCTGGTCGTAGAGGTCGTCCCAGTAGGGATTGTCCTGCTCGATCAGCTTGATCTTCCAAGCCCTGGGCCACTTCTTCAGCCGCTTCTCGCGCCGGATGGCGTTGGAGATGTCGTCGAAGCGTTCCCGCCGCACCAGCCGATGCACCCGGTAGCGGCGGCAGAAACTGCTGCTGATCCCTTCGCGGTGCTCCCAGGCGCGCCGGGCGATGCTGTTGGTGACGCCGATATAGAGCGTGCCGTAGGGCGCGCTGGCCAGGATGTAGACCCAGCCGCCCATGGCGGGCCTCACCCCTCCGACTTGTCCCGCTTCGAGGCCGCGCGGCGTTCGTAGGCGGCTTGGCTGGCTTTCTGTTTGTCCCAGTAGGCCGCGCCTTCGTCGGGCTTGAACATGGTGCGCGGGGCGCCGTCCTTGTTGGAGACGGCGAAGATGTTGTGCTTGGCGTCGTAGAACAGGGTGTCGCCGTTGGTGCGGGTGATGGTTTGGGTGCCCGCCGGCGGATGGTCGACGAAGTCGTGGGCCTTGGCCACGAAGTCGTCGAGGTCGCGGGCCCCGAAGTCCGCGCCATTGCGGTCGAAGCTGCGCTGGGCGTTCTCCTCGGCGCTGCCCTTGCGGCTGGCCGACCACATGGGTTTGCCGGCCACGGTCTTCACCGGCGCCTCAGTCTGCGCCGGGGTGTCATAGGACGCCTGCCGGTCGGACCCACTGCTGGCTGCCGCGGCCGGTGCGGTGGCCACGGCGGACGACCGCTCGCACCCCGATAGCGCCGCGCCGCACAGCAGGACCGCCAGTCCCAGGCTCTTGCTGAATCCTGACATGTTGCCCTCCAAGTCGCACGGTCAGGTTGAATTGAGAACGAATAAAGAACGGATCGCGGCGTTTGTCCAGAGCCCGGCTTTGGAATAGGAGAAGGGACCACGCGCGGAGGGCCCGGACGCCTTGTCGGAAAAGCGGATTCTGTTGATCGTCGGGGGCGGGATCGCCGCCTACAAGACCCTCGAACTGACCCGCCTGTTGCGGAAGGCGGGGATCGCGGTGCGCCCGATCCTGACCAAGGCGGGCGCCGAGTTCGTCACGCCCTTGTCCCTGTCGGCCCTGGCCGAGGACAAGGTCTATTCCGAGCTCTTCTCCCTCACCGACGAGGCGGAGATGGGCCATATCGAGCTGTCCCGCTCGGCCGACCTGGTGGTCGTCGCGCCAGCCACCGCCGACCTGATGGCCAAGGCGGCCAACGGCCTGGCCGGGGATCTCGCGTCCACGACCCTGCTCGCCACCGACAAGCCGGTGCTGATGGCCCCGGCCATGAATGTGCGCATGTGGGAGCATCCCGCCACCCAGCGGAACCTGAAGACCCTTCAAGGCGACGGCGTCAGCTTCGTCGGCCCGGACGAGGGCGCCATGGCCTGTGGCGAGTTCGGCGCGGGTCGCATGGCTGAGCCGCAGGTGATCTTCGAGGCGATCCTGGCCGCCCTGTCCGGCGCGCCCAAGCCCCTGGCAGGGCGCCGCGCCATCGTCACCGCCGGCCCCACCGCCGAGCCGGTGGACCCCGTGCGCGTGCTCACCAACCGCTCCAGCGGCAAGCAGGGCTTCGCCATTGCGGCGGCCTTGGCCGAGCTGGGCTGCGAGGTGACCCTGGTGGCCGGCCCGGTGTCTGTGCCGACGCCCAAGGGGGTCCGGCGGGTGGACGTGGAGACCGCGCGCCAGATGCTGGCCGCCTGCGAGACGGCCCTGCCCGCCGACATCGCCGTGTGCGTCGCCGCCGTCTCCGACTGGCGTCCCGAGCACGTGGCCGCCACCAAGACAAAGAAGACCGGAGACGGGCCGCCCGTCCTGACCCTGGTCGAGAACCCCGACATCCTGGCGACCCTCTCTCGCTCAGCCGCCCGTCCGAAGCTGGTGGTGGGCTTCGCCGCCGAGACCCATGAGGTCGAGACCTATGCGCAGGGCAAGCTGACGCGGAAGGGCTGTGACTGGATCGTCGCCAACGACGTCTCCATCGCCGGCACCATGGGTGGCGACGACAACGCCGTGGCCATCGTCACGGCGGGGGGAATCGAGCGATGGGAGCGTGCGCCCAAGGCCGAGGTGGCCAGGCGGCTCGCCCAACGCATGGCTAAGGAGTTTAAGTGAAACCCGTCATCGCCGTCCGCCGCCTGCCCCACAACGCCGACCTGCCCCTGCCGGCCTATGAGACGGCGGACGCCGCCGGCATGGACCTGCGCGCCGCTGTGGGCGCCGACGAGACCGTGACCCTTAAGCCCGGCGCCCGGCTGGCGGTGCCCACCGGCCTGTCCATGGCGATCCCGTCCGGCTTTGAGGGCCAGGTGCGGCCGCGCTCGGGCCTGGCGCTGAAGTCCGGCGTCACGGTGGCCAATGCGCCGGGCACGGTGGACGCCGACTATCGCGGCGAGGTGAAGGTCATCCTGGTCAATCTGGGCGAGGAGGCTTTCCACCACCCCCCGGGCGACCGCAGCGCGCCGCAGGG
>CAZXVO010000028.1:22142-24911 GCA_964643835.1 uncultured Phenylobacterium sp. | reverse complement strand
GGCAACGACAGCTTCACCATGCAGCCCGGCGAACGCATCGCCCAGCTGGTGATCGCCCCGGTGATCCAGGCGGCGTGGGCGGAGACCGACAGCCTGGACGATACGGCGCGCGGCGCCGGCGGCTTCGGGTCGACCGGAGCTCAGTAGGGCCGGCAGGGACGCATCAGACGTCCCGCTGAAGCAAGAGGGGAGACACCCATGGAACTCATCCTGATCCGCCACGGCCTGCCGGTGCGCAGCGCCGAGACCGACGACCCGCACCTGTCCGAGGAAGGCCACGACCAGGCCCGCCGGGTGGCTCGCTGGCTGGCGGGTGAAAAGATCGACGCGGTCTACGCCAGCACCATGACCCGCGCCCGCCAGACGGCGGAACCCTTCGCCTCGGCCGCCGGCCACGAGGTCCGCACCAAGGAAGGCATCGTCGAGTTCGACAAGGGCTCGGGCGCCTATGTGCCCATGGAGCAGCTGAAGCGCGAGGACTACGCCGCCTGGCGCGCCATGGCCGAGGGTGGCCATGGGATCGACGTGCCCCTGTTTCAGAAGACGGTGGTGGAGGCCCTGGAAGAGGTGATCGCCGAGCACTCCGGCCAGCGGGTGGCGGTGTTCTGCCACGGCGGGGTGATCAATGTCTGGACCGCCCACGTGCTGCGCATGGAGCCCAGGCTGTTCTTCGAGCCGGTCTATACCAGCATCCACCGCTTCATGGCCGCCCGCGGCGGCCAGCGGAACGTGCTGAGCCTCAATGAGACCCCGCACCTGCATCCGCATTTCGAAGGGCTTTGAGCATACCCTCGGGTGCCATTCCGGAAAGCGCGGAGCGCTTGTCCGGGATGACGCTTGGGGAGGTGTCGGCCCCGGCGATGTGGCCGCGTCCTTTGGGCGCCACAGAGGAGAGAACAGATGGCTGACGACAAGGTGAAGGGCCCGGCGTCCTATTTCCCGTCCATCGAGAAGAAGTATGGCCAGCCGATCCAGCACTGGCTGGACCTGGTGAAGTCGCGCCAGCCGGCCAAGCACATGGAGCTGGTGGCCATGCTGAAGGACGAGCACGGCCTGGGCCACGGCCACGCCAACGCCATCGTCGCCCACGTGATGGCCGGGGGCTAGAACCCAGGCGGGCTGACATAGCCGCGGAAGTCCTCGTCGATGGCCTGGGCCACGGCCAGGGTGCGGGTGTCCGTTCCATAGGCGCCGATGATCTGCATCCCCACCGGCAGGCCCGACGCCGACAGGCCGACTGGCACGGTGGTGGCGGGCAGGCGGCAGGCCGTCGCCAGGCTGATCCAGTTCAGCATCATGCCGTAGGCCAGCTCGCGGCCGTCCTCCAGCTTCAGCCGGCGGCGGGTGAAGGCGCGGTGATTGTGCGGGAAGGCGGTGCGCGGCGTCGCCGGCGCGAAGATCACGTCGTACTGGGAGAACACCTTGTCCAGCTGGGCGCTCATCCGCTCGCGGGTCTCGTTGGCCTCCAGCCATTCGGCGTGGGTGGGGGTGTAGGCCAGCACCAGGCCGGCCCAGGACATCGGATCGGCCCCCATGGCGCGGGCCAGGCGGGCGAGGCCGCGGGTGCGTTGCATGGCCCGGTACTGGCCCTTGGGCAGGCCGGCGCCGACCTCCCCGCCCAGCAGCACCAGATAGGCGTCCATCAGCTCCTGGAGATCGACCGGGCTGTCGATGGGTTCGATCCGGGCGCCGGCGGCGTTCATCTCCGCGGCCAGGGCCTCGATCACGGCGCGGGCCTCGGCGTCCACCGGCAGCAGGGGATCATCGAGCCACAGCCCGATCTTCAGCTTGGTCAGGTCGGCGGGCGGCGCCTTGGACTGGCCGGCCCCGGCGATCACGCTCAAGAGCAGGCGCAGGTCGCGGGCCGAGCGGGCCATGGGGCCGACCACGTTCAGGTCGGGCTCGGCATAGGCGCCCGGCGCCGGCGGGGCGTGGCCGCGCTGGGAGACCAGGGCATAGGTCGGCTTGTGGCTGAACACCCCGCAGAAGCTGGCCGGAACCCGCAGGGATCCGCCGATGTCGGAGCCGATCTCCAGGGCCGTGACCCGGGCCGCCAGCGCCGCCGCCGCCCCGCCGGAGGAGCCGCCGCTGGTCCGCTTCAGGTCCCAGGGGTTGTTGGTGGTCCCATAGATCGGGTTGAAGCTCTGCCAGTCGCTGAGCATGACCGGCACATTGGTCTTGCCCCAGATCACCGCGCCCGCCCGGCGGGCATGGGCCACGGCGTCGGCGTCCTCGCACCAGCGGTGGCGCCAGGCCTCAACCCCGGCGGAGGCCGGCATGTGCTCCACGTCCAACCCGTCCTTGATAGTTATGGGCTGGGCGGCCTGCGGTCCCAGCTGTTCGCCGCGCGCGCGGCGATCGTCCACCACCTGGGCGGTTTCCAGGGCCCGCTCCAGGTCGGCGGCGATGATGGCGTTCAGGCGCTTGTGGGTCTTCTCGTGCCGGCCCAGCGACAGCTTCAGAAGGTCGAGGGCGGAGACCTCCTTGGCGGTCAGGCAGAGCAGCTGGTCGGTGGCGTCGAGATCCAGGATGTCCGCCGCCATCGCCTCTACTCCCTAGCCCTTCAGGCCCAGCACATCCTGCATATCGTAGGCGCCCGCGGGCTTGCCCGCCAGCCAGATGGCGGCTTCCACCGCGCCGCGGGCGAACAGGCCCCGGTCGCGGGCCGAGTGGCTGAAGGTCAGGATCTCGTCCTCGGCGATGAAGCTGACCGTGTGCTCGCCGACGATGCCGCCGCCGCGCATGACCGAGAAGCCGATCTCGCCGTCA
>CAZXVO010000028.1:12151-22132 GCA_964643835.1 uncultured Phenylobacterium sp. | reverse complement strand
GCGCGGGCGGGCGGGGGGGGGGGGGGGGCCCCGGGGGGGGGGGGGGGGGGGGCCCGGGGCCGGGCCCCCCCCGCGGCCCTGCGCCGCCGCCTCGCCCAGCATCAGGGCGGTGCCGGAAGGGGCGTCGACCTTGCGCTTATGGTGGGCCTCGAAGACCTCGACGTCATAAGCTTGCGGCCCCAGCGCCCGCGCGGCCTGGGCTACGAGGCCCATCAGCATGTTGACGCCCAGGGAGAAGTTGCCGGTCTGCACCATCGGCAGGACCTCGGCGGCCTTGTGGATCTGGGCCAGCTTGTCGGCGGGGATGCCGGTGGCGCCGATCACCAGGGCCGGGCCGCCGCGGGCGATACAGGCCTCGGCCAAGGCCAGGGAGGCGTCCGGGGTGGTGAAGTCGATGACCACGTCGCAGAGGTCGAGCGCCTCGTCGCGGCTGACCAGGCCCTCGGCCTCCAGTCCCGGCCGGTCGAAGCGGGCGGCCAGCACGGCCCCTACGCGGGCCTCCACGGCCTGAACAACGGCCTAGCCCAAGCCGCCCAGGGCGCCCGCGATGGCGATACGGACGGGAGCGGACATGGGCGGCCTCCAGGTGAAGCCCGCTTCTCCCGCGCCTGCGGCCCGCCGGTCAAGCGGCGCGCGCGGCAGAGCTTCCCCCGAGTGAGCGAGATCAAAGCGTAAAAGCCCCACGAATCTAGGGATTCCGACGGTTGTTCCGCCCGGCCGCGCTCTATAGGTTGGCCCCCCTCTATCCAGACGACCCCTCGAGGAGCCGCCGCCCCTATGAGCGACGCCGAAAAGCGCACCTTCACCGACGAGGAAGCCCTGAGCTTCCACCGGCACCCGACGCCCGGGAAGATCGCCATCATGGCCACGAAGCCGATGGTGACTCAGCGGGACCTGTCGCTCGCCTATTCGCCGGGGGTGGCCGTACCGGTGCTGAAGATCGCCGAGGATCCGGACCTCGCCTACGACTACACCTCCAAGGGCAACCTGGTGGCGGTGATTTCGAACGGCACCGCGATCCTGGGCATGGGCAACCTGGGGGCCCTGGCCGCCAAGCCGGTGATGGAGGGCAAGAGCGTCCTCTTCAAGCGCTTCGCCGACGTGGATTCCATCGACATCGAGGTCTCGGCCACCGATCCGGACGAGATCATCACGGTGGTCAAGAACATCGGCGTGACCTTCGGCGGCATCAACCTGGAGGACATCAAGTCCCCGGAATGCTTCCGCATCGAGACCGAGCTGCAGGAGCTGCTCGACATCCCGGTGTTCCATGACGACCAGCACGGCACGGCGATCATCTCCGCCGCCGGCCTGATCAACGCCTGCCACATCACCGGCCGCAAGCTGGACGAGGTGAAGGTGGTGCTGTGCGGCGCCGGCGCGGCCGGCATCGCCACCCTGGACCTGATCAAGTCCATGGGCGTGCGCCACGAGAACTGCATCGCCGTCGACAACACCGGCGTCATCTATCGCGGCCGCAGCGCCGGGATGAACCAGTGGAAGTCGGCCCACGCCGTGGACACCGACGCCCGCGTCCTGGCCGAGGCCCTGGTGGGCGCCGACGTCTTCCTGGGCCTGTCCGCCAAGGGCGTGCTGACCCAGGACATGATCATGAAGATGGCGCCCAATCCGCTGATCTTCGCCATGGCCAACCCGGACCCGGAAATCCTGCCGGAAGAGGTCCACGCCGTGCGTCCCGACGCCATCGTCGGCACCGGCCGCAGCGACTATCCGAACCAGGTCAACAACGTCCTGGGCTTCCCCTACATCTTCCGCGGCGCCCTCGATGTCCGGGCCCGGCGCGTGAACATGGAGATGAAGATCGCCTGCGCCAACGCGCTCGCCCAGCTGGCCCGCGAGGACGTGCCGGACGAGGTCGCCGCCGCCTATGCCGGGCGCAAGCTGAAGTTCGGGCCGGAATACATCATCCCTTCGCCCTTCGACCCGCGGCTGATCTCCTACATCCCGCCCTTCGTGGCCCAGGCGGCCATGGATACGGGCGTCGCGCGCCGGCCGATCGAGGACATGGACGCCTATCGCGCCAGTCTCGCCCAGCGCCTCGACCCCTCCGCCGCCTTCCTGCAGAAGGTGCAGGGCACGGTGCTGAAGAGCCCGAAGAAGCGCATCGTCTTCGCCGAGGGCGAAGAGCCGAGCGTCATCCGCGCCGCCTACGCCTTCCAGCAGGCGGGCCTGGGCGAAGCGGTCCTGGTGGGCCGCGACGAGCTGGTGCTGCAGAACATGAAGACCGCCGGCCTCGACCCCGACGAGGTCAAGCTGGAGGTCGTCAACGCCCGCACCTTCGAGCACAATCCGGCCTTCGTGGAGTTCCTCTACGCCCGGCTGGCCCGCCAGGGTTACCTGAAGCGCGACGTCCAGCGGCTGATCAACCAGGACCGCAACTCCTTCGCCGCCTCGATGGTGGCGCTGGGCTATGCGGACGGCATGGTCACCGGCGTGACCCGCTCCTACGACCAGGCGCTGGAAGACGTGCTGCGGGTGATCGATCCCGATCCCAACGGCCGGATCATGGGCATGAGCGTGGTGCTGGCCAAGGGCCACACCTTGTTCGTCGCCGACACCAGCGTCACCGAGATGCCGGACGCCGAGGACCTGGTGGAGATCGCCTGTGGCGCGGCCGAGGCGGTGAAGGCCCTGGGCTACACCCCGCGGGTCGCCTTCCTGTCCTATTCCACCTTCGGCAACCCCATGGGCCAGCGTTCGGAGAAGGTCATTGAGGCCGTCTCCATGCTGGACGAGATGGGCGTCGACTTCGAGTACGAGGGCGAGATGTCGCCGGAGCTGGCGCTCGAGCCGGAACGGCGGGTCAACTACCCCTTCATGCGCCTGACCGGCCCGGCCAATGTGCTGATCATGCCGGCCATCCACTCGGCCTCGATCTCGACCCAGCTGGTCCAGTCCCTGGGCGGGGCCACCCTGATTGGGCCGATCCTGCTGGGTCTCGAGCACTCGGTGCAGATCGCCCCGCTGTCCGCCTCGGTGTCCAAGATCCTGCACATGGCGACGCTCGCCGCCTACGAGCAGGACCTGATGGAGGCCCAGGCCTGATGCGGGCTCGCCGCCTCAACCCCTGACGGACCGCGCCCAGGTGAAGGGGCGACGGTCCGCCGTCCCTTTCCCCTTCGGAGCGCGCCATGACGGGCCTCAGCCTCGGCATCGATTTCGGCACCACCAACACCGTCGTGGCCCTGGCCGGCCCGGAGGGGCCCGCGCGCCTCGCCATGTTCCCGGCCCCGGAGCGCGAGGTGTTCGCCTTCCGCTCGGCCCTGTCCTTCCACGCCCCGCCGGAGCGGCCCAGCGAGCGGACGGTCGAGGCCGGGCCCTGGGCCATTGAGGCCTATGTGGAGGACCCGCTGGAGACGCGGTTCATCCAGTCCTTCAAGAGCTTCGCGGCCCAGGCCAGCTTCACCGAGACCCAGATCCTGGGCCGCCGCTATGTGTTCGAAGACCTGCTCTCGGCCTTCCTGTTGAAGATGCGCGAGCATGTGGCCGGCGGGACGGACGACTGGCCCACCCGGCTGATCGTCGGCCGGCCGGTGACCTTCGCCGGCGGCGCGCCGGACGAGACCCTGGCCCTGACCCGCTACGAGGCGGCGTTCCGCAGGCTGGGGTTCACCGAGATCCTCTACGCCTATGAGCCGGTGGGGGCGGCCTTCTTCTTCGCCCGCGAACTTACCCAAGACGCCACCGTGCTGGTGGGTGACTTCGGGGGTGGCACCTCGGACTTCTCGATCATCCGCTTTACCCGCGAGGGCGGCGAGATCCGCTCCACGCCCCTGGCGCGGTCGGGCGTGGGCGTCGCCGGTGACGCCTTCGACTACCGGATCATCGACCAGCTGGTCTCGCCGGCGCTCGGCAAGGGCTCGACCTATTCCAGCTTCGGCAAGACCCTGCCGATCCCCAACCGCTACTATTCGGCCTTCGCCCGCTGGGACCAGCTGGCCCTGATGCGGGCCAGCCGCGACATGCGCGAGATCCGCAAACTGGTCCGCGAGGCCGACGAGCCGGAGAAGATCGAGCGCCTGGTCGAGACCCTGGATGAGAACTACGGCTACCTGCTCTACCGTTCGATCAGCCGGCTGAAGGAGACCTTGTCGGCGGAGACCTCGGCGGAGTTCCGGTTCGAGGCCGGCTCGATCAGCCTGGCCCGCCAGGTGGAGCGGACCGAGTTCGAGGGCTGGATCGCCCCGGAACTGGCCCTGATCGAGACCGCCGTGGACCAGGCCCTGGACCAGGCCGGCCTGCCGCCCGAGGGGATCGACCGGGTGTTCCTGACCGGCGGCTCATCCCTGGTGCCGGCGGTGCGCGACATCTTCCGCCGCCGCTTCCCGGTAGAGCGGATCGAAAGCGGCAGCGAGCTGGAGTCCATCGCCTCGGGTCTGGCGCTCATGGGTCGCGAACGTGACCTCGGGCGATGGACGATGCGCTCTACAGTTTGAGCAACTTCTTCAGCTGGGCCAGGCCCCGCTCGGGCGGGAAGTTGTAGCCGATCGGCTCCACGAACCGGCCCTTGGCGTCGAACAGGTAGATCGGCGTCGAGTGGTCCATGGTGTAGCCGCCGCCTTCCAGCGGGACCTTCCGGTAGTAGACCCGGTACGCCTTGGCCGCCTTGGCGACGGCCTCGGGCGAGCCGGTCAGGCCGCGGATGCGGGGATCGAAGCTGGACAGGAACAGCTTCAGCTGTTCCGGCGTGTCCCGTTCCGGGTCGACGGTGACGAACACCACGTTCAGCTTGTCGGCGGCCGGACCCAGCGCCTGCATCCACTGGGTCATGTGGGCCATCGTGGTCGGGCAGATTTCCGGGCAATAGGTGAAGCCGAAGAACACCGCCGTCGGCTTGCCCCGCAGGTCCCGGTCGGTGACCTGGGCGCCGTTCTGGTCGACCAGGCTGAAGGGCCCGCCCAGCTTGACGGTCCCCTGCGGCGTCCCGCGGTCGGTGATGAGCCAGGTCGCCCCGGCGCCCGCGGCCAGGGCGGCGGGCGCCGCCAGCAGCAGCCAGCGCCGGGTCATTGGCCGCCCGCGCCGTGGTTCATGTGATCCATGCCGGGCATGGGCGCGGCCGGCGGGGTCTGGACGTTGCAGCCGACCTTCAGCTCGCCGGCCTTGGCGAATTTCAGGGTGTATTCCGGCTTCTCGCCCAGGGTGAAGGGCGACTTCAGGCCGATGAACATCAGGTGCAGGCCGCCGGGCTTCAGGGTGAGCGTGGCGCCGGGCGCGATCTCGGCGCCGTCGCCCAGCTTGCGCATGCGCATGACCTGGCCGTCCATGCTCATCTCATGCACCTCGACCCGGTCGGCGAAGCTGGCGGTCCCACCCAGCAGCCGGTCGGCGGTCTTGCCGGTGTTGGTGACGGTCAGGTAGCCGGCGCCGGTCGGCGCGCCGGGAGGCGAGGGCCGGCACCAGGGATGACCGATCTGCAGGCTCCCCAGCTTGTACTCATGGGCGGCCGCGGGGCCGGCGAGGGCGGCGGCCGAGATCAGGGCCAGGGCGGTGAGGGAAGCGCGGGTCATGGCGCGAACTCCTGGG
This sequence comes from uncultured Phenylobacterium sp., assembly GCA_964643835.1. Classification (GTDB taxonomy): domain Bacteria; phylum Pseudomonadota; class Alphaproteobacteria; order Caulobacterales; family Caulobacteraceae; genus Phenylobacterium. Next base: position 16,588 of record CAZXVO010000028.1, on the reverse strand, counting down.
GGTGGCGGCGCCCACGAGGACCGTGGACGCCGGGGTTAAATAGGACGTTTGGGGACGGTTCAGAAGGTGAGGGTGAGGCCGCCGAAGACGGAGCGTCCGTCGCCGGGGAAGAAGACCAGGGTCGAGGCGGTGGCGGCGTTGGTCACGGCGGTGACGTTCGACACGTAGCGCTTGTCCGCCAGGTTGCGGACATCGACGTAGACCTTCACGCCCTTGGTCACGGTCCAGCCGGCCGAGAGGTTGCCGACCGCGTAGGACGGCGCCTTCAGAGTGTTCATGTAGTCGACCATGACGTCGGACATGACCCACTCCACGGACGGAGCCACAAACCAGCCGGCCGGGTGCTCGTAGCGTAGTTCGGCCCGGTAGACGTGCTCAGGGACCACCGGCAGGCGGCGGCTGCCGTACTGGACGTCGCCGTCGAACTTGAAGTCCGACCAGGCGTAGGTCTGGCGTAGGCGCAGGGCCGGATTGATCTGCCAGTCCAGGCCGGCCTCGATCCCCTGGTGGACGGTCTTGTCGGCGTTGAAGGTGGAGGCCGGAATGCCCAGGGCCGCGTTGACCGTGTAGTTGAGCAGCTCGTGCTTCAGGTTGGCGCGGTAGAGGGCGACGTCCCAGAGGACCGGACCGCGGCGGCCGCGGGTCCCCAACTCGGCGGTCCAGGCCTCCTGGGGCTGCAGGGGCGTGAAGCCGGTGGCCGTGGGCGACAGGGCGCCGAAGTTCGGCGGCTCCACCGACCGGGTCAGGTTGGCGAACACCTGGGCGCCGGTGTCGTCCTGCCACAGTAGGCCCAGGCGCGGGGCGAACCAGTCATAGGTCTTGGACTTGGACAGGTCGAAGCTGGAGGCGACGCCGACCAGCTTGAAGCCCTGATATTCCCGCTCGGCCCGGCCATAGGAGCCGCCGGCCACCACGGCCAGCCGGTCGGTGACGAACAGGCGGCCCTCGGCGAAGACGTCCAGAGCTTTGGCGTTCTGACGGCTCTTGGCGGTCTGGCTCCCACGCGAGCCGGCCAGGTTGACCCACTGGTTGGCGTCCAGGTCGCCGCTGCGGAACGAGACGCCATAGAAGACGTCGGCTTGCTTGCCGGCCAGTTCGGTCTCGGTGTCGAAGCGGCCGAAGACGCCCCAGTTGCGGCTCTCCTGGTCGATCACCTGGAAGATCGGATGGTCCAGGTCCTTCCAGGTGGCGTAGACGCCGCCCTCAAACACCGTCCCCTCCGACAGGCGCCAGCGGGTCTGGACCGCGCCGCGCACCGAGCCCATGTCGCGCTGGTAGTTGAGCGCCAGGTTGCCGGCGTTGGCCACCTGCGGCTTCGACAGGGCCTGGGCGAGGCTGAGAGAGCCGGGGATCTCCTGGTGTACAAAGCCGCCGGAGAGGATGAAGCGGACCTCGCGGTCCTCCCCGAACTGGCGGCCGATGTTCAGGCTGGCGTGCTGCTCCTTGCCCTTGGACTGGGCGCGCCAGCCCTCCACCGTCTGGGCGGTGACGGCGGCGAAGCCGTCCCAGTCACCGACGACCCGGGCCATCTCGCCGTGGACCCGCAGGGTCCCGTAGGAGCCGCCGTCCAGGCGCAGCAGGTTGTCGGCGCCGGCGGTGCGGCCGGTGGGCGTGACCAGGTTGATCGCCCCGCCCAAGAGAGCGCCGCCGAAGCGCAGGGCGTTGCCGCCCTTAAAGACCTCGGTGTAGCGGGCGATCATCGGGTCGATCAGTTGGAAGTCGCCATAGCCGTCGGCCTCGTTGAACGGCACGCCGTCTTGGGCCAACAGGGTCCCGCGGTTGTGGCAGCAGTTGCCGATGCCCGAGCCGCGGATGGAGAGGCGGGTGTCGCCGCCCCACTTCTTCTGGGCGAACACGCCGGGCGCATCGCGTAGCAGATCGGCGGTCGTCGCGGTGAAGCGCGACGCATAGGACTCAGCCGAGATTACCGACACCGCGCCGGGGGTTTCCGACAGGCGGGCCCGGGCGGTGGCCACCACCGGCGGGTCCTCCGGGTTGCGGGCGCCGGTGACGATCACGGAATCGACGGTGGTGGGGCCTTCGGCCTCGGCGGCGACGGCGGGAAGGGCGGCCAGGGCGAACAGGGCCGTGGTGGCGAGCAGACGGAACTTCATACGGGTATCCCCCAGACCCCGGCGGCCGCCTCGGCGGATCGCGCGCAGGGTCGATGTGTCTCTGATGCGCAGGCGCGCGCGGTCGATGTCCCGCGTCAGGCGCGGGGCTTGAGCCGCCGCGGGGCGGGGCTCAGATCGACAGGGTCGGGGGACCGGTGGCCGGCGGCGGTGGGGCGGCCAGGCCCTGGCCGGGGCGCAAGGTCGCCGGCAGGGAGGCCGTCTCGATCGCCTGGGCGAAGATGACGGGGGTGGGAACCGCCAGGGGCTGCGGCGGCGCGGTGGCCACGCCTACGCCGGCGAAGGCGCAGGGGGCGTGGCTCTGGGGCGCGCCATGGTCCGGGTGCGCCGGATCGGCGGCCAGGTTCAGGGCGCCTTCGCCGGTACAGATCACCAGGGCGAAGGGCTGGTCCGGCGTCGTCATGTAGCCGGACGGCGCCAGGATGCGCAGGCAGACGGCCAGCATGGCCAGGATGAGCCAAAGCCCCCCCGCCCGCTCAGTCCTGTCGCGTCCGCTCGCCATGGGCGTGGCCGATATACCCGGCCGCCGCTTTTGTCGCCTGGAAAACGTCGGCGGTGCGATCAGCCCTTCTTGCCCTTCGGCGCCTCGACCGCCAGTTCGCGCAGGGCGGCGTTGGCTATGGTCAGCTTGGCGAAGGTCCAGCCGCCGCCCGCCGCCTCGATCTCCTCCACGGCCCGCTTGGCGGCCTCAACCGCCTCGCGGCGCAGGGCGGCCCAGGAGACCACGGCCTTGGCGGCGTTCTCTGCCGAGGCGCCGGCCTGGGCGTTTCCGGCATAGGCCATGATGCCCCGGGTGACGGCGGCCTGTTCGGTCAGCAGGTCCTCCAGCAGGCGCCGCACGGCCAGGCGTTCGAAGGGATCGCCCGCTGTGAAGCCGCCGGCGGCGGCCCGCAAGCGGTCAAAGGCGAAGCGCGCTCCGGTCTCGTAATAGAGCCGGGCCACCTGGGGCAGGCCCCAGCTGGAGGCCTCGGCCAGGTCCACCAGGTCGGCGGCGATGGTCAGGGGCTGCAGGCCGGCCACCTGGCGGGCCAGGGCCTGCGGCGCGCCGGCCTGGACCAGGCGCTCCACCTGGGCCTCCAGTTGGCTGTTCTCGACCGGCGACAGCACCTCGGCGCCCAGCTTCTTCAGGGCCGCGGCGCCGGGCCCATAGCGGGCGATCAGGGCCTCGACCTTCAGGCCTTCGCGGAAGGCCCGCCTGGCCAGCCAGAAGCTCTGGCCGCGCAGGGTGTAGGCCAGGCGCCGGAACAGGGCCATCTGGCCCGCCGCCGGGATCTGGTTGTCCAGGGCCGCGACCTGGTCCCACAGGCGGGGCAGGTCCAGCACCACCTTGGCCGCCTCGTAGCCGGCCACAAAGGCGCGCACGTCGCAGGAGGCCGCGGCCATCAGGCGGGTCGGGAAGGAGGGGCCGCAGCGGTTGATCACGTCATTGGCCACCACGGTGGCGACGATCTCCCGGCGCAGGCGGTGGCGGCCCAGGGTGTCGGCGTACCTGCGCAGCCCCTTGGGGAAATAGCCCTCCAGGGTCTGTTCGAACCAGGGATCGTCCGGCGCCGTGGAGGCCACCATGTCGTGGCTGAGCTCCAGCTTGCCGTAGGCCAGCAGCACGGCCTCCTCGGGCCGGGTCAGGCCACGTCCGGCGGCGGCGCGCTCGGCGATGACCGCGGCGTCGGGCAGGCCTTCGACCGCCCGGTCCAGCCGGCCTTCGGCTTCCAGCTTGGCCATGAACTGGGCGTGGGGCTCCAGCTCGCCCGCCGCGTCCAGGTCCATGAGCGAGAGGGCCAGGGTCTGGTCGTAGTTGTGCGCCAGCACGTGGGCCGCGACGTCGTCGGTCATCGACTTGAGCAGCTTGTCGCGCTTCGGTCGCGTCAGCACCCCGGTGCGCTCCAGCATGCCTGTGGCGATCTTGATGTTCACCTCGTGGTCGGAGGAATCCACCCCGGCGGAGTTGTCGATGGCGTCGGTGTTGATCCGCCCGCCTCGCGCTGCGAACTCGATGCGGCCGGCCTGGGTCAGGCCGAGGTTCGCGCCCTCGCCGACCACCTGGACCTTCAGGTCGCCGCCGTTGACCCGGATGGCGTCATTGGCCTTGTCGCCGACCTCGACGTTCCCCTCTCCGCGCGCCTTCACATAGGTGCCGATGCCGCCGAGATAGAGTAGCTCGGCCGGCGCCTTCAGGATGGCGGTCATCAGCTCGGCGGGCGTGGTCGTCTCGGTGTTCAGGCCCAAGAGGGCGCGGACTTCCGGGCTGAGCGGAATGGCCTTCTGGCTGCGCGGGAAGACGCCGCCGCCCTTGGAGATCTTCTTG
>CAZXVO010000028.1:0-12141 GCA_964643835.1 uncultured Phenylobacterium sp. | reverse complement strand
CGTAGTCGTCCCAGGACGAGCGAGGGAGGGCGAACATGCGCTCGCGCTCGGCGTAGGAGGCGCCAGCGTCTGGGTCGGGATCCAGGAAGATGTGCCGGTGGTCGAAGGCGGCCAGCAGGCGGGTGTGCCGCGACAGCAGCATACCGTTGCCGAACACGTCGCCGCTCATGTCGCCGACCCCGACCACGGTGAAGGGCTCGTTCTGGATGTCCTTGCCCAGCTCGCGGAAGTGCCGCTTCACGGCCTCCCAGGCGCCGCGGGCGGTAATGCCCATGACCTTGTGGTCGTAGCCCGCCGAGCCGCCCGAGGCGAAGGCGTCGCCCAGCCAGAAGCCGTAGGACTCGGCGATGCCGTTGGCGATGTCGGAGAAGGTCGCCGTGCCCTTGTCGGCCGCGACCACCAGGTAGGGGTCGTCCCCGTCATGGACCACGACGCCGTCGGGATGGACCACCTTGCCCTCAGGCGTGAGGTTGTCGGTGATATCCAGGAGGCCTTGCAGGAAGGTCGTATAGGCGCGGATCCCCTCGGCCCGCACCGCCTCCGGCGCGCCGCCCTTGGGCAGGGCCTTGGGATAGAAGCCGCCCTTGGAGCCCACGGGCACGATGACGGCGTTCTTGACCTGCTGGGCCTTTACGAGGCCCAGCACTTCGGTGCGGAAATCGTCGCGCCGGTCGCTCCAGCGCAGGCCGCCCCGGGCGACGGGGCCGAAGCGCAGGTGGATGCCCTCCACGTGGGTCGCCCAGACAAAGATCTCGCGGAACGGCTTGGGCGCCGGCAGGTCGGCCAGCTGGCCCGAGGCCACCTTGAAGCTGATATAGGGCTTGGGTCTGCCGTCGGCGCCGGGCTGGTAGTAGTTGGTCCTAAGGATCGCGCCGACCAGCAGGGCGACGCGGCGCAGGACCCGGTCCTCGTCCAGGCTCTCGACCAGCTGCAGAGCCTCGATGATCTCGGCCATCACCGCCTCCGCCTGGCGTCGGCGGGTCTCCAGGTCGGCGCGCACCGCCGGATGGAATTTGGTGCGGAACAGGTCGAGGATCAGGCGCACCACGCCCGGATTGTTGGCGAGCGCCGCCTCCTGCACCCGCTGGGTGGGGTCGAGGCCCGACTGGGCGCGGTAGCGGGCCAGGGCCCGGATCAGCGCCACCTCGCGCCAGGAGATCGACAGCTCGAGCACCAGACGGTTGAAGCCGTCGTTTTCGGTGCGGCCGGTCCAGACGGCGATGAAGGCCTCCTCGAAGGCCTGCTTCACGTCGTCGAACACCAGGTGGCCGCCGTTCTCGTCCAGCAGGTCGAAGTCGTGGACCCAGACCGGCGGGCCGCCGGCCGGCGTGACCGGGAAGCCGGTCTCGACCATGGCCTTCAGGCCCATGTTCTCCAGGATCGGCAGGACGTCGGCCAACGGCGCAGGCCCGCCCGGCCGATAGAGCTTGAAGCGGAACTGGGTCTTGTCGTCCTTGGGGCCGCGATAGGCCCGCACCTGGACCGCGTCGCCGGCGCCGGCCTCGATCACCGCCAGGTCGGCCAGGGCCTCTGCGGCGTCATAGGTCTCGCGATAGCCGGCGGAAAAGGCCTGGCCATAGCGGGCCAGGGCCGCGGCGACCTCGTCCGGCGTGCGGCCCGAGGCGCGCACCGTGTCGCTGAACCGGTCCTCCCAGGTCCGCGCCGCCTGGGCGATCTCGGCTTCCAGGGCCCGGAAGTTGGGCGCGCGGTGCTCGCCCGGCGTGAAGGCGATGATGAAATAGACCCGCGCCAGCGGCGTGTCGGAGAAATAGGGATAGTAGGCCGCGACCCGACCGCCATAGGCCTGCGCCAGCATCTCGCCGGCCCGGGCGCGCAGGCGGGAATCGTAGCGTTCCCGCGGCACGTACATCAGGACCGCGGCGAACCGGTCATAGGCGTCCCGCCGCTCGAACAGCCGCACGCGGGGGCGGTCGTAGAGGTGCAGCACGCCGAGAGCCAGGTCCTTCAACTCGTCTTCGGTGGTCTGGAACAGCTCGTCCCGGGGGTGGTTCTCGAGGATGTTCTTGAGCCGCTTTTCGTTGTGGCTCTGGGGCAGGGCGTCAATGCGGGCCATGACCCGGGCGACCTTGGCCCGGATCAGCGGCACGTCGCCCACCGGCTGGTCATAGGCTTCAGAGGTGAACAGGCCCACGAAGCGGACCTCGCCGCAGGGCTGGCCGTCGGCACCGTACCGCTTGACCGCCACATAGTCCATGAAGCCCCGGCGATGGACGCGGGAGCGGACGTCGGACTTGGCCACCATGACCATGGGATCAGCCAGCCGACGCTTGAGCCGGGCCGACAGGACGGCGGGCTCGGAGCTGCGGCGCAGGACGGTGCGCTCGGGATCGCGCAGCACGCCCAAACCGTCCTCGGGCCGATAGTTCGGCTCCTCGGGCGCGTAGGATCCGTCCTTCAGACGCGGATACTCGTAGGTGCGCGCGCCCAGATAGACGAAGTGCTCGTTCTTCAGCCAGGCTAGGAAGTCGACGTCCTCGTCCCGCTGGTCGGCGGCCTTGCCCGAGAGCGGCAGGGCTTCAAGCTCGGCGATGGTCGCGCCCATCAGCGTCAACATGGACGAGAAGTCGTCGACGGCGGCGCGGACATCGGCCAGCACAGCCCTAACGCCCTCGATCAGGGCCGCCTCGCGGTCGGCGCCCACCCGGTCCAGCACCACCTGGATCATGGACTCCCGGCGGCTCGCGCCCTGCGCCAGGCGGACGCCCGCCTTGTCGCGGGCCACCTCGACCACCGGGTGGAACATGGCGCGCACCGACAGGCCCTGTTCGGCGATCTCGCCCATGACGCTGTCGACCAGGAAGGGCGCGTCGTCCTGAAGGATCTCCAGCCGATCAAGGCCTTGGGCCAGGCTGACCAGGCGGATGGCCGGGCGGCCGGGTCTGCGCTTGGACGCGAAGGCCCAGAAGTCGGCGAAGCCGGCGGCGAGGTCTTCAGGGGACAGTTCGGGCAGGTCGTCGGGGACCAGGTCGCGGACCAGCTGGGCGGCGAAGTCGGCGCCGGCCTCGCCGGTCTCGGCCAGGGCGGCCTTCACGGCCTTTCGGGCGGCTTGCAGGCTGGCGGTCATTGGGCGGCCCCATCGCTCATCGCTTTCTTAGGCGCCGAAGCGGACATGAGAACGCCGCCGGAGGAGAGTGTCCGGCGGCGCATGGCTCCGCCTTTGGGGCGAGGCGAAGCCCATCTCACGAACAACGCCCGGGGGCTGAGGCGGGCGCTGCGGGCTCGGGGGGCGCCCGAGTAAGCTTGAGATAGGAAGTGAGCGGCCAAGTTGAAGTCCCCTCGCGGTTCTAGTCTTCACGCTTGCGTGACGCCGAACCTCCGGCGTCGTCGGAAACGCTCCTGCGTTCCCTGAGTTTGTCTGGCGCGCCGTCCGCCGACAGCAGCACCGCCACCCAGCGCGAGCCCTCGAACTGGGCGCAGACCACCATGGCGATGACTGTGAGCGGCGTGGACAGGAACATGCCCGGCACGCCCCAGATCGCTCCCCAGAAGGCCAGGGCCAGGAGGACGGCGACGGGGTCGATGTTCAGGCTGTCGCCCTGCATGCGCGGCAGGATCACATTGCCGACCACGAACTGGATCGACTGCAGCACGCCCAGCAGGACGGCGGCCTGCCACAGGGTCTCGAACTGGACCAGGGCGAACAGAGGCGGGGCCAGGATGCCGATCGCCCCGCCGATGATCGGGATGTAGGAGGCGATGAAGATCAGGAAGGCCCAGAAGACGGCGTTGTCCAGGCCGACCACCATCATGACCGCCCAGGAGGCGACGGCGATCATCAGGCCGGTGACCGTCTGGACCCAGAGATACTGCTCCACCCCGTCGCGGATGCGCAGGAAGGCCTCCATGGCCTCGTGCCGGCGGGCGCGGCCGCCGAACAGGCTGACCAGCTTGCGCTCGAAGCCCCGGCGCGAGGCCAGGATGAAGCCCAGATAGATCAGGATGAAGACGGCGTTGGAGGCGAAGTTCTGGAAGCCCTTGGCCACGTCGCCCAGGTACTTGGACGGGTTCAGGCGGTTGATCAGCTCGTCCAGGGTCGGGGCCACGTCCAGGTGGGCCAGCATCGAGACCTTGGCGATCAGGGCGTTCAGCTTGGGCAGGTAGGTGATCAGCTGGGTGGCGAAGGTGGTGGCGTTGTCGGCCACCACGAACACCGCCGCGCCGAACAGCAGGATCGACAGGACGATGGCGATGGGCAGGGCCGTGCGCTTGGAGATCCAGGTCACCCGGCGCTCCAGCACGCGGGCGAAGCCGTCGATGACGATGGCCAGGAACAGGGCCATGGCCGGCGGGGTGACGATATCGGCCAGGGCGTAGAGCGCCGCGCCACAGGCGATGACGGCCAGGAGCAGCAGGGCGGGTGAGGTGTCGTTCCGGGCGGGCATGGCGGCGGGCGCGCTCTCCGAAGCAGGCAGGTGAGGGACGGTAACGCGAGTCCGAGGGCAAAGTGACGGCGTTCTTCTCGCGCCCAGACCCCATTCTTGGAAAACTTGGCCTCATTCTTGGAAAACAGGGCCGCCAGATCCGTTGTTTCCGAAAAATCAGGGCCTCACCCCGGCCTGGGCGGGGCGCCGGTGGCGAAGCAGGGCGGGCGCGGTTAGCCTGCGCGTAGACAGTTCACGAGGCTTCCATGGCAGACGACGGCGTTCTGATCGGATTCTCCGACCATCCCCAGATGCTGCGGCTCGACCGCGCCAATCGCCACGGCCTGGTGGCCGGCGCCACGGGCACGGGCAAGACCGTCACCCTGCAGGCCCTGGCCCAAGGCCTGTCGGACGCCGGGGTCCCGGTCTTCGCCGCCGACGTGAAGGGCGATCTTTGCGGGATCGCCGCCCCCGGCGCCCCCAACGAAAAGATGCTGGCCCGGGCCAAGTCCATGAACCTGGACCTGCGTCCGGACGGCGCGCCGGTGGTGTTCTGGGACCTGTTCGGCGAGGCCGGCCACCCGATCCGCGCCACGATCTCGGAGATGGGGCCGCTGCTGATCTCGCGGATGCTGGAGCTGAACGACGTCCAGGAGGGCGTGCTGACGGTGGTGTTCCGCGCCGCTGACGACGAGGGTCTGCTGCTGCTGGACCTGAAGGACTTGCAGGCGGCCCTGAGCTTCGCAGCGGAGCACGCCTCGGAGCTGGGCGCCAAGTACGGCAATGTCTCGCCGGCCACCGTCGCCACCATCCAGCGCAAGCTCCTGGTGCTCGAGGACCAGGGCGGCGCCCAGCTGTTCGGGGAACCGGCGCTCGAACTGTCGGACCTGATGCGCAAGGACGGCTCGGGCCGAGGCTTCGTCAACGTCCTGGCCGCCGACAAGCTCATCGCCAGCCCCCGGCTCTATGCGACCTTCCTGTTGTGGCTGCTGTCGGAGCTGTTCGAGGAGCTGCCGGAGGTGGGCGATCCCGACAAGCCCAAGCTCGCCTTCTTCTTCGACGAGGCCCACCTGCTGTTCCGCGACGCCCCCAAGGCCCTGCTGGAAAAGGTCGAGCAGGTGGTGCGCCTGATCCGCTCCAAGGGGGTCGGAGTCTATTTCGTGACTCAGAACCCAGCCGACATTCCAGAGACCGTGCTGGGCCAGCTGGGCAACCGCGTCCAGCACGCCTTGCGCGCCTACACGCCGGTGGAGCAGCGCGGCCTGAAGGCCGCCGCTGACAGTTTCCGCCCCAACCCGGCCTTCGACACCGCCGAGACCATCCAGGCCCTGGGTGTCGGCGAGGCCCTGGTCTCGGTGCTGGACGAGAAGGGCGCCCCCACCATGGTGGAAAAGACCCTGATCCGGCCGCCGGCCTCGCGCCTGGGGCCGCTGACCCCGCAGGAGCGCGCCGAGATCATGGCTCGCTCGCCGGTGCGCGGGCTGTATGACGAGGCCGAGGATCGTGAATCGGCCTTCGAGACCCTGCAGGCCCGCGCGGCTGAAGCGCAGGCGGAGCCGGCCGCACCCATGCCTCGCAAGGGCGGCGCCGTTCCCTGCACCCGTGACGAGGCGCCCGAGCGTGAGACCCCGCGGTCCCGCGCCTCCAACCGTCAGTCGGCCATGGAAGCCTTCGCCATCTCCATGGTGCGGACCATCGGCACCCAGGTCGGGCGCGAGTTGATCCGCGGTGTCCTCGGGGGGCTCAGCGGCGGCAGCCGCCCGACCCGGCGCCGGCGCTACTGATCGGCAATAGCCAGGGTGTCGCGCAGCAGGGTGGATAGCTCCTCGCTGCGGAACGGCTTGCGCAGGACCGGCCAGGTCACTGGGCCTCGGCCATCGTCGAAGCGCTCGCCCGCATAGCCGGTGGTGAGCAGGATCGGCAGGTCCGGCCGGCGGACCTGGACGGCGCGGGCCAGCTCTACCCCGTTCATGCCGCCGGGCATTACGATGTCCGACAACATCAGATCAAAGGCCTCGCCGGCGTCCAGTCGCACCAGGGCCGCGGCGGCGTCCGAGGCTGTGGTCACCTGGCATCCCAGGTCGGCCAGCAGGGTCTCGGTGACCGCGCGCACCTCCGGGTCGTCTTCCACCAGCAGCACGTGGGCGGCCAGCATGGCCTCCTGCGGCAGGTCCTGGTCGGGGGCCGCCGCGCGGGCGGCCTCGCCTGAGGCCGCGGGCAGGAACAGGGTGACGGCGCAGCCCTGGCCGGGGGCGCTGTCGATGACGACCGCGCCGCCGCACTGGCGTACAAAGCCATAGACCTGGGCGAGGCCGAGGCCCGTGCCCTTGCCCACCTCCTTGGTGGTGAAGAACGGCTCAAAGGCGCGGGAGGCCACTTCCGCGTCCATGCCTGGCCCGTCGTCGGCCACGCAGATCGTAAGGTAGGTCCCCGCCGAAGCGCCCTGGACCTCGCCGGCCTGGAGCTCCCGTCGCTCGGCCTGAACGGTGATGCGCCCGGCCTGGCCCACCGCGTCCGAGGCGTTGACCACCAGGTTCAGCAGCGCGGCTTCGAACTGGGCCGAGTCCAGCCGGGCGACGCCCAGGTCCGGGTCGGCGTCGACGTTCAGGATTACGCCGGCGCCCACCGCCCGCCGCACCAGGGGCTCCACCTGCGAGATCAGGGCGGCGAGATCGAGCACCTCAGGGTTCAGTTCCTGGCGCCTGGCGAAGGCCAGCAGCTGGCGGGTCAGGCGCTCACCCCGTCGCCCCGCCGCCAGGGCCGCCTCGGCCAGGCGGGTCACGCGCGGGGTGTCGTCAGGACGGCGTTGGATCATGTCCAGCCCGCCGATGATCACGGTCAGCAGGTTGTTGAAGTCATGGGCCACGCCGCCGGTCAGGCGCCCGATGGTCTCCAGGCGCTGGGCCTGGGCCAGGGCGGCCTCGGCCCGGGCGCGCTCCTCAAGACTCGCTTCGAGCTCACGGGTGCGGGCGGCGACAGCGGCCTCCAGGTCGCTGCGGGCTTCGACGATCTCGGTGATGTCCGAGGACGAGCCGAACCAACGGGCGATTTCGCCGGTCTCGTCGCGCACCGGTGCGGCGCGGCCGTGGAACCAGCGCCAGACCCCGTCATGGCGCCGGACGCGGTACTCCACCAGGAAGGCGCCTGCAGAGGTCACCGCCGCGGTCCAGGCGACGATCACCCGGTCGCGATCTTCTGGATGCACCGCCTCCAGCCAGCCCTCGCCGCGGTGCTGCTCGGCGGGGACGCCGGTATAGGCCACCCATTGCGGGCTGAGATAGTCGCAGAATCCGTCGGTCCGGTTGGACCACAGAAGCTGGGGCAGGGAGTCCACCAGGGCGCGGACCCGGGTCTCGCCCGCCCGTAGCGCCGTCTCGGCCTGGCGGCGGTCGGTGATGTCGACGCAGGCGCCGATATAGCCTCGGAAAGTTCCGTCGGCCTCGATGTTGGGCGTCGCGACCTCGTCGATCCAGCGGTGCTGGCCGCCGGCGTTGCGCAGGCGATACTCGATACGCAGGGGCTCGCGGCGTCCGAAGTGGGCCTCGTAGGCGCCCAGCAGGCGGTCGAGGTCGTCCGGATGCACGCCCTCGGTCCAGCCCCGGCCCAGCTCCGCCTCCAGGCTGCGGCCGCGGAAGGCCAGCCAGGAGGTGTTGAACCAGGTGGCGCCCATCTCGCGGCCGCTCATCCAGATCATCACCGGGGCGGTGTTGGCGATGTGCTCGAACTCGTCGCGGCTGCGCTGGGCGGCGGCCTCGGCGGCGCGCTGGGCGGTGATGTCGCGATAGGTGGCGGCGATCTCGCCATCCAGCCGCATGGCTGACGAGCGCATCCAGCGCTCTTCGCCGTCGATCAGCCGGCGCACCTCAATGTCGTCCGGCCCGCCGGCCTCATAGGCCTCGGTCAGGCGTCGGACCATGTCCTGGCCGGTGGTGTCGGGAAACACCTCGCGCACCCGTCGCCCCAGCAGGCCCTGGCCTTCCGGCGCAGTGCGCTCGGCGGCGGCGTTGGCGTAGGTCCAGGTGAAATCGACGATCTGGCCGGCCTCGCGCACCGGGGCCAGGATAACAAAGGCGTCCAGGGACTGCTGGTGCATCACCGTGAGCCGCCGGGCCAGCACGTCGCCCCGGCGCAGGGCGCGGCGCAGGACGGTGGCGATCCAGACGGTCACGGCTGCGGTCAGGGCGAACAGCAGCAGCTGCAGGTGCTGGGCGCGGAAAACCTCCGGCGTCGCGCCGTGGGGAATGAACAGGATCCAGATGGCGGCGATGCTGGCCGCCGTGGCGATCAATCCTCCGCGGACGCCACGCACCAGCGCGCCGACCAGGACGGCAGGGAAGAAGGCCATGAAGTTCGGGGAGGCGGGCACGAACAGCCCGACCAGGGCGCGGGCCGCGATGGCCATGGCCAGGGCGCCGAAGATGGCGGCATAGGCGACGGCGGGACGCTCAAGGTCGGAAATCGAACGGCCGGCCCACCGCGCGTCCATGATGTCGTCGTCCCCCATAAGGCCCGACAACAGTCAGCCCTGAACCGCCCAGAACGCGCAAGCGGATCAAGGGTTCCCGCGGCGACCGAGGCCGCCGCGGGGAAGGTCCTTTAGCGCGGGGCCATCCGGATGGCGCCGTCCAGACGGACGTCTTCACCGTTGAAGTAGCTGTTGGTGATCATGGTCAGCGCCAGGTGAGCGTACTCTTCCGGGTTGCCGAGGCGCTTCGGGTGCGGGACCTGGGCGCCCAGGGCGGCCTTCACGGCTTCCGGCGCGGCGGCCAGCAGCGGGGTGTTGAAGATGCCCGGCAGGATGGTGTTGACGCGGATGCCGTCGTTGGACAGGTCGCGGGCGATCGGCAGGGTCATGCCGATGACGCCGGCCTTCGAGGCCGAATAGGCCGCCTGGCCGATCTGGCCGTCTTCACCAGCCACGGAGGCGGTGTTGACGATGGCGCCGCGGTCGCCGCAGGGCAGCGGATCCAGGCTCATCATGCCAGCCGCCGACTTGGCGATGCAGCGGAAGGTGCCGACCAGGTTGATCTGGATGATGAAGTTGAAGGAATCCAGCGGGAAGTGCTTGATCTCGCCGGTGGCCTTGTCGCGGCTGGCGGTCTTGATCGCATTGCCGGTGCCGGCGCAGTTCACCAGGATGCGCTCCTGGCCGATGGCGGCGCGGGCCTTGGCGAAGCCGGCGTCGACGTCTTCTTCCGAGGTCACATTGACCTTGCAGAACACGCCGCCCAGTTCCTTGGCGAGGGCCTCGCCCTTGGCTTCGTTCAGGTCGAAGATGGCGATCTTGACGCCCTGCGCGGCCAGGGCGCGAGCGGTGGCCTCACCGAGGCCGGAGGCGCCGCCGGTGATGACGGCGGAAATGGAGGAATCGAGTTTCATGGACGCTGCGCTCCCGTTCTCGGTTAGGTTGGAGAAACCGTTGGAAGCCGAGCCTTTAGCCCGATGAGCGCCGCGCACAAAGATTCACGTCACGTCAACGCAGGCGGATTCGATCCGAAGGCGCCGCTGGACCCGTCCAAAGCCCTTGCCCCGGCGGTGGTTCAGGTGAACGAACAACGGGTCGCAAAGGGCTTCTGGCCCAAGATCCGCAAGGTGGCGACGCGGGTTCCCTTCGCCGCCGATGCGCTCTCGGTATGGTTCTGCGCCCGCGACCCGGCCACACCCACGGCGGCCAAGGGGCTGATGATGGCGGCCCTGGCCTATTTCGTCCTGCCGACCGATGCGATCCCCGACTTCCTGGGGGTGCTGGGCTTCACCGATGACGCTGCGGTGTTCGCGGCCCTGATCGCGGTGATCGGCAAGAACCTGAAAGCCGAGCACAAGGACGCCGCCCGGGCGGTCCTGGAGAAGGTCGCTGCGGAGGATTAGTCGGCGGCCAGCGCCGCGGCCTTGGCCTGTTGCTGCTCGCGCCAGGTGATGAACAGGGTCGAGGCGACTACGATCCCGGCCCCGATCAGGGTCGCCGGGCCGGGCAGCTCGTGAAACAGCAAGAAGCCGGCTAGGGTCGTGAAGACCAGGCGCACATAGTCGATGGGGGCCATGGCGCCAGCGTCGCCGATGGCCATGCCCTGGATGTAACAGGCCTGGGTGATGGTCCCCATCACGCCCATCAGGCACAGCAGAACAAGATCCACGGGCGCGGGCCAGCGCCAGGCGAGGAACGCTCCTGGCAGGGCCAGCACGAGGCCGAGCGTGGCCGACCAGACCAAGAGGACCGTCGGCGAATGGTCGCGAGTCATCACCTTCATGCCCGTGATGGTCAGGGCGAACAGGAAGGACGAGCCCAGCATGGCGAGGGCCGGCACGCCGACCTCGAAGTGCCCGCCAGCGCCTGGCCGGATCATGATCAGCACGCCCGCGAAACCGACCAGGGCCGCGCCAATCCGCAATGGGCCCACATGCTCGCGCACCACAAAGGCGGCAAGCGGCACGAGCCAAAGCGTGCGGGTGAAGGACAGCGCGTTCGCGTCAGCCAACGGCATCTTCTGGAAGGCGTAGAAGGACAGGATCATCCCCACCGTCCCCGCCGCCGACCGGAACAGGAGGATGCCCGGACGGGTGGTGGCGAAGGCCGCGCCCCGGTGGCGCAGGATCACCGGCAGCAGGACCGCAAAGCCCGCCAGCTGGCGATAGAAGGTCTGCAGGGATGGCGGATAGTCGTCGCCTAGGAACTTCACCAGGGTGGTCATGGCGGTGAAGGCGAGGGCCGAGGCCAGCATCCACAGCGCCCCGCGCACATTCGGCGCGAGGCCCTGCACCCGGGCGGCGAGGGTCGAGGTCACCCGGCCTCCTGGCCCGCCATCTGGGTCATGAAGGTCTCGCCAAAGATCTGGGCGAAGGGCGATCCGGCGTTGGGATCCCAGCTGTGGCGGCCGCCCACCGTAATGCCGCCGTCCACCACCAGGTGGATGCCGGAGACAAAGGCCGAGGCGTCGGAGGCCAGATACAGGGCGGCCTGGGCGATGTCGTCCGGCAGGCCGGCCTTGGGCACCGGCTGGGCGCTGGCGGCGTTCTGAGCGACCATGGCGGCCAGCTGGTCGGCGCCCTCGCGGGGCATGCCCAGGGTCGCGCCGAAGATCGAGGTGGCGATCAGGCCCGGGCAGATGGCGTTGACCCGGATCTTCTGCGGCGACAGCTGGGCGGCGGCGCAGCGGCTCATATGGATGACGCCGGCCTTGGCCGTCGAATAGGCGATGGGGCCAAAGCCCGCCTGCAGGCCAGCGATGGAGGCGGTGTTGATGATCGAGCCGCCGCCGCGTTCCAGCATCAGCGGAACCGCGTGCTTCATGCCGAGCGCCGGGCCGCGCACCAGGATGTCGAAGATCCAGTTCCAGCCGTCGGCGGTCACCTCGGTGATGGCGCCCATGCGGTCGGAGATGCCGGCGTTGTTGAACAGGATGTCCAGACCGCCGAAGGCGCTCTTGGCCAGGTCGAGCGCGGCCTTGATCTCGTCTTCGGAGGTGACGTCGCAGTGGGCGTAGCGGACACGGCCCTCGAACCGCTTCTCCAGCATGGCGCCCTTTTCGTCCTGGATGTCGGCGGCCACGACCTGGGCGCCCTCCGCGACGAACAGCTCCACTGTGCCCAGGCCGATGCCTGAGCACCCGCCGGTGATGACCGCGACCTTGCCGTCCAGACGACCCGCCATGTTCCGTTCCCTCCGCCCTGATTGTTCAGGTTATCGTTGATCAGTAACGCTAGAGGCCCGCCCCGTCGAGCGCGTTCCTCCCCCAGCGCGGAGCGCGGATAGGGGGAGGTG
>CAZXVO010000027.1:27310-27556 GCA_964643835.1 uncultured Phenylobacterium sp. | reverse complement strand
AGTCGTGCTGCTGCCAGGCCGCGGCGACGCCTTCCCAGCCAGTCGAGACTGAGGTCAGCGCCGTGCCGGCAGAGGCCCGCATGCCGTCCAGCGCCGTCTGGGCCTGGTGCGCCTCCACGACGATGGACCGATGGGCCAGGGTCGCCGCCCGCTGGAGATCCCCAAAGCTGCTCGCCTGGGCCTCTACTGCGGCTTCCGCCTGGCCAGCGCCCTGGGCGATGCTCTGGTTCGCCGCGCTGGCTGCCT
>CAZXVO010000027.1:12329-27300 GCA_964643835.1 uncultured Phenylobacterium sp. | reverse complement strand
CAGCTCAGCGACCGAATCGCCGCTGTCGACCTCGAACCGGAGTTTGGCGATCAGGTCATTCATCCCCGAGCCTCCTCGGACCAGGCAGTGAGGGCGGCGGCCTCCATGACCTGGATCCGCTCGAAGTCGTCGGGGCCGAGCTCGATGCGGCGCAGCCGGCAGGTGGTCTCGATGGCCTCATAGGCCAGGCCAGTGCGCAGGATCCGCGCCTCGCCCATGGTCGACAGGGACGCCCAGCGCCACTGGCTCTGCAGGGCCAGGAAGGCCTTCACCGCCGTGACGTTCCAGGGCAGCACCTGGAAGTCCTCGTCGGGTTCCGAGCTGTTGGCGAAGTCGGCCATGGCGGCGGCGATGTACTCAGGCGGTGCGCCGAAGGCTTCCAGGTCGAGGCGGAAGTTCTCCAGCTCGGCGGCGGTCAGGCGGTTTGACGTGCGGCGCCCCAGCGCGATCAGCTGGGCCGCCTCGATCAGTTTTTTGCCATCGCCCCCTGGACCAGCTCGCCGTAGGCCTTGAGCAGGCCGGTGCGGGTGTCGTCCCGCGCCAGCAGCCGGTCCCTCAGCGCCTCGGTCAGCTCGCCCTCGTCCTTGCCCAGGCCGATCAGCACTTCGCGCAGCACCGCCATCTGGGCCTTGCCATCCTTGGCCGCCTTGGCCTCGATGGCCTGGATCTCCGCCACGGGCAGGATCTTGAAGCGGGCGGTGAAGCTGGCCTCCTCGAACTTGCCGCCGGCGATCGGCTGGTTGACCTTCACAGGCCACTCGATCTCGACGGCCTGGTCGAGGGTCTCGAACTTGAATTTGACGGCCATGGTTCATGGTCTCCGTGAGCGTTGGGAAGTCCAAAGGAAGGGCGCGCGGACCTCTCGGCCCCCCGCCCCGATCGGGGCAGGCGCGCGGCGGCGTCAGGTGCAGACGAGGGCCAACTGATCGTCCAGGTTCATGGCGCTGGGCTTGAGCGACAGGCTCACGTCGGTGACATCCACGCCCTTGACCTTGCTGTAGCTCGGCATCTCGTTCTGAGACTTGGAGGTCAGCGTCAGGATCTTGCCGGCGGTCGTGCCGTGCACCAGCGTGGCGGTCGCCAGGGTGTTCGCGATCGCCAGGGCCTCAAGCGACAGGACCGACGGCAGCGGCGTGTCGATCTTCATCTTGCCCGACCAGGTCCGGGCGCCGGCCAGGTCCACCCGTTTCTGGTTGGGCCGGTCGCTGAACACGATGTTGTCCGACTGGTCGAACGACAGGGCGCGAAGCGGGACCTGCTGGGCGTTGTAGCTGAACTGGGTCATCGCCTGGCTGACCGGATCAACGTCGTTCCAGCCGGTCCAAACCGCGTCGCCATGGGCGATCACCGCGCCGTCGACCACGGGAGTGAGGATGCCCCGGAAGGTGAACTTCCCCGTCGGGCGCTTACCCTCTTCGACATTGAAACTGGCCATGCCGCGCGCCCAGGACAGGGCGTGCTTGCGGCGGCCGTCACGCCAGATGATCGAGGCGCTCGACGCCGCCGCAGGGTTCGCCGCCAGCGCATAGGTGACCGAAACCCCGGCCGACACGGTCTCTGACCAGCCGGAAGCCAGGAGCAGCTTGCCCCACTTCGGCGCGGTGCCGGCAGCCCCGGAGCCGCCCAGCGGGACCTCGAAGGAGACCTCGCCGTACTGGCCGTACATGTAGTCCTTCACGCCGCCCAGGCCGGCCATGGCCGGATCGCCCCCGACGCGCTCGCCCTTGGGGGCGAAGCTGGCGTTCTCGGCCCAAACGACGTCGGCCGCCGCGGCGACCGGATCGACGCCGTTGGTGACTTCGGTCTTCACCCAGAGAAGTTGCTTGTCTTCCACGCGCGGATCTCCGGCTTAGGCTTCGCCGCCGGCGTTGGACGCCGGCAGCTCGGTGGTGGTGGTCAGATCGTGGCCGGGCGCGGGGTCGCCCCCGAGATAGGCCGGCGGCTCATGGCCGATGGCAGCCAGGGCGTTGGCGATCGCCTCGGCGCTGCTGGGCGGCAGAATGGGGCCGGTTGCGCCCTCCGGCGGCTTGGACGCCTCGTCCAGGCGCGTGTAGCTGCCGTCGGTGTTCCGGCGGTAGCTGCCGGGGTTCTCGAAGGGATCGATAGCCGGGGCCTGGTCGGCCTGGCTGGGCGCATTGCGCGGGGTTCTGCTCACGGCTGGTGCTCGTAGGTTGCTTGGGTGGTGACGGTGAACTCGAAGAGCGTCATCCAGCGGCCGCCGTCCTCGGAGGCCGAGTACTGGAGCAGCTGGGAGCCGGCGTACTGGAGCGGCATCGAGGAGCCTTCCGGGCTCCAGCCGCGCAGGCACGCCTTCATCTGGTCGCGGGCTGGCTCGTACTCGCTGAAGCCGCCGGGGAAGGTCAGGGTGACCTTGAGCGAGCCCGAATAGACAGGGTCCGCCCGGTCGCCCATCGGCGCGACAATGGCGGTCACGTCCGGCCCGATCGTCAGGGCCTCGACCACCTCGCGGGCGCTGACGCCAGCCACGGCCTGCAGGATCGCCGGGCAGCGGTCGGTGAGACGGGTCGCGATGTCCTGATAGAGCCCGATCATGCGCCGGCTCCGGCGGCGTGATCCTGGGCGATCTCGATGATGGCGGTCCGGTTGGCCAGCGAAAGCCCGAGGTAGGGCCGCGCCGGGATATCGACGCCGGCCACCTGGATGAACTGGCCCGAGGCGAGCTGGAACTTCAGCGCCTGGCCCTTGGCGGTGATCCGCCCGCCGGTCTGGTGGATAGCTGCGTACTTCCCGGCGGGACCGCCTGCGCCAACCTCGACCGCATCCTGGCCATCCACCACGTAGTGGACGGAGCCCTGCAGCATGCCCGTGTGGACCAGCGTGCGGCCGCCCTTGAGCTTGGCGCGCAGCGACGGCTTCCACGGCTGGCCGTCCGGCCCGACGTTGGTGACGAAGCGCTCCAGGGTCGAGCTTTCCAGCTCGGCCCCGATGTCTTCCAGCATCGGGCGCTTGTCGGTCAGCCGGGCGACGATCCCGTCCAGGCCGGCCTCGGCGGCCACGACATCCAGGCCGAAGGTCAGAGCGACGCCCATCACCAGCGCCCCAGGAAGGGCGACAGGCCCGTGTCATCGAACACGCGATCCGGCGCGGCGTACTGGCCGCCGGCGGCGGTGGTCGGCGCGGGCGTGTCCGTTCCAACAACGCCGCCGCCGAGGACCGCGATCCCCTTGGCCACGTCCTTGGCCCAGGCGCGCCAGCGGGCGGCCTCGGCCTTGACCTGGTCGCGGCCCTGGCGGTCGAGGGCCTCGCGGGCCAGGGCGATAGCCGCCTGGCGCGCGGTGTCCGGCACGGGATCCAGCGGGGTCGGGTACTTGGCGGCGAAGTAGGTGTCGAGTTCCGAGCTGGCGTTGGCCAGGGCGACGCCGATCCGGCCGCTGTCGTAGCCCGTGGCCGGCGCAACGGCTTTGGCCAGCGCCGTCGCCTCCGCAACGGTCACGTAGTCCACAAATTCAGCGACGGACGCATAGGCCATGGCTCAGCCGGGATGCTCCCTACTTCCCGCTCTTGCGGGGCTTGGCCTTGGGTTCGGTGGCTTCCGCGTCGGGTGCGGCGCCCACGGCCGACGGGGGCTCGACGCCCGCGCCGGCCGCGCCGGCCTCGTCCGAACTCACGCTGGACGAGGCCTGGGTCGCGGTTCCCGGGTCGCCAGTCCCAGCCGCTTCTGCGGAGGTGGAGACGTCGGAGCCGCGCTCGGAAGGGATGGCCCCGGCGTCCGTCGCCGGGGCCTGGTCGGCCGCCGCTTGCGCGGATCCGGCCTGGGATTGATCGCCCGCAACGGCGTCGGGATCCCCGGCGGAGGCCGATGCCTCCGCCCCGGGGGGGGGGCGGCCGGGCCGCCCGTCTGCTCGCTGGGGTTATCGTCGGCGGTCGCGAGCGCGGCCGCAGCCTGCTCACTGACCGAACTCTCAAGCGCTTCAAGGCGCGGACGAAGGGCCTCGAAGCGGGGCTCGAAGGCTTCCACAAACTCTTCGGCCGCATCGACCGCGAGACTGGCGAACGCAGGCCCTGCGGCCTCAACAGCCACCACCATCGCCTCCAGAGCCTGGAGGAAGTTCTCCATGGCCTCGCGCAGATCGCCCAGCGACGCGATGACCTCCGGCGGCGGGGTCTCGCCGTCGAAAACTATGATCGCGGTCTTGGCCGCCAGCCGGGCCTGGGCCAGGTCGGCCGGGATGTCCTCCCCGACCAGGACGATGGCGCCTTCGTCGAAGCGCTTCCCGTCGAAGTCGAGGGCGATGGTGGTGAGCTGCAGGCGCATGAGCTTAGGCCACCGCGTCCTGGATCAGGTAGCCGAGCGCCGGGGCGACGATCAGCTCCTTCAGCTGCTCCTCGACCTGCGGCCGCTGCGAGCCACCGATGCCGATCTTGGGCTCGGGGATCACCCGCGTGACGCGACGTTGGCCCAACGGCACGGTCATGCCGAAGGTCATGCCCCGATCGTTGTTGGCCAGCGGGCTGAGGTGGAGCAGCGAGATATGCTTGCCCCAGGCCCGCTGCAGGTTGGCCGCCTGGTTCTTCTTGGCGATGTTCACCCGGGCGCTGCCGACCAGGATCTTGCTGATCTCCAGCTCCTCGGCCAGGTCCGCCAGGCGCGCTTTGCCGCGGGTGGATCCCGCGCCATAGAGCTTGGAGATCACCTTCGGATGGGTGGCGAGCTTGGTCCAGACCGACCGGCCCAGCGCCATCGTGTTCGGCCGGATCAGCGGCACGTCCAGGGCCTCATAGATCACCTGGAAGGGGTCGGAGCCTGCATCGGAGAACTGGGCAGCGCCGGCCAGTTGGACCTTCTGTCCGACCAGATAGGTGTTCGGGTCCTGCACCAAGGCCGCAACGCGGACCTCGCGAGCCAGAACCAGGAGCTCCGTCACCACCTCGGTGGCGTGGGCCAGCGGGTCATAGCCGGGCGGCGCGTTGGCGATGTCCTTATTCGGGACCAGGTCCGACAGGGCGTAGTCCGCCGTGTTGGCCGACAGCTCCTGCGCCGTCAGCTCGATGGTGTTCGCAGTCGACCGCCGGCCGATCGCGGTATCGGGGACGGTCAGCTGCTCTTCCGGTGGGAAATAGTTGTACCGGAACTCGGACGTTCCGACCGGGGTGGCCAGAGGCAGCACCTGGTCGGCGATCATCTCCTCGTTCTGATAGGCGAGAGCGATGCCGGTGTACGTCGGGTGGACGGGAAAGGGCGCGTCGGCCATGTGGGTCAGGTCCTAGTGGAGGTCAGGTGGTGCGGTGGATCAGCCTTGGATGCTGCCGAGCGCCCCGAGGAATTCACCGATGTCGCCGGCGACGTAGGTCGCTTGGGCGAAGCCGATGATGCGGTTGTTGACGCCGGCGGCCGGCGCGGCCTGGACGGCCTTGCCGTTGGCGTCGGAGGTCACGGGCTTGCCGCGGGCGATGTTGCCGCCAACCTCGACCTCGATGATGCCGCCGACGTAGCACTCACAGCGAGCGCCCTGGGCGGCGGCGCCCAGGCTGTCGGAGACGCCGATGATGTCGTCGGTGGCGGCGGCGGCCTGCACGACGATGCCGTCGGCCGAGAACTTGACCAGGCGGCGCGGATTGACGACGGCGCCGGCGGCGTAGGGGATGGCGGGTTCGGGACGCATAGAGGCTGTTCCTTGAAGTGGACGTCAGTCGGCGAGCCGGGCGGCCGCCTCGGAGAAGGAAATCAGGCGACCCTCGGACGCGGCCTGCGCGCGGATCTCGCCGATCCGGCGGGCGATCTCCGGCGCGCTGTCAGCGCTGGTGGGGTCGAAGGCGTCGGCCGACGGGGCGGCCTCGGCGAAGGTGATGCTGACGCCCAGGCCGGAGAGCAGCTGGCGCAGCTCGCCGCGGGCGGTGGCGTCCGGTTCCGCGAAGGCCACGGTGGCGTCGCCATCGAGCTGCGCGAACAGGGCCAGGACGCGGTCCTTGTGACCGGGCGGCAGACGGCCGTCCGCCAGAAGCCCCTCGACGAAGGTGACGTCCTCACCGCGCGCCTCGGCGCGGGCGGCCTCGGAGAACTGGGCGTCGCGCGCGGCGATCCGCTGTTCACGCGCGGCCAGGTCGGCCTCGCGGCCGGCGAGCGCCGCCTCCCTTGCGGCCATCTCGGCGACGATGTCGGCGGTGACCGGACCCGCGTCGCCGGCCGAGAAGGCGGGCCGCTCAGCGGCGGTGACGGGGGTGGGTTCGTCCTTCTCGACGTTGTCCACGGACCAGGACGGGATGACGCGATCGGCGGCGTCGAGACCGAACTTCTCGATCATCCAGTCGCGCATGCTGCGGAAGATGTCGCGGACCCAGAAGCCGTCCGCCATCGAGAACTCCAGGACGTCGCCCTGATCATCCGAGAAGGCGGGGCGCAGGCCCTTCACCGCCGGCGGCTGGGCGCCCAGGAAGCCGACATGGCGCAGATACCAGGAGCCCGGCTTCGGGTTGCGGTCATCCTCCGGCGCATAGAGCGCGGCCGACACATAGCGATAGCGGCCCGCATCCACGCCCTCGGCGAAAGCGGGATCGACCTTCTCGGGCGTGACGACCAGGACGCCCTGGTCATTGACGCTCAGCTTCTCCGCCCAGCCCCAAGCCGGATCGTCGCTCTTCGGATGGCCCAGCACGATCGGCGCGGCCGCGATGGCCGGATCGTAGGAGGCGGCGATCTCAGCCACCTGGTCGGCGGTGAACTCAAAGACCTGACCATTGCTCGCCCGATGGCGGCCGGGTTTGAAGGTCTCGATGCTTTCGAGCATGGGTGACGGGCTCTCAGATGGCGCTGCGGCCGGCGCTGGACGCCGGCGGGTGTTGCAGTCACCATGGAGATCGTCGGGAGAGGCGTAGCCCCTGACAGTTGTCACTCGCGCCGCCTTGGGCGCTGGACAGTCCCTTCAGCTACCCGCAGCGGCGGCCCAGAGGCAAGGCGCCATTCGAGAGACCGCGCTCGAACGCTTTCGAAGGGGTCTAGACGGGCGCTATGGGGTTGGGGGCCATCTTCGCCGCCAACCGCGCCCTGAAGCCCTACACGGCCTCCCCTGGAAGCACGCCCGCATGGATGCGCCACGGCCCCTCAGGGCCTTTGCCAAAGTGCAGCTCCACATCGGGCAGGTGGTTCTCGCAGACGCCATAGGCGTACTTGTAAGCCTGCCTGAGAACCAGACGGTTGATGGCCGGCGCCCGAGGCCCGCCGCCTGAGATCGCGCCAAGCACTTCATCCGCGCTCGGCCCGTTCGTCGCGACCCAAAGGAGGCGGGGCGCCAGCGGCAAGATCAGCAGCCCCTCCGGCTGCTCCAGGCCATAAGCCCTCAGGAGCGGCCGGTCGGAGGTGACCAGGCGCTCTCGCCCCGTGATCGAGACCAGATGGTGCCTCATTCCGGCGATGACCTTGCCGGTCCGGCCGCTGTTGCACACTCTCGCGACGCTCTGGGCGAAGAACTGCTGGTACATGCCCTCGCGATTGTTCGCGATGAAGGCCTCCAACGCTTCGGGGCCACCTATCTCTTTGACCAGGTCTGCGCGGCCGGGAGCTTCCGAGAAAGCCTCGTCGACATAGTGGGTCGACAATGCCCGCATGCGATCAATCTGGCTTGGGTGACGGTGCATCAGTGAGAGAAGGAAAAGCACCCAACCCCGAACGACTCGCGGCGAGGGCTGCGTGCCGACGTGCCGGAAATGGTGGAGCGCATCCGAGGCCTCCTGATCGACCCGCATGAAGAGCTGCTGCTCCAGCGCTTCGGCAACATCAGGCGGAAGCCCCTCCATGGTGTAGAGCCGATCCTGAAACCCAGTCTGCGCGGGATGACGACGTCGCACCGCGATGCGCCCCGTGTGCGGGATCAACTTGTACTCGGTCAGTTGCTGATCAGCGCCGGCCCAGCCCTTCAGATAACACTGCGGGACGTAGTGATGTCGCCAGGGTGGGTTGGTCGAGTCAGTGCTCATCTCTGCATTGTAGCGCTACATGCCCCCGTGGAAGAGCCGCGGACGCGCGCGCCTGTGGACGGGGCTTGGCGCAGGGCTGCGGCGCGCCTATCTTGAGTGGGCGTTGACCACGGCCCGGTGCTTGAGTTCCAGGTTGGCGCCACGAGGCCCGGCGAACACCCGCGCGGGCCTTTTTCATTTCCGCCGGAAGACAAGTGTCCCTACCCGCAAGCCCACCATGGCCTGCTTGGCCTGGTCGGCCGCGCTCTTGGCCTTGCCCGGCCCGAAGGCGCTGGTCCCCATCCAGACGCCGCGGTTGGCGCCCTCATGAAAGATCACTCCGAACAGCATGCGGGCCGAGCCCGGCACATCCCAGGCCGCGAGTAGGTTGCGCACTAGGACCGTCGTCCCGTCGGCCCGCGCCTGCAGCGAGTGCCAGATCTCATCTGGATCCTGAACGGTAGCCGCGAAGATCTCCGCGAACTTCGCGCGGCTAACTAGCCCAGTCTTTGCCCCGATCGAGACGCCGGCTGCGTCGTGGGCCTCGAACATTCGGCGGCTGATCACTAGCGGCGTCTGGGCTGCGTCGGTGAAGATCTCGCCCTCGCCCTTTCCGATCACCTTCGAAAAGGCCTCGAACACAGCTTGAGGCTCGCCGGCCAGGTCGTCTCGAACCTTGACCCCAGACGGCAGGGGGCGTGGCGCGGGAAGCTCCGGCGGAGCCGCCGGCATGCGGTCGCCCTGGACGTAGGCGCGCTGGGGCTCGGGTATCGGCGGCGGGGCGAGCGCCCGCGCCCGCGCCAGGCCGACGTTGTAGTCGAAGCCCGGATCGATCCCCTTGGGGACCAGCTGGGTGACGCCGGTGCGCTTGTTCAGCCAAGGCTGGGTGTCATAGACGCCGCGCCGCTGCAGCTCTTCCTCGGAGGTCACCGTCGCGGTGCGGCGGACCGACGTGACGAAGCATTTGCAGCCCCAACCGTTCGGACAGTAGTGCGTCAGCCAGAAGGCATGGCCGATGGGCAGCGTGATCCCGTCCCAGGCCTCGTGCATCGGCCGGGGGTGTTCTTGCGGCACGTGGTTGTAGCGCAGGTAGGGCCTGGTCGCGGCCGACCTGGCGAAGCGCTCCCACCGGCCGGCTGAATGCGCCATCCGCATGTTGGTGTCATAGATGACGCCCAGGCGGCGCGGCGTGCCCAGGGTGACCTGGCGCTCCTCGCCGGTCTTGGGATCGACCGCTCGCTTCTTGCCCCACCAGCCCTTGGCCTGCAGGACCGGCCGCAGCTCGGCGGCGAAGTCTTCCTTGGTCTTGCCCTCGCGCATGGCCGAGGTCAGGGCGCTATGGATGTCCGTCAACAGGTCCGCCGACATCGCCTTGGCGACCACGAAGCTATAGGCGTGCTCCTCCTTCTCGACGTCGCGCCAGTCGAAAGAGAACCGACCGCCGACCGCCTTGCGCGCCAGATAGTCATAGGCCTCGGCTGCGGGGTCGCGGTTGAAGACGAGGTCGGCCATTAGTCAGCCTGGTCGGCGTCGCGTCCCGGCGCCAAGCCGATCCCCTGGCGACCGGCGGTCCTGGCCTGGAACAGCGCCGAGGTCAGGCTGTCGGTGAAGGCGGGCGGAGCCGCTGCGCCGAAGATCTCGACCAGCCGATCGGCGGCCTCCGCCAGGGTGGCCGATTCCTGGATGGTCTGTTCGGCCGCCGCGATGATCGGCTCCACCAGCGGTTCCCAGTCGAGATCCTGGATGAACGCCTCGATGGCGTCGGCCTCAGGCGCGGCGGCGAAGGTCGCCGCCAGCTGGGTCCGCAGCCGGCCGATCGCGTCGCCCTCGGCGAAGGCCACGGCCGGCGGCGGCGGAGCATCCTTCCTGCGCCAGCCAGGGAACATCTCCACCAGCGTCGGCTCCTCGGGCTCATAGCCGGCCTCGCCCATGGTCTTGATGGTCTCGGCCCGTTCCTTGGTCAGCTTCGAGGCGCGCTCGGCGTCCTCGGGGCTGGGCCGGGTAAGGACCGGCAGGGCCGCGCCGGGGAAGTTCCATTCGGTGAGCCAGCGGCCGGGCCCCTGCATGAAGCTCTCGCACAGCTCCTCGACATCGGCGTCGGTCAGCTCGTCGCGGACATCGAAGTGAACCTTGCCCTGGGCCAGCGACGCGCCGTCGTCCGTGGTCATGGTCTGACCCAGGACAGTCTTGGAGATGTCGCCGTTGCAGAACTTGTAGAAGGTCGCCTGGTCGACCGTGCCGCGCGCCGCCTCGAGGAGCTCGAGCAGGGTGCCGTCGGGCTTGATGACGGCGCCATCCACCCGGATCGCCATGGCGGCCGCCAGCAGCTTCTTCTGGTCTTCAGGCGATGTCCCGGCCGGATAGGTCCCGACGGCGGTGGGCGAGCCAAACTTCTCCAGGGCGCGAAGCCAGAAGCTCAGGCCCATCTTCTTGAAGTAGACCGGCCAGTAGAGCTGGTGCGCCAGGCCCAGGCCGTAGGGATCGTCGTCATTGTCCGCCCCCGACGACATCACCCAGAACTTCCGGTCCGGCATCGCCTCGCCCTTGATGGGCGCTTGGCGTGTCAGCAGCTGCAGACCGCCTTCGCGATTGAAGCGGAACCGCCAGGGGGTGCGGACCTTGACCCGGTCCAGCCAGATCTTCCCGTCCTTCAGCTTCCACATGCACTCGCCGACGGCAAAGCCGTAGAAGAGGCCCCAGCTCATTGTCTTGGTGGAACGGTCGAAGGCGATGGCCCGGAGGTTCTCTTCCAGGAACTTCGCGGCGGCCACGCTGCGGGCGTCCTGGGCGCCGGGCTCCACCACCAGCGGGCGCGAGACGATGGCCAGGCGGCGTTGCTGGAAGGTCGAGTGAACCTGCGGATCGCGGCGGATCTCGCGATAGGCCTCCCAACGGCTGCCAAGGCCGCGCAGCACCGTGTCCTGCAGCTCGGCCAGAGGCCCGTAGAAGCTCTGGGTGATGTCCCGGCCATCGGCCGAGCTGGCGATCTCCTGGTCGATCGGCGCGGCCGGGGGCGGCGTCTCAGCCATGGTCAGTAGCCCTCAAGGGTGAGTTCGGAGGCGACCAGGCCGAAACCCCGGTCCTCGAAGATGTTGGCGGGGGCCGGCAGGGCCGAGCCTCCGGACTGAAAGTCGATGTCCCCGGCGATGCCCTGGCGCTGGGCGAAGTGGGCCAGGACCATGGCGACCGCGGCGTCGGCGTGGCGCTTGGCGCTGGCATCCGCCGTGGCCGCGTCCTCGCCCTTGGCCGTGGTGCGCGTCTCAGGGATCGAGGGCACGCCGCCGATCATCTTGACGGCTCTAAGGTCGGTGCTGATGTCGCGGTCGCGCGGCGTCGTGGTGCGGCTGTCCTCGAACCGCTGCTTCACAGGCGGGCCATGCTCGCGCCACCAGTTGGCGTTGGTGTTGGTCACCGCTTCGACCCGGATCCCGAACTCCTGCACCAGGCGCTCGGCCAGGTAGGCGCCGTTCCCCTGGGCGTCGATGGCGGCCCGCCACCGCCGCAGCCGGCGCAACACATATTTCCAGACGAACTCCTGCTCCGTGAAGGGGACGTTGCGCATCTCCAGGACGAAGAGCGTCGGGAAGGTCAGGGTCGGGGTGATCCGCAGCGGCCACATGACCGACAGGTCGGAGCGCCGGGCGAAGTCGCCGCCGACGGCGACCTGGTCATGGGCGGTGAGCTTCAGCAGCTCGGGCTTCAGGTTGGCCTCGCACCACTCCAGCACCTCGGCCTGGCGGATGTGATCGGGCTGAAAGGCGAAGGCGTCGGGGAACGCCAGGCGCAGCACCTTGATGTCGGGATCCTGCGACCGCTCGATCTCATCGAAGCTCAGCCAGGCCCCGGTGCCCTTGGACGGGATGCAGTCCAGCTCCTCGGCGGCGTGGGCGCCGTACAGCTTGCGGATCTTGGCCACCCAGGCGTCGCGGGCCTCGGCCGTCAGCTCGTAGCCGCGGATCTTGGCGACCCGCTCGTACATCCCGTCGTCGATAGCGTCCTGGAATGTGATCCGCTGAACGAAGCCCTCCTGCTCGCCGGCATGGATGCGCTGGATCAGCTTGTTGAACTCGCTGTCGACGCCATGGTGCGAGGACATCACCACCACGCTGCCGCCCAGCATGACCAGGGCCATGGCGGCCTTGATCAGATCCTCCAGGCTGTTGACGAACGCGCCTTCGTCGATCCGGACCCGGCCCTGCTTGCCGCGCAGCGATCGCGGCGCGCTGGAGAGCGCCTGGATGCAGAAGCCCGAGGCGAAGTCGATCCGAAAGGCCTTGATCTGCTTGGTGGCGTCGTCGCCCGGAACCTCGTCATCGAACATGAACTCGCCGACCTGGGCGTCGATGCCCATGAAGGCCTTGGCGAACCCGGCGCAGGCGTCGATGTACTCGCGCGCCATGTCCTGGCTGTAGGAGATGTAGAGGGTGTCGTCGCCGCCCTGACCGCGAGCGGTCGCCGAGGTGATCACGTCGTCGCCGGCGAAGGCCCAGGTGATGCCGACCCGGCGGCTCTTCTCGATGACCAGCAGATCGACCTGGTGCGACAGGGCCACCGCGCGCTTCTGATAGGTGTGGAACACCCCCTCAGCGCCCAACAGCTCCACCGCGTCGAGGACGTCTTGAGCGCCCTTCGAAGGCGGAATGAGTTCGGCCGCCCGGTCAGCACGGGCGGCCTCGGTGTCCTCGGTCTCGATCCCAGTCTCGTTCATGGTCAGCCTCCACCGGCCTTCTTTGGCGGCTTCAGCTCGGCGGCCACCTGGTCAGGGCGCACGCCCAGGATCTGGGCGCGGACGGTCTGGGCGGTATCCGCCGACCAACCGAGCTTCTTGCCCAGCTTGTCGACCTCGGCCGCGGCCTTCTTGCGGGTCTCCAGTTCGATGCGCAGCGCCCGGTCGGTGTCGGTCTTCAGCGCGCTGGAGACGTCCTTCAGGGACCGAGCGAAGAAGGCCAGGTTCTCGGGATCCAGCGACTGTTCGTCGTCCAGGTTGCCGATCATGTCGTAGGCCAGCGACTGGAAGGCCTGAATCAGCACCTGCAGACCCTTGCCGTCCGCGACTTGAGGGCCGACCTCGCGCGCCAAGGCGTCGGCGAAGGACTGGCTGCGCTTGATGCGCTCACCGAGCTTCGCGAACTTCTGGGCGTGCCGATACACGGCCGATCGGCTCGGCGGCTCGGCCTTGGCGTCGTTGAACTCCAGCAGGGTCTCCAGCCGGTCCATGACCTCGTCGAGCGATAGCCGCCCGGCGTTGAACTCGACCAGCCATTCCTCCAGCGCCTTGCGCGCGCCCTCGGGAAGCCGCTCCACCTTTGACCGCGCGCCCATGGTCAGCCCTTCGGCGTGGGGCGCTGGACGCCCGGCACGCTGGCCCGGCCCTCAGCCGCCTCGACACCCCGCTCGGTGGCCGTCGCCACGAACAGGTCGCCCATCTCCTGCAGCGTGACCAGGCCCTGCTCGCGCAGCCACACCAGCTCGGTGCGCACCTGGTCGCGGCTGGCCGACAGGCCCAGGTGGTGGACCGCCGAGTGAATAATGGAGCTGTTCGCCCGGCAGGCCGGGGCTTCGTTCAGCAGGCGAAGAACCGCCAGCCGCAGATGCTTTGAGAAGTGCTCAGCGTAACTCATCACCGGTCGCCCCTGACGCCGCGTTCCAGGAAGTAGTTCTCAAGCCGGCTGATGCCGGCGTTCGCAGCCGCTACGGCCTCTGCCACCGTGCGGATCTCGCCCTCGACGCGGACCAGGTCCGCCTTCGTCGGCAGGTCTTTGATGTCGGCGCGGATCTCCTCGATCTGCCCGTCGTGGCGCGTGATGGTGTCGTGGTGGGCGGCGACCCGTGAGGCCAAGCCCTCGGCCGCCTCGACGATCGGCTTGGTCGCGCCGGCGACGATGGCCTGCACTTCGTTCTTGGTGAACTGGCGCATGGACCAGCAGATCCACAGCACGAACAGGTTCACAGGCACGGTCAGCAGCGGCCAGTACTTGAGTAGGGTGGTCAAAGGCGGCGCCTCGGAAACAAGGCCCGGCGGCGCTCGAACGCCTCCTGGCAGGTGATGCAGCGCGTGGCGCCTGGGCAGGCCTTCACACGGGCTTCGTCGAGGGGATCGTGGCAGTCGACGCAGTCAGCGGCCCAGCGGAAGGCGGCTTGCTCCTGAGCGGCGCACCAGGCCCAGGGCCTGGCGTCGCTCGCGCTCCTCATAGCGCTGGGCGAGATCGGCCTCGTCGCCCATGCGAGCATGTCCGCCGCGCGCTGGCGAAGGGTGGAGACCTCACGCTCCAGCAGCTTCGCCAGGTGGATCAGCACCTCCGGTGTGATGTCGCCACGGCCGTCACGGGCAACGGTGTACGCATCGTCCTGTCGAACGATGACGAGGCTGAAGACCGCTCGGCCCTCAGCCATCATCAGCTCGCAGGTGGTCGCGACCTCCTGCTCCAGGGCTTGGTGCATGGCGGTGCGGTCGCTCACTTCGGACACTCCGCCTTGGCCCCGGCCAGCCGGTCGGCCAGCAGGCCCTCGCGGGCGTCCTTGGCGTCCAGGTAGGCGTCGCCGGCCTCGTTTGCGCGAATGATGGCGCCGGCGGGCGTGGCCACCGGCGCGGGGATCGGCTGGGCCAGCTCGGCCGGGCAGACCAGGCGCGTCTCGATCCGCGCCTGGATCACCGGCGGGGCGGCGGGTTCAGGGCTGCTGCCAGCGGAGGCGCAGGCGCTCAGCGTCGTAGACGCGAAGGCCGTCGCCATCCACCACAGCGCCACGGCGGGCGTCCTGGGCACGGGCTGTCCTTTGGGCTTGGGTGATGCAGCGGGCCTCGGCCCGAGCGACGGCGGCGTCGCGGTCTTCGTCGGCGGCGTCCAGAGCGGCTCGGGCGGAGATCAGTGTCTGGGCGCCCGCGCCGGCCTGCTCGGCCAGGCGCTGGACGGCGGACGAACAGCGGGTGTTCCAGCCGCCCAGCAGGATGGCCTGGTCGCAGGACGCGGCGGCGTCCAGCACCTTCTCCAGCCGCGCGGTCTGGGTGCGCAGGGCCTGGGCCTTGCGCTGGCCGGCGGCCAGCAGGGTCAGGTTGGCGGAC